>DAORJJ010000143.1:0-13373 GCA_035439005.1 Polyangiaceae bacterium | reverse complement strand
CGCCGGGCCGCCACCGAGCCCGCTCTCGGGCCTCTGGCAGGGCACCGCCACGCAAGCGGGCATCGATCCGTTCACGGTGCTCGTGAGCGTGCACCCCACGGCGCTCACGGCCGCGGCGGGCTCGGTCGTAGGCCTCATGACGTACCCCTCGCTCGGCTGCGGCGGCTACCTCACCCGCCACGATCCGGCCACTGGCGACGCAGGCGCCATCGACGCGGGCGCGCCCACGACGAGCCTGCGCCTCTTCGCGCACGAGTCGGTCCCGCCGGAGGGGGCGTGCATCGTCGAGGGCGACGACCTCCTCACGCTCCAGCCCGACGGCAAGGTCCTCTACGAGTACTGGGGCGAGTTCGCGGGCGCCCCGGTGTACGCGAGCGGGACGCTCACGCGCGTCGGCGCGGGCGGCCCCGTGGAGGCGCTCGGAGGCAGCTGGGCGGAGCCCACCGCGGCGGCGAACGGCGTGCGCCCGCTGATGGCGAGCCTCGTCCGCACCGACGCGCTCGGGGCGCCGGCGGGGCTCTTTCTGCGCGCCTCGGCGGACGGCGCGTACGCATGTGGGGGCGTGTGGACCCTGCGCGCGCGGACGTCCCCCTCCGACCTCTTCGTGGAGGAGAGCTTCCCCGCGGGTCAGGTGGGGTGCGAGGCCCTCACGCTCGGCGGCGCGAGGCTGCAGCAGGTGGGCGCACAGCTCCAGGTGACGCGCGCGACCGACGCCGGCGCGGAGCCGCCGCTCACCCTCACACTCGGCGGCCGCTGACGCCCGCGCTCAGCGCGCGAGCCGCGCGTCGAGCTCCGCGTCGTCGAGCCTGCGCGCGATCGCCGCGGCCCGGCGACGGAGCGCGCTGCGCGGAGAGGCGCCCTTCAGGTGCGCGAGCAGTCCGAGCGACACCGCCCGAAGGCGCACGAAGCCGCCGTCCCCGGCGTGGCGAGACGCCGCGCGCGCCATAGCCAGGGCCTCGGCCTGCGCGCCGCAGCGGCCGAGGACGTACGCGAGGCCGAGCGCGCGACGGCACGCCGCATACGGCGTCACCGCGGCGATGCCCTCGTAGAGCTCGCGGGCAGGCTCGAGCTCGCCGCAGCGGAGGTGCTCGTGCGCGAGCTGGTCGGCGAGCCGCGCCGCGTAGTTCGGGCGCTCGGGATCGGCTGGGTCGAGCGCCCCGACGAGGTCCGTGGCCTCCTCGAGGGCGTAGGTCTTCGACTGGAAGCTGTCGAGGCGGTCTTCGACGTACGCGAAGACGAGCGCGCGCTCGAGGCGCGCGGCGGCGGCGGCGGTGACGGGCACCTCCGCGAGCCGAGCGTGCGCCTCAGCGTAGTCGCGCTGCCTCACCGCGAGCTGCGCGTAGCCGAGCGCGAGCCAGACCCGGTCGGCGGAGTCGGAGGCCGGCGGGCGGCTCCAGATGTTCAGGAGGTCCCGGAGCAGCTCCGAGGGCAGGTCGGCGCTGCGGCTGTGGAACATGCCGAGCCACCGCAGGCGGGCCTCCACCGAGCGAGGGAGCCCGTAGACGCGGAGCAGCCGGACACCATGCTCGCCCCCGTCGCGCGTGCCGCGGCCGCGGAGCCGACGCAGACCCCGCTCGACGGACTGGGCGTCGAGCGCGGGCGAGGCGTGCTGCGCCACCTTCAGCGCGACCGCCGCCAGCGACCCGGCGTCCGCGACGAGCGCGTCGACGTAGTCCCCCCACGTGTAGCCAGGCTGGCGTGGATCGAGGCCGGTCTCACCGTACATTTGTCCCATTCTACAGCCCACACGCCGCGACGAACGACGCGTTTTTTCGGCCGCGGGCCCGGCCTCCTCCCCTTTCTGCGCCAAGTTGCTACTCTCGAGGGGATGCGCGAGACGCCGACCGACCCGCGCCGCGAGCACATCCTCGACGCAGCGCGGCGGCTGTTCGCCGAGCACGGCCCCCAGAAGACCACCGTCGCCGACATCGCCAGGGCGGCCGGGGTGGGCGTGGGCACGGTGTACCTCGAGTTCGACTCGAAGGACGCGATCGTGTCCGAGCTCTCCGGGACGATGCACGGGGTCGTGCTGGCGGCGATGCAAGAGGCGTTGCGCGAGCGGGACGCCGACGCCGACCTGTCGACGGCGTTCGTCGCGGTGATCGAGGCCCGCACGAGGGCGTTCCTCTCGTTTCGAGAGAAGGGCCCCGGCGGCAAGACCTGCGAGCTGCTCCAGTGCCGCACGGAGGTCACGCGCCGCGAGCAGGCGCGCTTCTTCGAGCGCGAGCGGGCGTTCTACTCGGAGCTCTTCGCCGTCGCCGGCCGGCGGCGGGAGCTCGGCCCCCACGACGCGGGGCGGGGCGCCCAGCTCGCGCTCGCGTCGCTGTCGCCGCCCACCCTCTTCATCTTGCCGCCCGCGGACGCCGCCGCGCGCGCGCGCGACCTCGCGGTGCTGCTCGTGGTGGGGCTCGCGGCGCGCGGGTGAGCCCTTTGGCGCCGCCGTCGAGCTCGCTCAGCCCGACGTCGCGGCGGCCTCGGACGGCTCGAGCGCGGCCCGCAGCGCGGCCTCGAGGTCCGCGAGGCGGTACGGCTTCTGGAGGAAGACGACCGACTGCTCGGAGAGCTTCTCCCCGACGTCCTCGAGGCTGAACCCGGTCGAGAGGATGACGGGCAGCGTGGGCTCGAGCTCGCGCAGCGCCTTCAGCGTCTCGACGCCCGAGAGCACCGGCATGGTCATGTCGAGCAGCGCGAGCACGATCTTCGCGTGGTGGACCTGGAACAGCTCGAGGGCCGCGCGCCCGTCGGGGGCGGCGAGGGTCTCGAAGCCGAGGGTGCGCAGGAGCACGCCGAGGGTGGCGCAGATCGCGCGCTGATCGTCGGCGATGAGCACCGTGCCGCGCCCCTTCCACGACGACGGCGGGGGCTCCGCCACGGGCGGCTGCTCGGGGAGATCGACGGCCGGAAAGAGCAGCGTGAACCGCGAGCCCGCGCCGGGCTCCGACGCGACCGTGATCGCGCCGCGGTGGCCGCGCACGATGCCGAGCACGGCCGACATCCCGAGGCCGCGGCCCGCGAACTTCGTCGTGAAGAACGGCTCGAAGAGGCGCGCCTTGGTCTCCTCCGACATGCCGCAGCCCGTGTCGGCGACCTCCAGCGCGACGTAGTCGCCCGGGGCGACGCCCCGCGCCGCGGCGTCTTCGGCGGGCAAGGCTCGCGTGGAGGTGCGCAGCGTGATGGTGCCTTCGCCGTCGCCGAGGGCGTCGGAGGCGTTCGTCAGCAGGTTCATGACGACCTGCTGGAGCTCGGCGCGGTCGCCCATGACGCAAGGGAGCGCGGGCGCGAGCTCGCGGACGACCTTGGCCTTGCGCGTGATCACGACGCCGAGCAGGCTCGCCATGTCGGCGAGGAGCGAGCCGAGGTCCACCGGGGCGACGACGAGCGGTCGCATGCCCGCGTAGGCGAGCAGCTTCTGGGTGAGCTCGGCCGCGCGCAGCGAGAGCTTCTCGATCTGCTCGAGCCCCGTCGCGAGGCGCTCGAGCTCGGCCGGCCCGACGCCGCCCGCGGCGCGCGCCTCGAGGGTCTTCCGCGCGAGGCTCGTGTGGCCGAGCACGCCCGTGAGCAGGTTGTTGAAGTCGTGCGCGACGCCGCCCGCGAGCACGCCCAGGCTCTCGAGCTTCTGGGCCCGCACGAGCCGCAGCTCGAGCTCGTGGCGCTCGGCCTCGGCGCTGACCCGGCTCGTGACGTCGAACACGTAGCCGAGGTAGTGCGTGGCGGTCCCCTGCGCGTCGCGCAAGATGTGGGTGTAGTCGTAGAGCCAGACCACGTGCCCGTCGCGGCGCCGCACGCGGTAGGGCTCGTGCGCGAACGACTCGGTGCCAGCCTCGGTCGCGGAGGTCACCTCGGCGCCGACCCGGGCGAGGTCCTCGGACAGCACGAGGCCGCCGTACGACACGGCGCCCGACACGAACTCGTGGGCCGCGTAGCCGAGCACCTCGTGGACGTTCCCGGAGACGTACTCGACGGGCCACCCCTCCTCGTTCCTCCACTTGAAGACGACGACGGGCCCTCGCTCGAACAGCGCGCGCTCGTCGATGTGGGGGAGGGGGTGCGGCACAGCTCGACTATACTCGACGGGGCGGCGAGGGAGCGCAACCCGCCACGCCCGCGCGGCGACGCCGGAATCGCCCGGGCGCCCGTTGACGCCGCCGTGAACGCATTTAGGTTCTGTTCACGACGGGGCGGCTGGCGCGGCGCAAGGTGCGCGGCGCCGTCGCGACCCGCCTGCACGCCCACCGAAGCCGCGCGAGCCTCCTCGCCGCGGCGGTCGAGGCGCGCGTCTGTGTCGTCACCGCCACCCGAGAAAAAAAGAGAACTCCATGACCCCGTCCCGTGGCGGCGCTCCGGCGCCCAACGCCCCCCTCGCCGCTCTCCCTCTCCGCTCCGGGGTGCTCTTCCCGGGGACCACCCTCACCCTCTCCGTGGGCCGGCCTCGCTCGCTCGCGCTGCTCCGCACGCTCTACCCGGGCGACGTCATCGTGACGCTCACCCAGCGGAACCCGAAGACCCAAGCCCCCGACCAGAGCGAGCTCTACGCCGTGGCGACGCTCGCGCGGGTGGAGACCATCCAGAAGCGGAGCGAGTCGGACTGGCAGCTCTCGGTCACTGGGCTCGATCGGGCGAGGCTCATCGACCTGCACGACGACGGACCGTTCCTGCGGGCCACCGTCGAGAAGCTCGAGGAGCGCGGGGCCGACACCCTCGAGGCGCAGGAGCTCGCCGCGGCGCTCGTGCGCTCCCTGAAGGACGCGACCGAGTCCGAGGGCGGCGCGCTGGCGCACCTCGACGCCCGAGCGCTCGACCCCGCGGCCCTCGCCGACACCGTGGCCGCGCAGTCGAACGTCGCGACCGAGCGCGAGGTCGCGCTGCTCGCCGAGCTCGACGTCCCGAGCCGACTCCGAGCGCTCACCGACGCCCTCGGCGAGCTCCGCGCCCGGGGCGAGGTGAAGGCGAAGATCGAGAGCGAGGTGCGCCAGCGCTTCGGGAAGTCGCAGCGCGAGGCGGTGCTCCGCGAGCAGCTGAAGGCCATTCAGAAGGAGCTCGGTGACGACGACGCCGACAACGAGACGAGCGAGCTTGGCGCGCTGAAGAAGCGGCTCGCCGAGGCGAAGCTCCCCGAGGAGGCGCGCAAGGTCGCCGATCGCGAGCTCGGGCGGCTCGCGCAGATGGGCGGTCAGGGCGCCGAGGTGCACGTCATCCGCAACTACCTCGAGCTCATCGCCGACCTCCCCTGGTCGAAGCGCGCCGAGGTGCGCCTCGACGTCTCGGAGGTCGAGGCGCAGCTCGAGCGCGACCACTACGGCCTCACCGACGTCAAGCGACGGATCCTCGAGCACATGGCGGTGCTCGGCCTCGCGCACGGCGCCCCCGCCGAGGGCTCCTCGGAGCCGCGCGACGACGCCGAGCGTGGCTCGTCCGACCCACGCGAGTCCTCCGAGCAGCGCGGCACCCTGCTCTGCCTCGTGGGCCCGCCCGGCGTGGGCAAGACGAGCCTCGGCGAGTCGATCGCGCGGGCCACGGGCCGGCCGTTCGTGCGGGTCGCCCTCGGCGGCGTGCGCGACGAGGCCGAGGTGCGCGGGCACCGGCGCACCTACGTGGGCGCGCTGCCCGGGCGTATCCTCCACGCGCTCCGCAAGGCCAAGGTGAAGAACCCGGTCGTGCTGCTGGACGAGATCGACAAGCTCTCCCAAGGCTTCCAAGGGTCGCCCGAGGCCGCGCTGCTCGAGGTGCTCGACCCGGAGCAGAACCACACGTTCACGGACCACTACCTCGAGCTGCCCTTCGATCTCTCCGAGGTGCTGTTCCTCTGCACGGCGAACACGCTCGAGACCCTGTCCGCGCCGCTCCGCGATCGCCTCGAGATCGTCGAGCTCTCCGGCTACACGCCGGAGGAGAAGGTGCGCATCGCCAAGACGCACCTCGTCCCGAAGCGCACACGAGGCCACGGGCTCTCGGGCAGCGCGGGAGAGCGGCTCACCATCACCGACGAGGCGCTGCTCGCCGTCATCCGAGACTACACACGGGAGGCGGGCGTGCGGCAGCTGGATCGCGAGCTCACCCGCCTCTGCCGCGCGGCGGCGCTCCACATCGCGAAGGCCGGCAAGACGCCGAGTTCGACGGACGTGACGGCGGACACGGGAGACCCGGCGCGCGTGCACGTCGAGGCAGGCGACCTCGCGCAGCACCTCGGCCGGCCCCGCTTCGAGCGCGAGGCGCACGACGCCACGACGACCCCGGGCATGGCGACGGGCTTGGCGTGGACCCCGTTCGGGGGGAGCACCCTGCAGATCGAGACCTCGCGCATGCCTGGCAAGGGCCACGTGGAGATCACCGGGCAGCTCGGCGACGTCATGAAGGAGTCGGCCCGCGCGGCGCTCACCTACGTGCGCAGCCACGCCAAAGAGCTCGGGCTGCCGCCCGGCACCCTCGAGAACGAGGACGTCCACATCCACGTGCCCGCGGGCGCGGTGCCGAAGGACGGGCCTTCGGCGGGCGTGACGATCTTCACCGCGCTGACCTCGCTCTTCACGGGTCGCAGCGTCCGCGCCGACACGGCGATGACGGGCGAGGCGACGCTGAGAGGCCGCGTGCTCCCGGTGGGCGGCATCAAGGCCAAGGTCCTCGCCGCGCACCGCGCGGGCCTCACCCGGGTCATCCTCCCCGAGCGGTGCGCGCGGGATCTCGACGAGGTCCCGCAGGAGGTGCGCGACGCCCTCGAGATCGTGCTCGTGGAGGACATGCGCCAGGTGCTCGAGGCCGCGCTCGAGCCGGCGAGCCCCCTCGCGGCCGACGTCGTCCCCCGCAGCGCTGCCTCTCCGCAGACCGCCCAGGAGGGAGGTGGCCTCCCCGGCTGAGCCCCCGAAACGAGAGCCTCCTCCGAGCCCCGCGAGCCCCTCCCCTCGCGGGGCTCACCTATTTCCCGCGTGGCCGCGTCGTCACGCGGCCGTTTCCCCCTCGGCGACACTTTCCGCTATCGTCTACCCGAGGCCCGACGCGCGCCCCGTGCGCCCAAGGCCTGGCTTCGCGGAGGCGTTTTCATGAAGAAGCTCGCAGCATTGTCGATCATGGCCGGGGCGCTCGCGGGGTGCTGGGACAAGCTCCCGCCGGGACCGCCGCCGCCGACCCCCGGCCCCCGCGTGATCGTCGAAGGCAACGGCGAGCCGCTCATCGTCGACTGGGAGCCGCAGCACCGCGGCAACCTCGAGCTCGCGATGAAGGAGGGCCTCGCGGTCGTGGAGTACAGCGACCGCGGGTTCCGCTTGCTGAAGAACTGCAGCGTGGACGGCACGTACGCCTTCGTGGGCATGTCGACCAAAGAGCAGCTCGTGCGGCTCGAGTCGGCCGACGACATCCGCGCCAACCTGCCGCTCGGCGGCGCAGGGCTCGTCGGGCAAATGGGCGGCGAGCTTGGACGCTCCACCACGCTCGACGTCGCCTTGGTGATGATCGGGAAGATTCGCACCACCTGGAACCACGTCACGAAGAAGGACCTCCGCGGCGAGTGCGCGGGCGCCTCGCACTTCGTGAAGGGGGCCATGGTCGGGGCGTTCGTGATGGAGACCGGCGACAAGGCCCACGCGCGGGCCGTGGCCGAGTTCTTCAGCATCGGCGCCGCGGGCGGGTCGGCCCGCGAGTCGAAGATCCACAACTCGGACGGCAAGCTCGATGACTGCAAGTCGGCCCTCCCCGACGCCGACAAGGCCCCCGCGCGCTGCCAGGCGCTCCTCCGCGTCGAGCTCATCCCCATCACCGCCGAGAAGCCGGCGGAGACGGTGGTCGCGGCGGCGGAGAAGCCCCGGGCCGTGCAGGAGTGCCCGAGCGGCATGGTCCGCGTCGGCGGCAAGTGCACCACGCCGACCCGCGAAGACACGGCGACCGCGGCGACCGAGTGCACCTACGGGCAGGCCAAGCAGTGCGCCGAGCTGTGCGAGCGTGGCAGCGGCGTCAGCTGCGGACGCCTCGGGCTCCAGCTCCTCCGCGGCGAGAACATCGCCAAAGACCTGAGCGTGGGCTCGAAGGCGACGCTCCAGGGGTGCAAGCTCAACGACGGTCCCTCCTGCGAGTACTTGGGCGACTTCCTCGCCAGCAACGAGGGCGGCGCGCGCAGCATGAAGGACGCGACCACCGCGTGGACCCGCGGCTGCGAGCTCGGCCAGGACCGCGCGTGCGCCGCCGCCGGGTCCACGTTCTACACGGGTGACGGCGTGCCCCAAGACTACGCCCAGGCCGCGCGGCTGCTCGACCGCGGCTGCAAGGGCGGAAACCACAGCGCGTGCAGCACGCTCGGCATCATGTACCTCGGCAACGCGGGCGTGGGCACGGATCAGAAGACCGCCGCGAAGCTCTTCAAGCAGGCGTGCGACGGCGACTCGGCGGGGGGCTGCGCGAACCTCGGCTACATGGTCGAGTTCGGCAAGTCGGTGGTGAAGAACGCGTCCCTCGCGGTGCGCCTGTACGAGAAGGCCTGCTCGCTCGACAAGCAGACCTGCGTGTCGCTCGCGCAGGTGACCCACGCGGGCATCGGCGTGACGCGGAGCGCCTCCGACGCGATCGAGCTGTTCAAGACCGCATGCACCGCCGGCGACGCGACCTCGTGCTCGGTGCTCCGCGCGTACGGCAACCGGGGCGGCGCGGTCGACGAGGACGCCGCCAAGCGGAACCTCCAGATCTGGAAGGGCACCTGCGCCTCCGGGATCGAGCGAGACTGCACGGCGATCGGCGTCGCGTTCACGGCCTTCGGGAAGGTGAGCGAGGGGCGCCGCTTCATCGAGCGCGGGTGCTCGATGGGCGACGAGTGGGCCTGCGCGCTCCTGAAGCTCAAGGTCATGGTCCCGGAGCGCTGAGCAGGGTGCCGCGCGAGCTCCACCGCAGGCCGTGGCTCGACGCGCTGGCGCTGCTCGCGCTGCTGGCGCCCGCGGCCGGGTGCGCCGGGTGCAAGCACGCGGCGCAGGCCGGCCAGGGCGACGCGGGCGCGGCGAGGAGCGCGGCGCGCGCGACGTCGGCGCCGCTCATCCCCGAGAGCGCGACCCTCCCTGGCGAGTTCTCTCCCCCCGAAGACCCCGCGCCGAGCGCGGTCGTGCCGACGCCCGAGCCACCGTGGCTCGGCTTCGAGGCGTACCCGGCCGCGGAGCTGCTCTGCGACGAGCACGTGGCCACCCCGCCGGGCGGCAAGCTCCGCGAGATCCACTGGGCCTCGTACGGGAGCGAGTCGCCTCACTACGAGATCACGTCGTTCTACAAGCGCCACGACGCGGGCGCGCCGGAGGTGGACCGCGACGAGGCCACGTTCGTTCAGGGAAAGTCGCAGCGGCTGTCGGTCATTCGGCTCCCGACTTCGCAGCCGTTCCCTCGGTGTGAGCGCGCGCCGAAGGCGAAGCACAGGGCGGTGATCGTCGTGTCCCGCGCGGTGCCCAGGTGACGCGCGGGGTTTTTGGCCCAGCCGAGCGCGCTCGCCTAGTCGAGCGGGCATGCGACGGCGTGAGGTCCCCGACGATGACCCGACGATGCGGCCCCCCAGCGGAGCGCGCGTGCGCGGGGTGCGCTCACGCGACGCGACCGACGCGACCGACGCGACCGACGCGACCAACGCGACCAACGCGACCGAGGTGCCCCTGATGTCGGAGCTCCGGACGAAACGCGCCAGCGGAGATCCGCTCGACACGCCGGCGGCCGCCGAGGCCCTGCGCCCCGCGAGGCTCCCAAGGGACGCGGAGGAGCTCCTGCACGCCTCGAGCGTCCCGCCCGAGCCTGCGCCCGCGCCCGCGCGGCGGGAGCCCGGGCCCGCCTTACGCCCCGTGAGCCCCGCGAGCCCCGCGAGCCCCGCGGCGCGCGCCGTGCTGCTCGTGCTGGGCGGCGTGCTCGCGATGTGGGTGCTCGCGATGGTCGTGCTCGCCGTGCTGCACTACGCGCGCTGAACCCTCGCGCCGCGGAGCGCGCGTGTCAGCGGCAGCGGACGTAGCCGCTGAACGGGAACGACGTCGTGACGGCGCTCTTCGTGGTGTTCGCCCCGAGGTCGTGGAGGCGGAGGTAATACGCCGAGTCGACGGACTCCCAGAAGGCCACGCGGCCGTCGGCGAGCGCGCACGGGGTGTTGAAGTCCATGTCGGTGAACGGCTTCGGGAAGAACTCCTTCACCGCGCCGCCGAATTTGTAGAGGAAGAGGTGGTCGCCGGTGTTGGCGTCGTCGTCGCCTTCGAAGACGAGGCCCGACCCGTCCTGGAGGAAATGCGGCGCCTGCGCGTAGAGCGACGTGAACGGCGTGTACTGCGCCGACACGTCGGCGCCGAAGGTGCCGTCGGCGTTCACCTCGAAGATCGAGTACATGCGCGGCGCGACGATGTTCTCGGCGTCGCCCCACTTGTAGGGCTTGACACCCGACACGACGGCGAGCGCGCCGTTGGGAGAGAGGTCGTGCACCACCTCCACCTCCTTGCCGATCGAGACTGGCGCCTCGAAGGCGAGCGCGGCGCCCTTGCGGCGGGCGACGAACGCGCCACCCCGGCCGGAGAGGTAGAGCCGATCGCCCGCGTAGTTGGTGGTGCCCCAGTAGAGGGGCTGCGCGAACAGCGACGTGACGTTCCCGTCGAACGCGATGAGCTCGGCCTTCCCGTCGGTGCCCACGCTGTAGAGGCCGTTCTTTCCGCCGCCCGAGTACTGCGCGTAGTAGCGGCCCGTCACGGGATCCCGCACGTCCCACGCCGTGCTGGCGGTGGCGCGGGAGAGGCCGCCGGGGTAGGTCGCCGCCAGGACGTCGCGCTGCGCGAGCGTGGTCGCGTCGACCGCGCGGGTGACGCGCGCCGCGACGTAGCGGATCTCGAGGGGGACCGCGGGTCCCGCCGGGGCGGCGTCGGGCGGGGGCGGCGCGCCGTCGGGCAGAGGAGCCGGCCCCGTGCCGGTGGCCGTCGGCGTCACGACCGCGCCATCGGGCAGGACGACCACGCCGCCATCGGGGTCGGGCACCCCCTCCGGATCGCCTCCACACGCGACGAACGCGAGCGGACCGACGGCGACGAGGGACAGGGCGACGAAGAGGCGGGCGCGGGACATCCGGTGGGCATAGCACGACGCCTGGCAGACGCCCGTGGTAGGAAAAATGGCGACGAGGGGAAGGTCCACCGTGGGGGCCCGTATCACCCCGCAGAACCCCAAGGAGTCGTCATGAAGCCGATCGCGTTCCTCGCCCCCGCCGTCCTCGCCCTCTCCGTCCTGGCCACCCCGTCGTTGGCCCTCGCTCTCAGCGAGGACGGCGCAAACACCCTGCGGTCGATCGACTACTACAAGGGCCAGGTCGACCTGAAGAACCGCCCGTTCGCCAACGGCGACTCCGACTACACGATCGGCCAGGCGATGTATCAGTACGAGTCGAAGCTCAAGACGGTGAAGGAGCGCCTCGAGAAGGTGCCCGCCGCCGACCGCTCCGACCCCAAGTACGAGGCCACCGCGAAGTGGGTGGCCGAGTTCGAGTCGACCCTGAAGAAGTGGCAGACCGAGCGCGGGCAGAACGCGCAGAACCTCAAGACCAAGGCCGCCGCCGAGGAGGCGTACAAGACCGAGTCGCGCAACCTGGCGGACGCGCTCGGCTTCGTGAAGGCGGTGCGCGGCACGTACTCGTACGACCTCGAGCCGGCTGCCATGCTGGCGAAGTGGCGCAGCGCCGAGGCGCTCACCGCCTTCGCCGCGAAGTGCGACCGCGAGTTCGCCGCGGTCGACGCGACGAGCTACTACGGCCGCGACAAGGCCGAGGCGTGCAAGAACGCCGCCGAGTGGCGGGCCGTCCTCAAGCCGTTCCTCGACGCGAGGGCGCAGGCCAAGGCGAAGAAGCTCGGCGACTCGGTGGCCGCCACCCTGACGCGCATCCGCAACGGCGAGACGGTGTACGAGGCGCAGCTCGACCGCGCGCGAAAGCCCACCGAGTACGTGGCGAGCCTGCGGGGGCCGTTCGAGGCGCTCTACACCGCGATGGGCGCGCCGATGCCCGCGGGGATGTTCTCGTCGATCGAGTCGGCGGCGGCTGGCTACGGGGCGGCGGTCGCCGCGGGCCAGGCGAAGGTGAGCTACAAGCCGGGCCGGTTCTCGGACCCCGCCGTGTCCGCGGCGGTGAAGGCCGCCCTCGCCACGAGCAAGGTGAAGGTCGTGAAGATCAGCCAGACCTTCGGCGACTGGGACATCCGCAAGAGCGGCCTGATGCCCACTCACCGCATCCGCGACTCCGTGGTGCTCGGTCAAGCGGCCGGCGAGGCGCACTGCCGTGTCTACAACGTCACGAGCTCGCAGCAGTACGCGGGGGGTGGCCGCTACGCCGGGAACATCTCGGTGGACCTCGGGCGCGAGCCCGACTTCCGCATCGCCTCCTGCAAGTGATGCCGTGAACGCCTCGTTCGCGCGCGGCCCCATGCCGCGCGCGAACGCTTCTTTGTGCTCAGAAATCGATGCCGGTCGGGCTCACGGACGAGTCATGGCCCGTGAAGGGCCACTCGCGCTGGTAAGAGTAGGTGTGGCCGCTCTTCGCGTGGGTCGCGTGACGCTCGCACCACCAGTCGTTCCCACGGCTCTCGAGGCGCGTGCGGGTACAGTCGGGGCAGGGCGGCTCGATGGCCGGCACTTCGTCGGCGGGCACCTCGCGCGCGTTGGGGCTCGCGACGAGCACCGGGATCGAGCCGTGGGCGAGCAGCTTGTCGGCGGTCGAGCCCATGATCCAGTGCCGCAGCTGGGGGCCCGACTGCGAGCCCACGACGATCATCGTGGCGCCCACGTCGGACGCGAGCTGGAGGATCTCGCGGACGGTGTTGCCGTACCGGAGATGGATCCCCACGTGGAGCCCGGCGAGACCGCCCATCGAGGCCGCTTTCTCTTCGACGTAGGTGCGCAGGCGCCCGGAGAGCGCACGTGAGCTCGCCTCGGTACGCGGCGCGTTCGCGTCGAACACGTGGACGAGGTGGAGCTCACCGCCAGCGCCCCAGGTGGCGATCTTGGCGGCCCGTTCGAAGGCGGGGCCGTCGGCGTCGGTGAAGGCGAACCCGACGACGATGGACACCGTGGTGGAGCGGGGAGACGATGTTTGTTGCGCGGCGCTCATGAGGGACCTCGAGTTTTTCTTGAGTAGGGGCCGCCGCGCGACGCTGGGACGCGCGTGCCCGTCCTCTTGATAGCGCATCTCGCGCGCCCCGAGGGTCTGCGCTGCACGAACCCGCGAGGAGCCGGAGAAATCGTCGCCCCGCTGATAATTTCGTCGCGAGCCCTCCACCCACGAGCAGGTCACGCGTGTGGCCCACGCTCTCGGAGGAATCATGCTGCGTCGCGCCAACACGGTCTTTGGGTTCGCTCTCATCTCGCTCGCCTCGCTCGCCTCGCTCGCGCCTTCGGCCGCCTGGGCGGAG
>DAORJJ010000142.1:0-13401 GCA_035439005.1 Polyangiaceae bacterium | reverse complement strand
AGCGCATCCGCGAGGGGCTGGCCGAGGAGCGCGACGTCACCGAGAAGAAGATGTTCGGCGGCGTCGCGTTCATGCTCCGCGGGAGCATGTTCGTCGGCATCGTGAAGGAGGACCTGATGGTGCGCGTGGGCGCCGAGGCCCACGACGCCGCCCTCCGCGAGCCGCACGCGCGGACCATGGACTTCACCGGCAAGCCGATGCGCGGGTACGTGTACGTGGCGCCGCCTGGCTACGCGCGCGACGACGCGCTCCGGGCGTGGCTCGCGCGCGGCCTCGCGTTCGTGCGCACGCTGCCGGCGAAGGAGGTGGCGAAGCCGCCGAGGCCGCGGAGCGCGCCGGCGACTCCCAAGAAGCGGGCGACTCCACAGAACAAAGCGACTCCCAAGAACAAGGCGACTCCCAAGGCGACTCCCAAGGACAAGGCGACCCGGTCGCCCGCGAGGCCCGCGCCCCCGAAGACCCGCGCGACCTGATCCGCGAGGCCGCGTAAGGTCTGCTCTATTTCTTCGCCCCCCCCGCGAGGCGTGAGGCCCTCGCGGCGTGGCGCGGGGGAGCGCATGATGGGGGCCGGGCCCCGCGAGCCCGCGCAGCGAGGAGATCCCGTGACGCCGAACCACCGAACCCCCAGGCCTGCCTGCCGGCGCATCCCGCACGGCGCGGCCCTCACGCTCTGCGCGCTCGCCCTCGGGTGCGGCGGCGCGGTGACCGCGACGCCCTCGCCGCCCGCGGCCGCGGACGCGGGGTCGCCGAGCGCCGACGCGAGCGGCGCGACCGACGCGACCGACGCGCCGTCTGCGTGCACCGCCCGCGCGCTGGTCGTCCGCGAGGCGCTGCCCGCGAGCGCCAACGACAACCCCCTCGACCCGCTCGGCTACGTTCCCTTCGCCGAGGACGGCTGCGGGCTGCTCCACGTGTCCGCGCAGGACCGGCGCCTCTACCGGCTCGCGTTCGACACGGGCGAGCGCGCGCAGGCCGACACGCTCGCGCGCGCGGCGAGGCCCTCCGCGCGTGACGGGCTCGCGGCGTGGGAGGCGGTGGACGAGAGCGGCCGCGGGGTCGTGCGCGTGCGCGTGGGCGACGCCGCGCCCATCACCGTCCCCGGCGCGTACACGAGGGCGTTCGAGCCGCGCGTCGGCGTCGACGCGGTCGTGTACACGTTCACGCGCGACGACCCAGAGAGCGAGACGGCCGACCTCGACGTCGCGGTGTTCACGCCCAGCACCCGCACCGTCACGGTCGTGGGCGAGGGGCCCGGCCAGCAGCGCTTCGGCGCCATCGCGAAGGGCCGCGTCGCCTTCGCCGACTTCTCGGAGGACCCCACGGGCGCGTTCTCCAGCACGGCGGCCCGCGCGGCCGACGTCGTCGTGGTCGACCTCGCGACCGGAGCGCGCACCGCGCGAAAGGCCCCAGGAGAGCAGGCGTTCCCGCAGCTCTCCGACGACGGGGTCCTGCTCTACACCGACTTCGGCGAGGCGCCCCCCGAGGCGAAGGGCACCTACCGCGTCATGCTCGGCCGCGTCGACGCCCCCGTCGCGGCCGATCGTGGGGTGCACGAGCGCGCGACGATCGGGTCGAGCGCGCCGTGGCTCCAACCCTCGCTGCGCGAGGGCTTCGTCGCGTGGATCGAGGACGACACCCTGCTGCTGCGGCGTGGGGTCGCGCTCGACGCGGCGCCGACCGTCGTCGCCACCTACCCGGCGGGCCTCGTCGGCGTCGCGCAGGGCGGCCTCGCGGCCTACGTCGCGGCGCGCTCGCCCTCGGCGCCGAGCCAAGTCTTCGTCGAGTCGCGGCCCGCGCGCTGACACGATCCGCGCGTCACGACGCGCGCTCAGTACCACCCTTGGATGCAGCCACGCGCGCAGGCGCTCGGCGCCACCTCCTTCAGGGTGCCCTCGATTTCGGTCAACTTACTTGACTGTTCGTCGAACACGGGCCCACGGCGGATCGGCGACCGCTCGCGCGGATCGGCCACGAGATCGTACACGACCCTGCGATGCGACTCGCCGATCGCGACCACCTTCGTGCGCTCGCCGACGAGCGCGCGGCGCGAGAACGACAGGTTGTTCGCGGGCAGATCGACCAGCACGTCGCGCGCCTCGACCGGTCCGCCGCGCACCTCCGGGAGCCAGGAGGAGCCGCGAAACTCCGGCGGGCGCGGCACGTCGAACGCGTCGAGCACGGTCGCGCCGAGGTCGATGAGGCTGCGCGGCGTGTCCACGTGGCGTGGCTCCGCACCCGGCTCGCACACGAAGAGCGGCACGTGGACCAGGCTCTCCCACACCTCGTAGCCGTGGTAGAGCTGGCCGTGATCGCCGACGCCCTCGCCGTGGTCGCTGGTCACGATCACGAGCGTGTGCGCGCCCCATGGCCGACTCTCGACGTAGTCGAGCAGCTTGCCGACATACTTGTCGGTGTAGAACACCTCCGCGTCGTACCGATCGCGGTGCCGCGACCCGAACCGCGGGACGCCCTCGTCGCGCGGGGCCTCGAGCCACTCGCCGTGGGGATCGAGGAAGTGATACCACGCGAAGAAGGGCGGCTCGCCGTCCCCCGCGTGATCGCCCACGGCGCCGAGCTGCCGCTCCGCCAGGCCCTCGAGGGCCTTCGAGCTCAGGCTCGTGTCGAGGTTGGGAGAGGGCACGAGCCCGGGCAAGAGCTCGAAGGTGGTGAACCCGCGGCCGAAGCCCGCGCGCTGGAGGTAGAGGTGCGCGTGGCCCGCCATCGTGCGCACGCCGGCGTCGGTGAGCGCGGCCACGAACGAGCGCAGGCTCGGCGGGTAGCGCGCGGAGAAATACCCGTCGCGCGGGAGCTCGGAGGCGTACCGCCCGTAGAGCATCGAGCCCACGCTCGGCGCTGTGTGCGAGGCGGTCGCGTACGCCCGCGTGTACGACGTGCAGCGCTTCTCGAGCGCGGTGAGGCGCGGCGCGATGTCGCGAGGGTACCCCGCCCACGGCATGTCGGCGCGCAGCGAGTCGATGGTGATGAGCAGCACGTTGGTGCGCGGCGGCGGGCGGGACGGACGGACGGGCGCGGGCGCGGCGCTCATGGAGGGCCCGGCGGGGGCCGCGACGACGAGGCGCGGCGCGTCGGGCGCGACAGCACCCGCGGTCGGTCGCGCGACGGCGGCCACGCGCGACGGCGGAGCGCCGCGGCACGACCAGGTCTGGGCGGCGAGCAGCGCGCACGCCAGCACCGCCACGCGCACGCCGCGCGGACGGTCGCTCCCCCCCGGGTGGGCGACGCCGAGCATGGGACCACCGTACTGGACCGCGCGTGATTGTCGAACCCGTTGTGTGCGAGCGGCGGCCTCCGGGGCTTTCGCTGCGCGGTGCGAGGGCGCATAGTCGGCGTCACCAAGAAACCCATCGAGAGGAGTACCCATGTCCAGCAGCGACGCCCTTGCCCACGCGAACCACTACTTCGACCACGCGGCGGAGCTCCTCGGCATGAGCGCGGACGTGGCGACGCAGCTCCGCACCCCTCACCGCGAGGTGAAGGTCGAGTGCACGGTCCGCATGGACGACGGGAGCATCGGCACGTTCGTCGGGTTCCGCGTGCAGCACGACAACAGCCGTGGGCCGTTCAAGGGCGGCCTCCGCTACCACCACGAGGTCGACGCGCAGGAGGTCACCGCGCTCGCGCAGCTCATGACCTGGAAGACCGCGGTGGTCGGCGTCCCGTTCGGCGGCGCGAAGGGCGGCATCGCCTGCGACACGAGCAAGCTCTCGCTCTCGGAGAAGCAGCGCCTCACGCGCCGGTTCGTCGACGGCATCCACGACGTCATCGGCCCCACGACCGACATCCCCGCGCCGGACATGTACACCGACGCCCAGGTGATGGCCTGGATCTTCGACCAATACGCGAAGTACAGCGGCTACAAGCCCGGCGTCGTCACCGGCAAGCCCATCGAGCTCGGCGGCTCGCTCGGGCGCACCGCCGCGACAGGGCGGGGCTGCCTCTACGCGTGCGAGGAGCTGCTCGCGGCCCGCGGCGAGAAGCTCGCGGGCAAGTCGGTGGTCGTCCAAGGCTTCGGCAACGTGGGGTCGTGGGCGGCGCGCCTCTTCGCCGAGCAGGGCGCGAAGATCGTGGGCATCGCCGACGTGAGCGGGGGGTACGTGAACCCGGAGGGCATCGACGTGGCGAGCGCCCTCGCGTACGTAGGTGAGCATCGGCACCTCACCGGCTTCGGCGGGGCGGCCCGGGTGAGCGGCGAGGAGCTCCTCGTGCACCCGTGCGACATCCTCGTGCCAGCCGCCCTCGGCGGCGTGCTCACGAAAGACATCGCGCGCGCGGTGCGCGCCTCGATCGTCGTCGAGGGCGCCAACGGCCCCACCACGCCCGAGGCCGACGCGGTGCTCGCCGAGCGGGGCGTCACCGTGGTGCCCGACATCTACGCGAACGCCGGCGGCGTGACGGTCTCGTACTTCGAGTGGGTCCAGAACATGCAGCATTTTTACTGGGACGAGGCCCGCGTGAACGCGGAGCTCCGCGTGGTCATGAAGAACGCGTTCGCGGAGCTGTGGCGCGTGGCCAACACCCGAAAAATCTCGCTTCGAATGGCCGCTTACGTCGTGGGCGTGGGGCGCGTCCAGAAGGCCACGGCGCTCCGAGGAGAGGAGTAGCGCGGGTCTCTTCGAGGTCTCGATTGTTGCCCCGGGGGGCGGGGTGCGCTACGCCACCCGTATGAAGCGCCTCGTCCCCGCAGCTCTTGCTTTCGTTGCCCTCGCCGCCGCCTGCTCCAGCACCGCGCGCCGGGGCGTGTTCGACGACACCGTGGTGGAGGCCGGCGTGCCCACCGACGACGGTGGCGTCACCCCCCCCGTCGAGGACGCGAACCTCTTCGGCTTCGACGGCAACCTCCCGGACAGCGCCCCGGTCGACGAGTGCAAGAAGATGGACATCGTCTTCGTCGTCGACGACTCGGGCTCGATGTCCTCGGCGCAGGCGAAGCTCAAGGCGAACTTCCCGCTCATGGTGAACGCGCTCAACACGTTCAAGACGAAGTCGAACGCCGACCTCGACTATCGCCTCGCCGTCACCAGCACCGACACCACCCGGAGCGACTACACGCGTGGCGGCAAGGGCGGGTTCGTGTCGTCGGCGTCGTGCTCCGTCGGCCCGGCGCGCGCGTGGCTCGAGCGCACCGATCCGAACGTGGCCGACGCCTTCGGGTGCCGCGCGGTGCTCGGCACGAGCGGCAGCGTCACCGAGAAGCCGCTCGAGGCGCTGATGATGGCGGTCACCGATCGCACGGCGGACCAGAACAAAAACTTCCTCCGCGACGACGCGCTCCTCGCGTTCTTCATCCTCACCGACGAGGACGACAGCAGCGGCCCCGCCGTGACGCCCATCAAGGTCATCCAGCAGCTCGACGTGGTGAAGAAGCTCCGCGGGCGCTGGGCGGGCGCGGTCATCTCCGGGCAGAAGTCGGGCAGCTGCACGAGCGGCTCCCACACCGCCTACGAGGCGCCGCTGCTCCACGAGCTCGTGGTGCGCTCGGAGGACATCAACACGCGACAGAACAACGTCATCTGGCGCAGCATCTGCCAGAACACGTTCGACACCGCCGTGCAGGACGCGCTCAACACGTTCACCGTCGCGTGCCTCAACATCCCGCCGCTCCCGAAGTGACCGGTCCGCGGCCCCGCGGCCGCGCGTAGCCGAGCCGCCCCGCGACGCACGCGCGCCGTGGGGCGCGGTCTTTTTCGGGCCCGCGAGGGCGAACCCGTGGATACTGCGGGCGGAGCGGGAGACCCAATGGGCGGCAAGCACTTCGAGAAGCTCGACGACGAGGGGAAGGCCCTCACCGACTCGTGGGACAACGTCGTGCGCATCATGCTGCTCGTCACGTTCCTCACGATGATCGTGTGGGCGTGCGTCTCGGCGCTCCGGTGGGCGGTGCACGAGGCGGCGCACGTCGTGCTGCACGCGGCCGACTCGGGCGGCTGGAAGGGGCTGCTCTTTCTCCTCGGCGCACTCGGCGTGGGCGGGGCCATCGCCGGCGCGCTCTCACGGCGCCCAGGCTGGAAGGAGGCCGCCGGCGACGGCATGGAGCTGACGCTCGAGAACTACCACATCACCTACGAGGAGGACGGCGACGACCCTCGCCCGCGCTACGAGCGGCCCGCCTTCGCGCTCGCGTTCCGCAAGGCCGTGCTCACGTTCATCTCACTCGGCTCGGGCGCGAGCGGCGGGCTCGAGGCGCCCGGCGTGCTCGTCGCCGAGGGGCTGTCCTCGGGCTTCGCGCGCGTGATGCGCATCCGCTCCGAATACGAGCTCCGCACCTACCAGCTCGCGGGCATCGCGGCGGCGGTGGCCACGCTGCTCGGGGCGCCGTTCTCGGCCGCGATCTTCGCGACCGAGGTCGTCTACGGCGACCGCATCATCTACCGCAAGCTCGCCTACGCGCTGTGGGCCGGCGTCATCGCGTACGCTCTGAACAACCG
Source organism: Polyangiaceae bacterium (assembly GCA_035439005.1). Lineage (GTDB taxonomy): Bacteria > Myxococcota_A > Polyangia > Polyangiales > Polyangiaceae > JAAFHV01. The sequence goes on along the minus strand of DAORJJ010000142.1, from coordinate 6,955 downwards.
CTTCCGCGGCTTCGTGCCGCTGTTCGCCTCGCCGGCGCACTCGCCCGAGTACTCGCTCGGCGAGTACTTCGCGGTGACCGTCGTGGCCCTCACGGTCTCGGTGCCGCTCGCGGTGGGCTTCGCGCAGGTCGTCAAGCAGCTCCGGAAGGTCTCGCAGCGGCTCGGTGGGTACGCGCCGGTCCTCCTCAGCTTGTGCGCCGGCCTCATCGCCATCGCGCTCAAATACGGCCTCGGCGTCGCGCCCTCGCACGTGCTCGGCATGGGCGAGGCCACCATCGCGGGGCTCCTCCACGGGTCGAACGAGCTCGGCGTGTGGTGGGTCGTCGCGATCATCGTGCTCGGCAAGATCGTGACCACCGCGTTGGCCGTAAGTGCTCGACACTCCGTAGGAATGCTCATCCCCAGCATGTTCCTCGGCGGGGCCTCGGGCGCGCTCGTCGCCCAGGTCGTGAACCTCCTCGGGTGGCGCACCCTCGACCCGGCGCTCTTCGTCGTGGTGGGCATCAGCTCGTCGCTCGTGGCCGTCGTCGGCGTGCCGCTCGCGGCCGTCGCGCTCGTGCTCGAGGTCTTCGGCAAGGCCTTCGGGCCGCCCGCGATCCTCGCGAGCGGCGTCACGTACCTCGTCACGCTCCGGCTGCGGCTCTACGCCGCGCAGCGCGTGTCCCCGAACCCCCTAGCCGACGAGACCGGCTAGCCGCGCCCGGGCCCTCGCGACGCGCGGCTACAGCAGCGTGAGCTTCACGTCGATCGTGTCGCAGCCCTCGGGCTTCTTCTCGTCGTTCTTGAGCTCCCAGTAGACCGGGGTCACGTCGCTGCCGCCGTTGGCCGGCGAGTACTCGTGCTCGATCGTGGCGGTCTCCGTCTTGCCGTCGTGCACGCACGGCAGCCCCGCCACCGCCGGTCGCCCGCCCGCGCTGTCCACGAAGTGCGCGGTGCCGCGGCAGATCTGCTGGGCGCTCGTGCCCTTCACCTCCGCGCGGAGCTGGAGCTTCTCGGGGCTCTTCGTGAACGTGAACGGCCCGACGTAGATCGGCGCGCCAGAGCACGCCGCGCGGAACGACGCCGACGCGCCCGGCCGAAGCGCCATCGCGTTGGCGATCGACTTGCCCGAGCCGTCCCCGGCGCCGGGAGCGCCCTTGTCGCTCTTGGCTGCCGGCGCGGCGGGCGCGGGCGCGGCGGGCGTGGCCGCGGGCGGCGGCGTGGGCGCGGGGTCTTGCTTCTTGGTGCAGCCGGCGGCGGTCACGGCCACGGCGGCCGCGAGTGCGAGGGTGATCGTGCGCATGGGTTCCCCTGGTCGGTAGGCAGGCGCCCCATTGTGCCTCAGGTCGAGCGCGGCGGGGAACAGGCGCGCGTGCGGCGAGCGCGACGCCCCGCCCGGAGCAGCGCCGCGAGGCCGAGGCCGGCGACGAGCGCCTCGAGCGGCGGGGCGGGCGCGCCGCCCGTATCGCACGAGCACCCGGTGATCTTCGCGGCCGGGCGCCCCTCGCCGAAATTGGGCGCCTCGTCCGCGCACGGGCCCTCCGCGTCGGCCGCGACCGCAGGCGCGCCCCGCACGAGCGCGTCGGCGAGCTCGTTCACGTACACCTCGAGCGCGGTGTATTCGCCCTCGAGCGGGCGCTTCGCGTCCTCCGGATCGGCGGGCGAGAGGCCCCGCGCGCGCTCCCACGCGTCGGCGATCCCGTCGCGATCCGCGTCCTCGGGCGGCGCCGCCGGCCGCAGCCCCGCGAGGAGATCGGGCGGCGGCTTCGCGCCCCACGCGCCGCACCGAGTGCGCACGTCCTCGATCGTGCGGAGCGTCACGACGTCCCGAGGGAACGCCCCCGACCGCACGAGCACGAGCGGGTACGCCTCCTCGGGGCCGAGCTTGCGTGCAGGATACACCATTCCGGGGAGCGGCCCGTCGAGCCCGGTGTCGACGCCGGCGGGCAGGTCGGCGAAGCTCGGGTGGCGCCCGCGCTCGGCGAACGGGTCGACCACGAGCCCCACGAGGTTGCCCGGGTCGTCGACGCGGTTGTCCCGCACCACGTAGAGCACGTCGCCGGAGCCCGGGTCTTCGTCCTCGAGCGCGAACGGCGCGAGGCGCGAGCTCCGCCCGCGCTTCCACACGTTGCCCACCACGTGGAACGCGCCCTCGGCGGGGTTGTCGTGCACGAAGCCGTCGCGCACGTCGTAGATCACCGAACCTCGCATCTCCGCGGGGCCCGTCGCGAAGGCCGGCGCGCGCCGGAAGTGGTGCGCGAAGAGGGTGCGCAGCACCGAGATCCGCGCGCTGTCGGGCCCGGCGATGAAGCCGTAGTTGTGGCGCCCCTCGGGGTGGCCGGTGAGGCTCGACTCCTCCACCGTCGAGTCTTGCAGCGTGAGGTCGCGCGCCTCGTACACGTCCACGGTCTCGTCGGAGGCCCAGGACGCCGTCACGTGGTCGAGCATCACGCGCGTGTTCCGGGAGAACTGGATCGCGTCGTGGCGCGCGCCGTCCGCGCGGGTCTCGAGCCGCGGCGGCGGGCGGACGCGCAGGTGGCGCACGACGATGTTGCCCACGCGCGCGTCGTAGGCCCCCGCGAGGCGCCCATGCAGCGTGATGCCCGCGCCGGGGGCGGTCTGCCCGGCGATCGTCACGTCGCCGTGGGTGACCTCCACGTCGCCCTCGATCACGCCCGAGACGGCGAACACGACGACGCGCGGCCCCTCGCGATCGAGCGCCTCTTGCAGCGAGCCCGGGCCCCGCGCGGCGAGGGTCGTCACGACCACCGCCGGGCCGCCGCGACCTCCCGTCGCCACCGCGCCGTAGCCCTCCGCGCCGGGGAACGCGGGCGCGGCCGCGCGCGCCGGGCACGCGGCGAAGAGCCCGACCAGGCCGGCCACCGAGAGCCGCGCGCGGGGACGCGATCGACGGTTCACCCCGCAAGCATGCCCGACAGCGCACGAATCACGAAGGCGTACGGCGCGCGGCCGCGCGTTCGCCGGGAGGGAGGGAGCGTCGCGCGGTGATGCTGCGCCCGGGCATCAGGCGCGGCGGGCCTGCCCGGGAAGCGCGCTTCGCGCTCGGGCGGCGCGGGCAAAATCGCGCCGCGCTCGGGGGCCTCGGCGGCCGCGCCGCGCGCGGGGCGCGCTGGCACGAATCCTGATGAGGAGACCCCGAGCGGCAACGCTCCAAAGGAGTCTCCCATGCACTTGAAGAACTTGTCCGCCCTCGTCCTCCTCTTCGTCGCGGCCTGCGGCGGCCCGCTCAGCTACGCCCCCAAGACGAGCGCGCGCGCCCCAGGCACCGAGGTCGAGGTCGTCGCGGACGTGAAGAACGATCAACACTCCACCACGCTCGACGTGAAGATGAAGCACCCCGGCGGGGCGAGGCCGTGACGTCGGCCTCGCCGCCACCACCGCCGGAGCCGCGGCCTCGGCTCGACTGCGAGGTGGTGCTCGCGCGGAGCGGGGCGCCCGCGATGCGCGACCGCGTGACCGGCGAGATCATGCCTGCCGCCGCCTGGCGCGATCCAAGAGGGCGCGAAGGTGTTCGTGGTGTGGCAGCGCAAGAGCTCCGACGGGCAGTGGGCGCGCGTGGCGGGGCTGGCCTACAAGGAGGGAGATCGCGAGGGGAAGCTCGAGAAGGCGAGCGTGCCCGAGACCGCCTTCGAGCTCATGGTCACCGCCGAGGAGACCGCCGACGGCGCCTCGCCCTCGCCCAACGTGGTGGTCGAGCAGAAGGTGAACAAGTAGCGGGGACGCGGCCGAGCTCGTCGGCGGGCGAAACCTCCCACCCGCCGGCGGGCCGCTGGTACCTTCGAGGGCCCAACCCTCGGGAGGAGCCACCATGCCGCGCAACGTCACAGTCGGTCTCATTCAAGCTGCCACTCCGTACGAGGAGGGCTGGTCCATCCAGAAGACCCAGCAGGCGGCGCTCGACGTGCATATTCCCCTCATCGAGGAGGCGGGCAAGAAGGGTGTCCAGATCCTGGGCCTGCAAGAGATCTTCAACGGCCCGTACTTCTGCCCAAGCCAAGACAAGTTCTGGTACGACGCCACGGAGGCCATCCCCGGCCCCACGACCGCGCAGATGATGGCCTACGCCAAGAAATACCAGATGGCGATGGTGGTGCCTCTCTACGAGCGCGAGCAGGCCGGGGTGTATTACAACAGCGCGGCGGTCATCGACGCCGACGGCGAGTACCTCGGCAAGTACCGCAAACACCACATCCCGCACACGAGCCAGTTCTGGGAGAAGTTCTTCTTCCGCCCCGGCAACATGGGCTTCCCCGTCTTCCAGACGCGGTATGGCAAGGTGGGTGTCTACATCTGCTACGACAGGCACTTTCCGGAGGGGGCGCGTGCGCTCGGCCTGAACGGCGCGGAGATTGTCTTCAACCCGTCGGCCACGGTGGCGGGGCTCTCGCAGTACCTGTGGAAGCTCGAGCAGCCCGCGCACGCGGTGGCCAACGGCTACTTCGTGGCGGCGTCGAACCGCGTCGGCACGGAGGCCCCGTGGAACATCGGGAGGTTCTACGGGTCGAGCTACATCGTCGATCCGCGCGGGAGCTTCCTCGCGACCGCCTCGGAGGACCAGACCGAGCTCGTCACGGCGGTGTGCGACCTCGACGTCATCGAGGAGGTCCGCAAGGTGTGGCAGTTCTACCGCGATCGGCGGCCCGACGCCTACGACGACCTGGTCAAGCCCTGACACAACGCCCCCTCGGGCCTGTGCTACGCCCGAAGAGTGTCTACCGCCGCCGTCTCCGCCACCGTGCTCCCCCCCACCCGCCGCCTGAAGTCCTCGATCCCCCGCTACGCGGCCGGGTTCGGTCTCATCGCGGCGGTGTCGGTCGTGGGCATGCCGCTCGCGCTCTTGCTGCTGCCCTCGCGCACGCTGCGCATCAAGCTCACCAACGTGCTGGGCAAGATCACGGGGAGCGCCGTCACGTGGATGTCGGGGGCGCGCACGACGTTCGTGAACCGCGAGGGCATCAACGACCACTTCCCGGCGATCTACGTGATGAACCACACGTCGACGCTCGACATGTTCCTCGCCATCTGGCTGTGCCCCATCGGCGGGTGCGGCGTGACGAAGAAGGAGATCACGAAGGTGCCGTTCCTCGGGCAGCTCTACAAGCTGTCGGGGCACCTCCTCCTCGACCGCGGCGACAAGACCCAGTCGGTGGGCGAGCTCACGGCGGCGGCGGAGCTCATGAAGAAGCACCGGCTCGCGTGCTGGATCCTGCCCGAGGGCACGCGCAGCCGCGACGGCAAGCTCCGCCCGTTCAAGACCGGGTTCGTGCACCTCGCCATCGCCACCGGGCTCCCGGTGGTGCCGGTGGTGGTGCACGGCGCCGATCGCATCTGGCCGAAAGGGTTCACCTTTCACAAGGGAGAGCTCCCCATCGAGGTGCTGCCGCCCATCGACACCTCGGGGTGGTCGGCGGAGACCTCGAAGGAGCACGCGCAGGCGGTGCACGACCTCGTCGCGGAGACCCTCGCGCGGCGACGCCCGCCGGCGCCGACGGACTCGGCGAGCGCGAGCGCGAGCGCGGGCGCAAGCTGATCCCGCCCGGTTCGTGACGATCGTCTTCGACAAACGCGCCGCGTGCTTTATAAAACCGAGGAGCCATGCTGCGCCGCCTCGTCGTCTCCCTCGGTCTCGGGTGCGCGCTGGGCGCGTGCCAGGCAGACTCGGCGCCGAGCGAGGGCCCACGCGTCATCGATCCGACGGTGACCCCCGACGAGAACGCCGACCCCACGCCGCCCGCGGCGGCCGCGGGCTCGCCCGACACACGCTGGGTGATGGCGTATTACGCGGGCTACGAGCGCGCCCTGCTGCCCTCGGCCGACATCGAGTGGGAGAACCTCACGCACCTCGCGATCGGCGCGGCGCTCCCAAAGGCCGACGGCGGCCTCGACACCACGTACGCGATCGACTCCGTCAAGGGGCCCGCGATGGCGAAGGAGCTCGTCGAGCTCGCGCACGCCCACGGCAAGAAGGCCCTCGTCATGGTCGGCGGCGAGGGCGCCCACGACGGGTGGGTCGCCGCGGCGGCGGAGAAGAAGCTCCCGACCCTCGTCGCCGCGCTCGTGGCGCTCCGCAAGGCGGTGGGCTTCGACGGCTACGACCTCGACTGGGAGCCCGTGCTCTCAGCCGACGAGCCCTCGCTCCTCGCGCTCGTCCGGGCGCTGAAGAAGGCGGATCCGGCCGCGCTCATGACCCTCCCCGTCAACTGGATCACGACGGGCACCGCGCCCGTGTCCGGGGTGTACGCCCAGCTCGCGGCGCTCGTCGACCGGCTCAACATCATGACGTACGGCATGGCGAGGGACTGGCCCGGCTGGAAGGCGTGGCACTCGTCGGCGCTCGACGGCGCCGGCCCCGACACGCCGTCCTCCGTGAAGTCGTCTGTGGCCGCCTACCTCGCCGCCGGCGTCCCCGCGCAGAAGCTGGGCGTGGGCGCGGGGCTCTACGGCACCTGCTGGGGCGGGGGCGTGAGCGCGCCCGGGCAGGCGGTCGGCTCGTCCAAGGTGCTCGCGAACGATCACGTCATGAGCTACCGCGCGATCGTGGAGGGGTATCTGAAGCCCCCCGCGCGAAAGTGGGACTCGCTCGCGAGCGCGCCGTACCTCGCCTTCTCCGCGCCCACGGGCGCGCAGAAGTGCACCCTCGTGAGCTACGAAGACGAGGAGTCGGCCCGGGCGAAGGCCGCGTACGTGAAATCCGCGGGGCTCGGCGGCGTCATCGTGTGGACGCTGAACCAGGGCCACCTCCCCTCCCAGCCCGCGGGCAGCCGCAACCCGATGATGCGCGCGCTGAGCGACGGGCTCCGGTAGCGAGGCGGCGGGCGCCGGCGCGCGCTACGCTGAGAGAGCTCCGATGCGCTCTCCTTGGCCCACGCCCGCGCGCTCGCTGGTCTACGGCCTCGCGGCCGCGCTCGTGGCGTGCGGCGCGGCCGCCGACCCGCCGCGCGAGCCCCCCTCGACG
>DAORJJ010000141.1:0-13404 GCA_035439005.1 Polyangiaceae bacterium | reverse complement strand
GGTCGACGCGGCGGACGCGGCGGTCGTCGACGCGGCGGACGCGGCGGACGCGGCGGTCGTCGACGCGGCGGACGCGGCCGTGGTCGACGCAGCGGACGCCGCCCCGCCGCCGCTGGTCCCGACGATGAGCGCCGGGTGGCGGCACACGTGCGCGCGCCGCGTGAACGGGTCGCTCTGGTGCTGGGGCGACAACACCTTCGCGCAGCTCGGCGACGTTGGCGGGGCGAACCGGCCGGTCGCCACGCAGGTGGGCGCGGCGACCGATTGGGCCGACCTGAGCTCGGGCGACTACCACACGTGTGCGCTCAAGACCTCGGGCGCGCTGTGGTGCTGGGGCTTCAACAACGAGGGGCAGCTCGGGGTGACGCCGACCGGCGGCCTCCTGCTTCCCACGCAGGTGGGACCGTCCACCGACTGGGCCACCGTCGCAGGCGGCGCCTACCACACCTGCGCGCGCAAGAAGAACGGCACGCTGTGGTGCTGGGGAAACAACTCGACCGGCTCGGTCGGGGACGGCACCTTGACGGCAAGGAACGCCCCCGTCCAGATAGGCGCGGCGACCGACTGGACCCAGCTCAACGCCGGCGACTACCACACGTGCGCGACGCGGGCCGGCGGCGCGCTGTGGTGCTGGGGGTACAACAACGCGGGCCAGCTCGGCGACGGCACGACCGCGGTCCGGCTCACGCCGGTGCAGGTGTCCACGCCGTCCGACTGGCGGCTCGTCGCCCCGAGCGACTACGGCACGTGCGCGCTGCGCCCGACCGGCGCGCTCTGGTGCTGGGGCAGCAACTCGGACGGACAACTCGGGATAGGTGCAGGGGGCGACGTCGCGCTGCCCGTGTTGGTGAACGCGGGCCCGTGGGCCACTCTCAACGGCGGCTGGGGGCACGTGTGCGGAGTGAAGACCGACGGCACGCTGTGGTGCTGGGGCGCCAACTCCGACGGCCAGCTCGGCGACGGCACGACCACCTCGCGCAACACGCCCACGCGCGTGGGCTCGGCGACCGACTGGGTCGATGTGAGCGTCGGCGACTACCACACGTGCGGCACGCGCGCGAACGGCTCGGGCTGGTGCTGGGGGAACAACCTCAGCGGCCAGGTGGGTGACGGCACGTTCGTGAATCGAAGCGCGCCCGTCCAAGTGATCTTCTTCTGAGCCTCGCCGTCTTCGCCTCCTCGCCGTGCCGGGCCGCGTGGGCGTGTATGCTCGAGCGCGGAGGTGCTCGATGGGCGCGATGGATTGGCTAAACGGGATCATGGGACCGACCGCGCAGTTCGGCGGGCAACCCTCCGCGCCCCAGGGCCCGCCGCTCGGCGGGGCGGGCATGGGCGGGATGCCCGGCATGGGCGGGATGCCCGGCATGGGCGGCGCGGTCGGGGCGCTCGGCGGCGCGCTCCTCGGCGGCGTGGGCGCGATGGCGGGCATGCAGCCGGGCATGCAAGGCATGCAAGGTATGCAGCCGGGCATGCAAGGCATGCAAGGTATGCAGCCGGGCATGCAAGGCATGCAAGGCATGCAAGGCCAGGCGCTCCAGTCGATGCCGCAGGGCATGGCGCTCGGCCTCGACGCGCTGCCTCCCCCGGGCACAGGCTACGCGTCGCCCTACGCCGCTGGCGGCGACATGGGCGCGTACGGTGGGGGCGCGGCGCCCGGGGCGTACGCGCCTGGACCTCCCGGCGGCCCGCCGCCCGGGGCGCAGGCCGGAGCGGCCGGCGCAGACGCGCGCGTGGCGGCGCTCCAGCGCGACGTGGACGCGCTCGCGCTCTTCGCGCGCACGCTGCTCACGGTGATGGTCGAGCGTCAGGTGCTCACGATGGAGCAGTTCCAGGAGGCGAAGCGCCGCCTCGACATGATGGACGGCAAGCTCGACGATCGCTGACGCGCGCGCTTCAGGTCGCGGGCGGCTCCTTGCGCCGCCGCGCCACGACCCCTCGCACGACCGCGAGGTCGTCCCGGCCGAGCTCGCCCGTGACCACGAGCGCGAGCAGATAGGTCACGACCACGCCCAGACACGCGGGCACCGTGAGGGCCTTCGACAGCCGCGGCACGAGCTGACCGGCCGCCGCCAGCCCGAGGAGCAGCCCGCCGACGCGCACGGCGGTCTTCGGGGGCACGAACGCGCCGGCCTCTCGCCGGAGCGTGTAGCTCGCGTAACCTAGCGCAGCGACGATGGAAAGCGTCGTCGCTGTGGCGGCGGCGACGAGCTGCGGGCCGCCGAACGCCGCCCGGCCGACGAGCAGCCACCCGAAGGCGAAGTTGGTGCCGAGCGCGAGCGCGGTGAGGCGCATCGCGGTGCGCTCGCGGCTCAGGCTGACGAGCACCGTGGTGGCGAGGCCGAAGATCGCGAACGACGCCTGGCCGAGCCCGAGCACCCGCAGAGTGGAAGCGCCGCGCGCCGACACGTCCGGCCCGTACACGAAGCCGAGCAGAGACGCCGGCAGCGTGACCACGACCGACGCGAAGAGGCCCGTGACGAGCACGCCGAGCCGCGCGCCGCGCGCCACGAGGCGCGGCACGGCCTCTTTGTCGCCCTCCTTGGCGGCCTTCGCGAGCATGGGGAAGAGCACCTGCGTGACGCTGAAGAGCAGCTGGTAGGGCAGGAAGGCGAAGAGCTGGCACGCGCGGTAGACGCCCACCCACTCGTCGGCGAGCTTCTGCGGCGCGGCGGCGTCGGTGGGCGCGGCCGCCGAGACGAAGTGCCCGAGCACCGTGATGTCGGCCTGCATGAGCCCGCTCGTGAAGAGCTGCGCGAGCATGACGGGCGCGAGGCCGATGAAGTACGGCAGCGCGCGGGGGACGCGCGGGTCTTCGGCGGCGTCCGGGGTCGCGCGCGCGCCGGTGCCCGTCATCGACAGGGCGAGCAGCAGGACGAGGCCCGCGGCGGTGACGGCGCCCACCGCGCTGCCGAGGACGCCGTCGTCCCACTGCTTGCGGAACACGTAGCCGAGGCCGACGAGGCCGGTCGTGCGCAGCGTGGCGGCGATCATGTCGAGCGCGGCCTGGCGACCGAACTGCCCCTTGCCGTTCAGGTACCCGATGAGCGGCGCGTAGGCGCCGTACGCGAGGAGCAGCCCGGACATCACCATGAGCGGCCGCGTGATGTGGGGGGCGTGCTGGAACCACGCGATCGCCGGCGAGAGCGCCAGGAACGCGAGCGCCATCGCCAGGCCGAGCGCCAGGTGGACGCGGTACGCGGCGCGGAACGCCTCGCGCTCCTTGTCGCCCGCGCCCGCGACCGTGCGGCTCACGCCCTGCGTGAAGCCAAAGACGATCACGTTGCTCACGACGCTGACCGGCGCGAACACGCGCGAGAAGCCCCCGTAGCCCGCGAGGCCGATGGCCTGGGGGAGCAGCGCCTGCTGCGCGAAGCCCACGAGCTGGAAGAACACCTTCGCGGCGAGCACGAACACGCCGCCGCGCCCGGCCTTGCGCGCCTCCTCGACGCCCTCGGCCGCGGGCGCCTCGCGCGGCTCTGCCGTGGCCGCGGGCTCGTCGCGCGCATCGGTGGGCTGCTCGTCCGCCATCCGCCCGCACTACCAGGGAAGCGCGGCCCCGGGCCACTTATCGCGCCGTCAGCGCGTGGCCTGGCGGACCGCGCGCAGCGAGACCGGCCGCTGGGGGACGGACACGCGCGGCCCCGCGCTCGCTACCAGCGTGCAGGATACATCCATCACGAACGCGTGCAGCGGGTGCCCGCCGCTGGCGCTCGGCCGTCGGTCGCCGACGAAGAGCGCGTCGCCCACGAACGTGAGGCCCTGGAGATCGTAGCCTGGCGTGGAGAGGGCCGCGGCCCCGGCGGGCTGCACCACCGCGCCGCGCGAGACGTCGAAGGTGACGAGCGACGTGGAGTTCACGTCGCGCGTGGCGCTCGCCACGATCGCCGCGCCGCACGACCCGCGGAGCGCGAGCTGCACGACACTGCCGCCGAGGCTCGCCTCGCCCACCACGAGGCGGCTCTGGCCGGTCTCGGGATCGAACCGCGCGACGCCGGCCTCGGGCTCGTCGGCGCGATCGAACGAGCCCGCGGCGGCGAGCCATAGGGCGCCGTCGTGCGCCACGGCGGGGCCGAAGGGGTTCTGCCCGACCAGCGGGTGCGAGGCGACCACGGCGCGGCGGACGGGATCGACCTCGAGCATCGCCGAGGGGCGGCGCGAGACCAGATCGCGGTCGAGGCGCTCGAGGGCGACGAAGACCCGCTCTCCGCGCGAGGTCGTGAGCGTGGTCGCGGAGGCCGGCTGCGGCGAGCCGTCCTCGTCGTACGCGGCGAGCGACAGCGCGGCGCGCGGCCCGGTGCGCGGGATGACGAGCAGGCTGCCGTCGTTGAAGCGGGGGATCCACAGCGCGCCGCTCGCGTCGACGGCCACGTCTTGGGGGTTCTGCGTCGCCTTCGCCTCGTCGTCGTGGACGCTCGTCTTGCTGATCGGCGCGCCGCACGTGGCGTCGAGCTCGAAGAGGAGATCCTGATCGCGCGCGAGCAGGAAGAGCCGCCCGCCCGACTGCGCGAGGGCCGGGTCCTTCCCGAGGTCCACGCCGAACCGGCTCTCGTTCGCGCCATCGGCGAGGCGCACCGCGGCGATGCCCGTGGAGGCGTAGTCGCTCATCGCGCACACCAGATCGCGCGACTCCCCGCACGCGCTCGGCGCCGCCTCGCCCGGGCCACCGCAGCCGGCCGCGCCCGTGATCAGCACGGCGAGCGCGACGGCGGCGAAGGGGCGTGCCATCGGCCAGCTATGCACGACGTCGGCGAGGTCGGCAAGGGGGCTCATATGCATGCAGATTGCATGCTCATGAGCGCGCTATTCCATCTGCTTCGCGGGGCGGCCGGCCGGGTCGAGCCCGACCTCCTTCAGCGCCGCGGCCGCGCTCGTGGGCACGGGCCCCGCGGGCCGCGTCACGTCCATGATGTCGACGCGCGAGCCGTTGCGGGTCTGCTCCACGCGGATGTCGAGCTCCTTCGCGGGATCGGCCTTCGCGCGGACCCGCGCGAACATGGTGGAGGTCGTGCCCACCGTGATCTTGCCGCCCCCGACGCGGGCGCGGAAATAGTTCGACACGTGCTCCGGCGGGGCCTCGGTCTCGCCCGTGATCTGCCCGGAGACCTGACTGACGATGGAGAGCCCACGCGGGAGGGGCAGCCCGAAGGCGCGGGCCTCGCCGTCGATGAGCTCTCCGGGCGCGAGGTGGTCGACCGGGCCCTTGGGCGCGGGCGTCGCCGTGGTGGCCGCGGGGGGCGGCGGCTCGCTCTTTCCGCACCCGGCGAGGGCGCCCAGGCAGGTCGCCCAGGCGAGCGTGAGCGCGGCGCGGGGAAAGCGCGCCAGGAGGTGAGGCGGGGGGACGGGCGCAGATGCGCGCGGGCTCGCGTCGCTCATTCCACGATCGAGGCCCACGCGTCGACGACCGTGCGCGTCCGCGGCAGCGCGAGCGGCTTCGAGATCTGCTTGACCGGAAGGCCGGGCGCGCCGCTCGACGCGGCGATGTTGGCGACGAGCGAGTACGACGTGGGGGTCGTGAGCTTCGCGCCGATGCGGGTCCCGCCGAAGTAGTCGTTGCTGGGCTGGTCGACCGCGCACGCCTGGCTGGCGCGGATCGACACGCCAGGGATGAGCTCCGGCCCCACGACGGTGTACGGCGACGCGGCGGGCGACCGGAACGCCCCGCCGAGCGCGAGGTTGCCCGAGTTCTCCGGCGTGACGTAGTCGCGCCCGTAGAGGTTCGCCGAGCCGACGGTGCACGCCGTGCCGGCGAGGCCCACCTTGTACGTCGAGAAGTAGAAGGTCTTGTCGAACACGGCCATCGGGCCCGTCACGCGCTCGCCGTTCGTGAGCTTCATGTACCAGTTCAGGCTCGGGCGCGACGGCTGCCCGGCGACCGTGCTCGGGATCTCGGTGACCGACCAGAGCATGTTGCTGTCGTTCGCGGGCTTGGTGCCGAAGTCCTCCTGATCGCCGTTCGCCACGCCGATGACGAGGTTGCCGGTCTCGCTGAGCGAGACGACCGGGGGCACCACGATGGGCTTGTCGCCCACGAAGTCGGCCGACGAGAACGCGGTGCCGCGCGTGTCGAGGAAGAGCTCGGCGCGCCAGTTGTTCGGGTTCGGGTCGGAGAGGTCGAGGCGGTAGAGCGTGCCGTCCGCGTCGCCCACGAAGGCCTTCTGCGCGATGCTGCCCACGTCGGCGGGGAACACCACCGGCGTGCCGGTGATGGGCGCGTCGAACGGGCTGTTGATGACGACGCCCTTGTCGATCATGCGCTTCGGCACGTCCTTGTCGCCGCCCAGGTTTCGCGCGAAATGCTTGATGATTTCACCCGTGTCGAGGCGCACGATGGTGACGCTGCGGCCCGCGACGGTCTCGTTGCAGTTGCTCGCCCAGCCGCGCACGGTGGCGCGCGGGTTCATCACCTGGTCTTTGGCGATCGGGAAGTTGTAGAGCGGGCTCGTGCGCCGCGGGCACGAGGGGCCCGACGGGGGGGACTCGTCGATGCCGCCGGGGAGGATCGCGACGCCCACCTCGGTCGTGCCGATGAGGACGGTCGTGATCGCCGGGGTGCCGGTCTTGTCGCCGAAGATGGCGTAGAGCTCGTCGCCCTTCTTGTTCTTGTGGCCCTTCTTCTTGCCCTTGTCGCCGCCGTTGTTCGACTGGGTCGACGAGATCTGCCAGAGGAAGTGCGGGCCGACCGGCTTGTTCGGCGGGGCCGGCCGGAGGACGCTCTGGAGGGTGGCGAGGTTGCCGTTCGTCACGCGCTGGTAGGCGCCCACGTTCGGGATCTGCCCGTCGGCGGTCACGTCCAGGGCGAAGTAGCCGTCCTTCCCGAGCCCGGCGACGAGCGCGGTGTGCCACGGGGCGTCGGAGCCGACCTCGGTCTTCGTGCGCTTGAAGACGACGTCCTTCACGACGGGCGTGCCGTCGAGGAGGGTCCGCTGCCCGCCCGGGTAGTTCGAGTAGAGCTGACCTATCGCCGCGGGCGGGAGGAAGGCCCAGAGCTCGATGCCGTTGTTCGCGGCGTTGAGCGGGTAGTTCACGTCGAACGCGTGGAGGAGGCCGTCGGTCGTCGCCGTGTAGAGGGTCTGACGGCGATCTTTGAAGAGCTCCACGAACTTGCGGTAGCCCTCGTCACGCAGCAGCGACGAGGGGGCGCTCACGATGGTGGGCGAAGAGTGGATGATCGCGCCGAGCGGCTTGCAGTCGGCGGGGTTGGTGCTCTGGCCGGCGCCGCTGCCGAACGGGCAGCGCACCGCGTAGTCGGCCTCGGACGCGGCGAAGTCGGCCGGGCGCGCCGCGGTGGCGAAGCCCCACACGACGCGGGCGCAGTCGACGCTCTCCTGCTTGGGGAGCTTCTTCTTCTTGCCCTTGACCGACACCTCGCGGCACGAGTCCTTCTTCACGTTGAACATGTCCTCGACGTCCTTCTTGGAGGCGCCGTTCAACGCGTTGCGGAAGGTCGTCGCGTCGGCGATCGAGTCGCGCGTGAGGACGGTCTCGGCCGCGCCGTACGCGGTCACGCCGTCCGGGTCGCTCGGCAGGTACGGGCGCAGGGTCTCGTCGCCGTCGACCGCGCCCCCGACCTGGGTGGGAATGGCGGTGAAGAAGTACCGCTGCTTCGTGGGACTGCCCGACGTGACGTTGTCCTGCATCTCCAGCTCGAAGTCGTCGCCGGAGCCGACCGTGTTCGCGACCGGCTGCTCGACCGTGGCGCCCGCTTTGCACACCGAGCGCTGCCGGGTGAGGTTGCCCGCCCAGATGTTCGCCGACGAGGTCTGGTTCGTCGACGTGCTCGCCGGGTCGGCGTTGAACGAGGCCACGACGGTGGAGCTCTGCGTCACCGTCTGCGGACCGGCCACCGTGTAGGTCACCGGGCTCGAGTACGCCGGGACCGCGCGCGTGCTCGCGCCCCGCGCGATGCGGCCGAGGATGCCGGCGAAGACGTTGGCGAGGTCCGACTGGTTCTCCGCGAAGAACGCGCCGCGGGTGCCGGCCGGATCGCCCTTGAGGGCGATGTCGTTGAGCTCGCAGCAGGCGCGCGCCGTGGAGCCGAAGGGCGGCCCAGGAGGCGTGAGGCCCGGCCCCTGGTTGACGCACTGCGTGTGCAGGGCGGTCGAGGTGCCCGCGAGCTGGGCCCACTCGGAGCAGGTGCGCGACGCCACCGCGCCCGGGAAGCCGTCGTTCGCCGCCGCCGTCGGGGGCGAGTCGCCGCCGACCGAGAAGCCCACCACGAAGGTCTCGATGGGCTTCATGGACCCTGTCACGTCCGTGCGCAGGCGCGCGGCCGTGCGGCTCGGCAGGTAGAACGGGCAGTAGGGGTTCGCCCCCAGCGGCGTGGTGCCCTCGTCCGAGTTGCCACACGACGCGGCCGAGCCGAGGTTGCGGAGGTCGAGGTTGGGCCCGCCGTCGGTCAGCAGAATGACGAACTGGTCGCGGCAGCCGCCTGTCACGTACGGATCGCTCCTCGGGCCGTCGGGGCGGCGGAGCAGGTAGTCGTAGGCGCTCGCCATCATGCCGGCGGTCGGCGTGCCGCCGTACGGCCGCGCCGCGAGGATGGCCTTCTGGATGCCGTCGTTGTGCGTCCGGAGCTGCTCGTTCGTCGAGTTCGGGTCGGGGAAGCGAATCATCGGCCCCTCCCACGGCGGCGCGTACTCGTTGCGCGCGCCCACGGCCATGTTGATGGGCGTGACGCACCCGGGGATGAGCCCGGTGAGCGGGAAGCGCGGGTCGTTCAGCGTGCTGGAGACGCCGACCAGCTGCTGCACGGGGGTGCTGTTCGAGTAGAGGAACGACCACTGGCCGCCGACGTTCAAGTTCGCCGGCGTCGTCGCCGGGAGCAGCCCGCCGAGGAACCTGCCCGTGCCGGGGCTCGGATCGCTGTCGAAGGTCATCAGGCCGAAGCGCGCGAACGTGCCCGCGGCGTCGAGCTGGCCGTCGTCGCCCTGCAAGAACGTGCACTTGTCGGCGTCCCCGTTGGAGAAGCTGTACGTGCCCGACGACCAAGGGTAGGTCGCGATGCGGTCGGGGTCGTAGGTGGCCGACCCGAACACCGGGAGCGCTCCGTCACGGTGATCGGGGAAGTACGTGCACGTGCCGTCCGTGTCCCCGGCGTCGCCCGAGACGGGCCGGTGGTGGGGGAGGTGGTACCCGTCGTCGTACTTGGCCTCGGCCGAGGTGGCCCCCAGCAGGCTGTTGTGCCAGTAGGCGTCCAGGAAGCTCTGGCGGGTCTGGTCGCTCCCCGCGGCGGGGGTGCCGTCACGCATCATGCGGCCGCAGCTGTAGAACGGCTGGATCGACCCGGTGAGCCCCTGGACGAGCTGGCCCCAGCGGTTGGGCTCCTGGCCGGCGACGCCCGGCGTGCAGACCGGCAGCGCGCCGTTCGGCATGCGCTCCATGGACCCCGACGTGTCGACGAGCAGGAGCACGTTCGGAGGGGCGTTGCTGAACGCGCCGTTGCCCTGCGCGAGCGCCGTCCCTGAGGCCATGAGCAGCGCGAGGACGCCGCCGGTGCAGCCGATGCGCGCGAAGCCGCGGCGCGCCGCGCGCGCAGCCGAGCGAGACGTGGTTCGAGTGGCCATAGGTTCCTCCAAGTTTCCGCCCATCTTTCGCATCGTCTTGGTATTGCTCACGTTTTTGTCTCGCCTGCGCCTAGCGGCTCTTGACCGGACCCACGATGATGCGCGCGCGGCCCATCTCGAGCGTGCGGTTCTCGAGCCGCGTGGGGTCGAAGCCGCCCGCCTGCACCGAGCCGCCCGTCGTGATGGTGACCCGCGCGAAGCTGAGCCCCAGCGCTTGGTCGAAGCCCGGCGGCGGCTGCGTGAGCGTGGGGTTGGTCAGCTCGGCGAACACCGTGCCCTGCATGGTGGTGTTGCCGCGCTGACCGAGGCTGTATTCGGTGAGCAGCGGTCGCCCCTGCCAGGTGTTCTCGAACTCGGTCTGGCTGAACCGCATGCACGCGCGCGCGATGGCGGACGCGGTCATGTAGGTGGGCACCGACACGCAGTCGGTGGTCGGCGTCGTCTTCGCCAGCAGCAGCGTGTTGACCATGTAGTCCGCGTTCTGCGACGTCACGTGGTTCACGACGGCGCCGAGCGCGTACTCCGACAGGTAGTGCGCCTGCGTCGCCTGGCGGACGTAGCCGGCCGAGCGCACCTCGGTGGCCGAGCTCGAGATGGCGTAGACGCCCATGATGGCCAGCAGCGCGAGGGTCATCGCGACGATGAAGACCACGGCGCCCCGCCGACCCCTCCGGGCAGCGAGCCTCGCGACGCGCGCGGCGCGCGCCGCCGTGGCCGTAGACGCAGGCGTGGACGTAGGCGAGGCGGTCATCAGTAGGACATCCTTGCTTGGTTCACGAGGGCGACCTCGCCGGTCATGACACGCACGCGCGCGTACTGGTTGTTGGCGATGCGGTAGCGGTACATGTAGTCGCTGCCGGCCACCACGAAGGGGTCTTCCCGATCGGTCTGCGCGGCGCGCGTGGAGAGGCGGTAGCGGATCGAGCGGATGCGGTGAGGCCCCTGCGAGCCACGGTTCGGGATGAGGGGCACCGCGGAGGTGAGGTCGCGGTTCGCCCAGGCGTCCTTGGTCGCGGCGGGTGCAGTGAAGGGGAGCACGAGCGACTTGTTGACCGAGGTGTCGGCCTGGGAGGGATCGTCCACGGTGACGCCGATCTTGAGGTCGACGGCGTACTCGCTCACCACCTCGGCCTCGTTGACCAGGGCCACGCCGGCGGAGTTCACCCACGCCCGGAACAGGTCGTACTTCAGGTCGGATTCGGCGGTCGACCCGGCGCTCTCCAGGTTGGCGTTGGCGCGCCGGCCGATGAACCAGTACACGCCCTGCAGAGGCGAGATGGCGATGGTCTCGAAGCCGTCGACCCCGCCCTGGGCGTTGGTCTCCCGCGAGGTGAGCGTGGCGTTCACGCCCGCGAGCTCGATGAGCGCGGTCACGCCGTTGTAAACGACCGGCACCGGGCACGTGGCCGCGAAGTGGTAGAAGCCCTTCGTGTCCGTGACGCGGGCGAAGAACGACTGGTTGGCGATGGGCGCGAAGATCTGCGAGAGCGCCGCCTGAGCCTGGGCCGCCGGCACCGCGACGCCGTTGGGGTCGCGGAGGATACGGAGGAGAGAGGGGTCGTCCTGGTTCAGCACGATGCGCTTGCCGCCGCAGGCGCTGGGCGTGGTGTCCAGGCTGCCGAAGTACTCGTCGCCGCTCGTCATGTTGCCCCACACCGCGAACGAGTCGGGCGCGAGCGGGGGCGTCTGGGTGGTGGAGCCGTTGGCGATCGACGGGAGGACCACCGAGAGGGCGAGGGTGTTCGCCTGCGCCGGCGGGACGAGGCTCCCGCCCGTGAACACGCGGACGCCGCTCAGCTGCTGGAGCCCAGGGATCCCCTTGGCGCCGTTGCCGCCCGGGGTGTGCGCCGCCTTCGGGTCGCGCACGATGTTCCCGGTGCCCATGAGCCCGGCGCGCGAGAGGTCCGCGCGGATGCGCAGCGACGACAGGCGCGCGCTCGCCTGGGCCGCGTTCGCGCGGGACTCCTCGTGGAACTGCTGCGCCACGCTCTTCGAGAGCGTGACGACCGCCAGGCCGATGATGAGGCCCGCGACCAGCGAGACCAGCAGCTCGACGAGCGTGAAGCCGCGCATCGAAGCGCGACCCGAGCGACGAGCGCGACGAGCGTGAGGAGCTTGACGAGCGCGTGGGCTCACGGGTTCTGCCTCAGCGTGGTGGTCATGTTGATCGACTTGTAGCCGGTGGGGAAGCCGGCGGGCACCGGCGGATCGCCCACGAGCGCCGCGCAGGGGAGGCGGTCGCCGCTCGTCAGGTAGAGCACCCGCACCTCGGCGCGCATCATGCCGCCGATCACCAGCGGGCCGCTGTCGTCGTACGAGATCCACTGGAGGCGGTACTGGGTGCAGTAGATGCCGAAATTGGGCACGTCCGCGGCGATGAGGGGCCGCCCGATGATGTCGTACGAGGGCGAGCCCAGCCGATCGTTGTCGGCCTGGGTCCCCGGGACGGCCGGGGTGATCCACGGGGAGGCGGCGCCCGCGTCGGAGGTGCCGGTCGGGCCGTCGACCACGACGCCGAGGTATTTCGTGGCGGTGCCGTGGTTCGAGGGGGCGCCGGGGTTCGCCGCGTTGGGGAGGTTCCACGCGAGGGAGTCTTGGCGCAGGCGCTCGAGCCACTCGGAGGCGACCGCCGAGGCCACGTCGCTCCGCCGAGCGTCGGCCGAGCCGACGATGGACGCGCGCTGCAGGCTCAGCACACCCGCGGTGCCGACCGCGAACAGCGTGAGCGCGATGAGCACCTCCACGGCGGTGTAGCCGGCGGCGCGGCGGGCGCGAGGAGCGCGCGGAGAGCGGCGGATCATAGCTGCCTCGAGAAAATACGCGGGGCGCTGCCCGGCGTGACGACGACGCTGCGCGTGAGGCCCTGCCGGACCGCGCCGTCGAAGCGCGCGATGTCGATGAGGACGGGCGCGAGCAGCGGCGCCGCCCCCGTGAGCCCGGCGGCGGACGAGGCCGCGTAGCCCCGACCCGTCGGCGTGAAGCACAGCCACATCTCGTTCGTGATGCCCGAGCCGGCCGGGGGATCGGTGATCGCGGCGAGCTGGATGTTCTGGTCGATGAGGCGGCGGTCGTTGCCGAGCACGAACGAGTCGACGACGGGGCTCGTGAAGGGCGCCGCCACGATCGACGGCGTCAGGGGGCTCGTGATGTTCACCCCGAAGGTGCCTGGCACCCGGCACGTGTTGATGGGCACCCGCGGCGTGACGCCGATGGTGCGCTCCCCGCCCTGGACGACGAACTTCCCCGGGAGCGGCCCGATGCCGCCCGCGGCGTCGCGTGAGATGACGACCACGTGCGCTGAGCCGGTCGAGATGGCCCGCGTTCGGCCGAGCTGCACGAGCTCGGCGACCCGTTGGGCGGTCTGGTAGACCTTCAGGTCTTGGTTGCCGCCGATCATGCTCGGGATGGCGATCGACGCGAGGATGGCGATGATGGCCACGACGACCATCAGCTCGACGAGCGTGAAGCCCCGAGCCGCGCGGGCGCGCGCTGCGCAGAGCACTGGAGGACGGGAGGGAGGTCGCACCGTTGGAAGCCTAGCAACTTGTATACCGCCGCGTCGAATTCCAGCCGCGTCGAAACGTCGACGTATTTGGGCAGCGCGGGCTCCCTCGAGGAGCAACGTTTTCTGCGAGTGTGAAAAATCTGCGAGGCGGTCCCCGGCGCGGGGCGAGCGGCGTCCATCAACATGTTCGGCTCCGCGGCGGTGTTCAGGTAAGGAGGGTGCAAGGAGCCCGCATGCATCGAACGACCTCCGTCCCGCCCGCCCCGCGCGCCGGCCGCGCCTCGCTGGCCGCCCGCGCCTCTGTCTCTGGCCGCCGCGCCGCGGTCGCCGCGCTGC
>DAORJJ010000140.1:0-13453 GCA_035439005.1 Polyangiaceae bacterium | reverse complement strand
CGCCCGCGAGGCGCAGCGCAGCCCTGGCGCAGCCACGGCCCACGCGGCGCGCAAACACCTGCAGGCACCTGACGACCCACAGGCCATGACCAGCGACCCCGCCCCGCGCCCGGCACGCAGGCGGGGGCTCGCTCGTCGACGTGGCGCAGGCCGAGGTCGAGCTCGCCCGCATGACCGCGGACGTGGTGACCGACGGCACCCGCGTCGACGCCGCGCGCGGCCGCATCAACGCGCTCCTCGGTCGAGACGCGCTCGCGCCGCTCGGCCCGCCCCTCATCGTCGAGGCGGAGACGTCGGCGTGGGACGCCAAGACCGCGCTCGAGAAGGCGCGGGCGAGCCGGCCCGTGCTCCGCGCCACCGCGTCGCAGCGCGCGGCGCTCGCGGAGGACGCGCGCGCGGCGAAGCTCGAGGCGACCGTGCCCTCGTTCACCGTCGCGGCCCTCTACTTCGCCCCGGTGGGTGAGGCGGGCCGGCACGGCTACGGCTTCAACGCGGGGATGTCCTTGCCGTGGCTCTGGGGGGAGGCGAGCGCCCGCCGTGAGGCCACGCGCGAGGCCGCGCGCGCGGGCGGGCACGAGGTCACCGCCGCCCTGCGCCCCGTCGAGGCGGAGGTCGCGAGCGCGGAGGCCACCGTGAGGGCCGCGGCGCTGCGGCTCGTCGCCCTGCGTGACCAGGCCGCGCCCGCGAGCCGCCGCGCGCTCGACGTCGCGAGGGCGGGGTACGAGGCGGGCCGCGTCGACGCGATCGCGATGCTCTACGCGGAGCGCATGGTGGTGGACGTGGAGACCGAGCTCGTCGCCGCGCGCGCGACCCTCGACCACGCGCTCGCCGACCTCGAGGGCGCCATCGGCGCGCCCCTCCCGCGCCGCCGCCTCGTCGCCGCTCCGGCGGAGCAAGGAGCCGCGCATGAGCACTGATCGAGCCTCCGACGAGCCCGCGGTCGACTCGCCCTCTTCGCCGCCCTCTTCGCCGCCCTCTTCGCCGCCCCCTTCGCCGCCGCCGCCTTCGTCCCCGCCGCCGGACCCGTCCATGCCGGAGGGGCCCGAGGCCCCGCCCAGGTTCGCGCGGGCGATGGGGCTCCTGCGGTGGGGCCTCGTGCTCCTCAGCGCCGCGCTCGCCGTCGGGATGTGGGCCTCGTTCGCCGAGGAGAAGCTCTCGCCCCGCGCGGCCGTCGCCGAGGCGCCGAAATACCAGTGCCCGATGCACCCCGAGATCGTCTCGGCCGAGCCCGGCGAGTGCCCTATTTGCCATATGGACCTCGAGCCGATCTCGGAGGAGCGCGGCGCCAGCGACGCCGCCGCCGCGCACGTCCACGCGGCGGCGACGGGAAAGCCCCTCGTGATCGTCGATGACGGCGGGCCGCTCACCTACTGGTGCCCGATGGATCACGAGGTGCGCTCCTCCAAGCCGGGGAGCTGTCCCTTGTGCAAGATGAAGCTCGAGCTCATCCCTCCGGGGGCGCTCGCCGCCGAGCCACCCGCGGACGCCGGCGCCGCGCCGCCGACGCTGCCCCCGGGCACCGCCAGCCTCAAGCTCTCCCTCGATCGTATCCAATCGATCGGGGTCCGCACGGCGCTGGTGGACGAGCGCGAGCTCTCCGGCGCGCTCCGCGTGACCGCGGTCGTCGGCGCGCCCGACCAAGGCGCCTCCGAGGTGCACGTGCGCACGGCCGGCTTCGTGGAGGCCCTGCACGTCTCGGAGACCGGCGTCCTCGTCGCCGCGGGCCAGCCGCTCGCGTCGCTCTACAGCCCCGAGCTGCTCCAAGCGCAGGAGGAGCTGCTCGCGACGCGGGCGTGGGCCGGCGCGGGAATCGGCGCCGCCGACGCGTCGGTCCCGAGCGCCGCGCGCGTGAAGCTCGAGCTGCTCGGCATGACCCGGGCGGACATCGACCGCGTGCTCCAGAAGGGCGAGGCCATGCGCGCGGTCGTCGTGGTCGCCCCGCGCGCCGGCTTCGTCGCCAAGAAGGCCGTCGTGGTCGGCTCCTACGTGACCCCGAGCGCCACGCTCTTCGAGATCCAAGACCTCTCCCGCGTCTACGTGCTGGGCGAGGTCCTCTCGTACGACCTGCAGCGCGTGCCGGTGGGCGCCGCGGCGCGCTTCGTGCCGGCCGGGCACGCGGCCGACGCGGCCTCCGGGAAGATCGACCTCCTCTACCCCCTCGTCACGGCGGACGCCCGCACGCGGCGGGTGCGCATGCAGCTGCCCAACAAGGGGGGCCGGGTCTACGTGCCGGGCGAATACGGCACCCTCGAGATCAGCGCGCCGCCGCGCCGCGCGCTCACCGCGCCGCGCGACGCGCTCGTGGACACCGGGGCCGCCACGTACGTCTTCGTGGCCGAGCCCGAGGGCCGCTTCTCGCCGCGCGCCGTCGTCGTCTCGGGCTCCGAGGGGGATCGCGTGGTGCTCGCCTCCGGAGTGGCCGCGGGGGAGCGCGTCGTGTCGGGCGCCACGTTCCTCATCGACTCCGAGAGCCGCCTCCGCGCCGCGATCACGGCGCCCCAGCGCGCCGCGGCAGACGCGGGCCCAGCCGGAGGCCCCGCACCCGGCCCCGCACCCTCCGCCTGCGACGCCGACTTCGACGCGATCAAGTACCCCGACAAGCACGCCGAGTGCCGCAAATGCGAGGTGGTGCACAAGGGAATGGGCACGATGGAAGCCGACTGCAAGCGCGCGATCCCGCGCCCGTGGAGGTAGCCGATGATCGGTCGAATCATCGAGCTCTCCGCGAAATACCGCTGGTTCGTGCTCATGCTCTACGTCGCGCTCGTCACCTTCGCCGTGGCGTCGGCGAAGGGCGTGCAGCTCGACGCCATCCCGGATCTCTCCGACCCGCAGGTCATCGTGTTCACCGAGTGGAAGGGGCGCTCCCCCACGCTCGTCGAGGACCAGATCACCTATCCCATCTCGAGCGCTCTCCTCGCCGCGCCGCGCGTCACAGCGGTGCGGGGGTATTCGATGTTCGGCATGTCGTTCGTGTATGTGCTCTTCGAGGAGGGCACCGACGTGTACTGGGCGCGCTCGCGCGTGCTCGAGTACATGAGCGGCATTCAAGCGAAGCTCCCCGCGGGCGTGGCGCCCGTGCTCGGCCCCGACGCCACGGGCATCGGCTGGGTGTACGAGTACGCCCTCGTCGACAAGACGGGAAAACACGACCTCGCCGAGCTCCGCACCCTGCAGGACTACACCCTCCGCTACGCCCTCGAGAGCGTGCCCGGCGTCGCGCAGGTGGCCACCGTGGGCGGGTACGAGCGGCAGTATCAGGTCACGCTCGACCCCGACAAACTGCGCGCCTACGGGCTCGGCGTGTCCGACGTCGCCGACGCCATTCGCCGCTCGAACGGCGAGGTGGGGGGCAGGCTCTTGGAGATGAGCGGCCGCGAGTATTTCGTGCGCGGCCGTGGCTACTTGGAGAACCTCGCCCAGCTCTCCGAGATCGCCATTCGCGCGGGGCCCGGCGGCGCGCCCGTGCGGGTGGGCGACGTAGGCCAGGTGCGCTTCGGCGCCGATCTCCGGCGCGGGCTCGCCGAGCTCGACGGCAAGGGTGAGACCGTGGGCGCGATCGTCATGGCGCGCTATGGCGAGAACGCGCTGCAGGTCATCGAGCGCGTGAAGACCCGCCTCGGAGAGCTGGGGCCCAGCCTGCCGCCGGGCGTGGAGGTGGTGCCGGTGTACGACCGCTCGTCGCTCATCGAGCGCGCCATCAAGACCCTGCGCGGCGCGCTGCTCGAGGAGGCCGTCACGGTGAGCCTCGTCATCGTGCTCTTCCTCTTTCACTTTCGGAGCGCGCTGCTCCCCATCATCAGCTTGCCTATCGCGGTGCTGCTCGCGTTCATCCCCATGAGGGCGCTGGGCATCCCGGCCACGATCATGAGCCTCGGGGGCATCGCCATCGCCATCGGCGCGACGGTGGACGCCGAGATCGTGATGATCGAGGCGTGCCACAAGAAGCTCGAGCACGCGCCGCCTGGCCTCGACGAGGAGGGGCGCAAGCGGCTGCTCCACCAGGCCGCCAAGGAGGTCACCCCCGCGATCTTCTTCTCCCTCGTCATCATCGCGCTGTCGTTCATCCCCGTGTTCGGGCTGAACGGCCAGGCGGGTCGGCTGTTCAAGCCGCTCGCGTACACCAAGACCTTCGTGATGCTCGCGGCCGCGCTCGTCAGCATCACCCTCGCCCCCGCGCTCCGCGATCTGCTCGTGCGCGGGAAGATCCCCAGCGAGGACAAACACCCGGTCTCGCGCGCCATCATGGCCGTGTATCGGCCCTTCGTGTACGTGGCGCTCCGGCGCCCGAAGACCACCCTCGCCATAGGCCTCTTCGCTGTGCTCTCGGCCGTGCCGCCCTTCCTGCGGCTCGGCACCGAGTTCATGCCGGCGCTGAACGAGGGTGATGTCCTGTACATGCCCACGACCCTCCCTGGGCTCTCGATCGAGGAGGCCAAGCGCCAGCTTCAGCACCAAGACCGCGTGCTCGCGGCCTTCCCGGAGGTAAAGTCGGTGTTCGGCAAGGCGGGCCGGGCCGAGTCGCCCACCGATCCTGCGCCCCTCTCGATGGTGGAGACCGTCGTCCAGCTCCGCCCCCCCGCGGAGTGGCCGGTGGTGCGCGTTTCTCGCTGGCACACCGGCCGGGCGCCGGGCTTCCTCGGGCGGCCGCTCCGCGCGCTCTGGCCCGAGGAGCGCCCCGAGACGTGGGACGAGCTCATCGCGAAGATGAACGGCGCCCTCCGCATGCCGGGCTTCACCAACGCGTTCACCATGCCCATCAAGACCCGCGTCGACATGCTCACGACCGGCGTGCGCACGCCCGTGGGGGTGAAGGTGTTTGGGCACGATCTCGCCTCCATCGAGCGCGCGGGGTCGGACCTCGAGGCGCTGCTCCGCGGCGTGCGAGGGAGCCGGAGCGTGCTCTACGAGCGGTCGCTCGGGGGCGTCTACGTCGACATCGTCCCGAGGCGCGAGGCCCTCGCGCGCGTCGGCCTGCAGGTGGCCGACCTGAACGACATTGTCTCGAGCGCGATAGGCGGCGAGGCGGTGAGCACCACGGTGGAGGGGCGGCGGCGGTTCTCGGTGAACGTGCGGTATCAAGAGGACTTCCGCAGCAGCCCGGACAAGCTCCGGCAGGTGCTCGTGCCGCTCCGGCGCGGGCCAGGCGAGGCGGGCAGCTGGGTCGCCCTCGGCGAGGTCGCCGACGTGACGGTCACCGAGGGGCCCCCCATGCTCCGGGACGAGGCGGGGCTGCTCGTCGGGTATGTGTACGTCGACGTCGACCCCACGCGCGATCTCGGCGGCTACGTGAACGACGCGAAGGCCGCCGTGGCCGCCGCGCAGGCGAAGGGCACCGTGCGCCTCGCCCCGGGCACGTACCTGCGCTGGACGGGGCAATACGAGCTCCTCGAGCAGATGCGCGAGCGCATGACGCTGCTCATCCCGCTCGCGCTGCTCGCGGTCGCGGTGCTGCTCTATCTGCAGTTCAAGAACCTCACCGAGGTGCTGATCGTCTTCCTCTCGATACCGTTCGCGCTCGTGGGCAGCGTGTGGCTGCTCTACCTGCTCGACTACCGCATCTCGACGGCGGTGCTGGTCGGGGTGATCGCGCTGGTCGGCCTGGCCGCGCAGACCGGCGTGGTGATGATCGTGTACATCGATCACGCCTTCGTGCGGCGGCTGCGGGCGGGAAAAATCCGGGACTTGGAGGACATCATCCACGCCCACACCGAGGGCACGGTGCTGCGGGTGCGCCCGAAGGTGATGACGGTGTCGACGATGCTGATAGGCCTCGTGCCCTTGCTGTGGGCGACCGGGAGCGGCGCCGACGTGATGAAGCGCATCGCGGCGCCCATGGTGGGCGGCCTGCTCTCGAGCGCGTTCCTGACGCTCGAGCTTATCCCTGTAGTCTACACGTACTGGCGCTACGCGCAGCTGAAGCGGGCGCAGCGCACCGGCAGGCCGCTCGCGGAGATCGCGGGCATCGACCTGTCGGCCGAGCCGTAGCCAGCAGCCAGCTAGGGCGCCGCGCCCGGAGGGTCCGCTCGCCTGCGCCGCCGCGCGAGCGCGCCGCCGAGCACGGCCAGGAGCGCGCCCGCGGCGACGCCCGACGAGCGGGGCGCCGGCCCTGCGCCACATCCGAGGTACGTCGTGTCCTCGACGCGCGCGTTGTCCAGGGAGATCGCCGCTGCGGCGGCGAGGCGCCCGTGCCTCGCCTCGACCGCGCGAGGTGGCGACGAGGCGAGATTCACGCGGAGCAGATCGCCCTGGTTCGCGCCGCTCCCGCCGCCCTCACGCCTCTGCGGCGCTCCTGCGACCATCCAGTCGCAGTAGACCCCGTCGACCGTGCGCCCCGCGGTGTCCGAGGCGCGGGCGTGCACCCACCCGACCGACGGGCCGGCCGCGGGCGTGTCGAGGACGAGCGCGCCCAGGTCGGCCTCCGAGACCGCCTCGAGAGGCAGCGAGCCCACGGGGCGACCGCCCGCCGTGAGCTCCAGCCGCCCGCTCCCCGGCGCGCTCGGGGTGACGAACAGCCACTCATTGACCCGCTGGTTGGTCGTCGTCTGCGTGCGGATGGAGAAGCCCGCCGGGGCCTCAACCCCGACGAGGCCTCGCCCGTAGACGCGCTGTTCGCCTCGATAATACGCGACCGCGTAGGCGCCCGTTCCGCCCGTGAGCACCCGCGCCTCCGGCGCGCTCGCGCGCTCGCCCGACCGCTCGTCCGGCGCGAACGTCCGGAGCGTGCCGTGGCGGAAGAGGCGGGCTCGGTCGGCCGCCTGCACCGTCACGGACGTGGAGTGCACCTCCTCGCCGGAGGGGTCGAACAAGACGAGCTCGGCCTCCCCCTCGCCCGTCGCGGTGCACTCGGCGCTCAGCGTGCCCCCATTGACCGTGACCTTGCCAATCGCGAAGACCTGCGGAGCGCTGCTGCGAAGGGACCAGCCCGCGGCGCTCTTCACCGCCGCGGGCGCCGACGCGCTGACCGTGACCCGGGTCCCGAGCGCGTAGGGGAGGCTGAGGCTGTCGGGGGCGTCGGTGAAGAGGCCCACCGACGGCTTCTCCCCGCCTTCGTCGTCGGTGAAGTGAGGGTTGCCGCCGCCTAGGCACCCAGCGCTGGCGAGCGCGATTGGAAGAAGCAGGAAGGGGAAGATGCGCATGGTGAAGCTCCCGTCGGACGAGCGGCGTCGCGGTGCACTCGGCGCTCCCGTTCGGGTCGGGCTGGGTGCGATGTGCGGTCGTCCATGCCGTTGTTATGGATCGAATTCGCGGCGGGCACCTGTCCCCTCTCTCGATGACCGTCGCGCGAGGCCCCGCCGCCGGCGGCACGAGGCCGTCCGACGGCGGGGTCGCGGCGCTCCGCGCGCTCAGCGCGTCGCGTCGTCCCGCACGAGGTACGAGGCGATCGCGGCCGCGAGCGACGCGGCGACGAGCGCGCCGATCGCCACCGCGACGTGCCCGAGGGCCGTGGCCGCGAGCCCGGCCACCCCCGCGAGCACGAAGAGCGCGCCGCCCACGCGGTGGGTGCGCTGCCACACCTCGTCGGACGCGAGCGTGCGCGGCGTTCGGATGCCCGCGAGCCCGTTGCGGCGGAGCTTGGGCAGGAGCAGCCCGAGCGCGACCGAGAAGCCCGCGAGGACGAACCCGAGCCCGCGCCCCGCGCGCGGCGCGCCGGAGAGCGCGACGTCGAGCATGACGAGGTGGAGCCCCGCGAAGAGCGCCACCACGAGCAGGGCGGTCTCCGCGAGCGGAGAGGCCAGCGCCCGCGCGCGCGCCTCCCCCCGGAGGAGGCGAGGGGCCCCGCGGACGAGGCCCCAGACGGCGAGCGAGACCGCGGGCATGAGGAGCGCGCCGACGAGCCGGGGCGCGAAGCCGTCGGCCACGCCGTGGAGGTCGAAGTGGACGGGCACGCGCGCGGGCAGGCGCTCGTACGCGAGCGCGGACCCGACGAAGGAGCCGGCCACGAGCGCGAGGGAGGCGAGGTCGACGCGCGACAGCGGCGCGCGAGGCGTGCGAGACGAGCGAGGCGTGGTCATGACGTACCTCTCTTTCTTGGGACGCGTAGCTCGGGCGCCCTGCCCGCGAGGTCGAGCAGCTCCGCCGCGAGCTCTTCGAGGACGTTCGCGGTGAGCGAGTAGACGACGCGCGTGCCGCGCTTCTCGGCGCGGACGAGCCCCGCCTCGCGCAGGACCTTCAGGTGGTGCGACAGGGTCGGCTTCGACAGCTCGAAGGGCGCGGCGAGATCGCCGGCGCTCTGCGAGCCGTCCCGGAGCGCGCGCAGGAGCGCGCGGCGGGTGGGGTCGGCGATGGCCTCGTACAGGGAAGCGTGGGTCATTGTTTGATGGATGTCTATTTAGACAGCCGTCGAACTAATGCAAGGGGG
Source organism: Polyangiaceae bacterium (assembly GCA_035439005.1). Lineage (GTDB taxonomy): Bacteria > Myxococcota_A > Polyangia > Polyangiales > Polyangiaceae > JAAFHV01. The sequence continues at coordinate 5,091 of DAORJJ010000140.1, read as the reverse complement.
GGGCGAACGATCACCGACGCTTCTCCAAGCTCTGGCCCGGCCTCAGGGCCGAGGCAGGCAGAGTCTGCCCCGGCCTGAAGGCCGAGGCAGGGAGAGAGAGCGCGGTGCCGTGCGAGAAGCCCGGCGCAGGGCCGGGCTCTCGTGCGCGCGGCGATGAGGACCCGGGACGATCGCCGGACGCGGGAGGACCGACGGCGCGGGCGCTCGGCACTGATTCCACCGAAGCGGCCGGCTCGAGGGCCCGCGCGCCGCTCACTGCGGGCGCGGCGACGCGGCGCGGAGAAAGTCGGGGAGGCCGGATTCGAACCGACGACATCGAGCACCCAAAGCTCGTGCACTACCAGGCTGTGCGACTCCCCGGAGGATACGCGGATGGTAGCATCGCGCACCCGCGGACGATACGGGTTCTTGGCGCGGCGGCGCCGCTCAGCGCGCGGTGAGGGCGCCCAGCGCCTCGGCGAGGCCCGCGGGCGTGGCCTTCAGCGACACGTAGACGTGGTCGGCGTCGGTCTCGATCGAGCCGATCCCGAGCACCGGCGTGATGACCGACAGCGCCTTCTTCAGCGCCTTGTTCGCGGCGATCTGCGGCACCTTCATGAGGTCGACCACGATGCGGTCGTCGTGCGCGTCGATGATCGCCGGCGGCCGCTTCGGCAGGAACTTCACCACGTTCCCGGGCTTCGAAAGATCGAGTGCGCCCGACTTCACGAGCATCGCCACGGGCGACTCGATGTCGGACAGGATCGAGAGCTTCACGTCGCGCAGGCGCACGCCGATGCGGATCGACTCGGCCGAGATGTGCACCTCGTCGATCTTGATCGACGCGGCCGCGCGCATCGGGGTGCCCATCGCGTCGACCACGGCGCTGAGCCGGAGGGCCGGCGGCGTGGCGTCGATCTCGACGTCCTTCGGGGCCTTCTTGCCCTTCACCTGGCTCGCGAGCCACCGGAGGCTGGCGAGCGGCACGCCGAACTTGAGCGACGTCGCGTTCGACGCCGCCTTGACCACCTCGTCGGGGTTCTTGCGCAAGTAGCCGAAGGCCGCCTTGAGGACCGATGTTGGGTTCATGGGTCGAGCGTACCGGCTCAGGAAGCCTTTGAAAGCGGGAACTTGGGGCGCGCACGATTCCGCGGCGCGTCAAACGCGCGAGCCCCGAGCCAGGACAGAGCCAGGACAGACTAAGCGCGCACGATCGCGTCCCAGTGCTCGGCGATCTCGGCCGCGGTCCACACCGTGCTCTCGCCCTCCTTGAATTTCCCGGGCGTCTCCACCACCTTGAAGGCGTACATGCGGGCGCCCGCCACGGCGAGCACGTAGCCCGTGCGCGCGCCGCAGAGCTCGCTCGCGAGGAAGAGCGCGGCCGGCGCGACGTGCTCGGGCCCGAGCGTCGCCGTGTCGTGGAACATGGGGAGATCGTCGGTCATGCGGGTCTTCGCGATGGGGGCGAGCGCGTTCACCGTGATGCGGTGCTTCTGCAGCTCGATGCTCATCGTCCGCGTGAGGCCGTACACGCCCGCCTTCGCCGCGGCGTAGTTCGCCTGGCCGAAGTTGCCCAGCATGCCGGAGACGCTCGTCGTGTTCACGATGCGGCCGCCCTCGCCGCGCCGCACGGCGAGGCGCGCGAAGGCCTGCGAGCAGAGGAACGTCCCCGTGAGGTGCACCGCGAGGACCGAGCCCCACATCGCGTCGTCCATCTTGAGGAGGCTCTTGTCGCGCAGGATGCCCGCGTTGTTGACGAGCACGTCCACCTGGCCGAACGCGCCCACCGCCGCCGCCATGATGCGCTCGGCCCCCTCGCGCGTGGCGACCGTGTCGGTGTTGGCGACGGCGACGCCACCCTCCTTGCGGATCTCGGCAGCGACGGCCTCCGCGGGCCCCGGGCCCTCCGCCGTCGCGCCGTCGCCGCCGTCGCGGGGGCCGCCGAGGTCGTTCACGAGCACCTTCGCGCCCTCGCGCGCGAAGAGCTTCGCGTGCTCGCGGCCGATGCCGTTGCCCGCGCCGGTGACGATGACGACCTTCCCTTCGAGCAGTGCCATGTCCACGGCTTTACCGCGTTCGCGGCGTCGGGGCCTCGCTTTTTCGGCGCGTTTGGGGGCGAGGTCGCGCCGCCGGATCTTGGCGCAATTTGACGGGCGTTGCGCTAGAGACGCCGAGGAGACGCGGAGCGGTGCGACGCGAGGGGAGCATGAACCGAGACACGAAGCGCATCTTGACCTCCGTGCTGGACCTCCCGGCGGCGGAGGGAGTGACGCCACCGCGTCACCCCGACGAGAGCGCGCGCGGCGCGCCGCCGTCCTCGCGGTATGACGCGCACGACTTCCCGACGCAGCCCGGGGGCCTGCCCGCGGCGCCGGACGTGCGCGACCGCGCGTCGCTCGTGATGCTCACCGGGGTCGACGCCGGCAGGGTCTTCGTGCTGGATCGCGAGGTCGCGACGGCCCTCGGGCGCGGCTCGGACGCGACCTGCGTGCTGGACGACCCGGGCGTGAGCCGCCACCACGCGACCATCCGCTTCGTCGACGACCAGTGGGTCTTCGAGGACCTCGGGTCGACCAACGGCAGCTTCGTGGGCGGCGTGCCCACTCGCGGCACCTCGGCGGTGCTCAGGCCGGGCGCGCGCATCCAGCTGGGGCCGGAGGTCGTGCTGCGCTTCTCGGTGACCGACGCGGCGGAGGCCGAGCTCCAGGCGCGGCTCTTCGAGTCGTCGACCCGTGACGGGCTGACCCAGCTCTACAACCGGCGCTACTTCTCCGAGCGCTTCGCCGCGGAGGCCGCCTACGCCTCGCGCCACCGCACGCCGCTCGCGCTCATCCTGCTCGACATCGATCGCTTCAAGAGCGTGAACGACCGGTACGGCCACCTCGCGGGAGACGCCGTGCTGTGCGAGGTGGCGGAGGAGATCCTGCGCGTCGTTCGCGCCGAGGACGTCGTCGCGCGCTTCGGGGGCGAGGAGATCGTGGTGCTCGCGCGGGCCACGAGCCGCGACGCCGGGGCGCGCCTCGGCGAGCGCATCCGGGCTTCCATCAGCCACCTGCGCGTCACGGCGCCCGGCGTGCCGGAGCCGATCGGCGTCACGGTGAGCGTTGGGGTGGCCGATCTCGCCGAGATCCCTCAGGGTGGGGGAGAGCAGGAGCTCCTCGGGCTCGCCGACGCCCGCTTGCTCGCGGCGAAGGCCGGCGGTCGGAACCTCGTCGTGGCGGAGGACTCATGAACATGCAAGCGAGTCGGAGGCGAGCGGCGTGTCTATGGCAACCGACCGAAGGGAGGGCGTCATGAAGGCAAGCAGCGGCGGAGTCGTGGTCGTCCTTGCGCTCGCGGGCGCGCTCAGCGCGCTCGGCGCCTGCAGCAGCACCACGCCGGGCCCGACCGACACCGCGCCGGCGCGGCCCTCGGAGGTGACCTTCCCGAAGGGCTTCCTCATGGGCTCGGCGACCGCCTCCTTCCAGATCGAGCGCGACAACGGCGGCACCGACTGGGGCGTGTGGGCGACCCTCCCCGACAAGATCAAGAACGGCGACAAGCCCGACGACGGGCCCGACGCCCTCGCGCACATCGACGAGGACATCGCGTCGCTCGTCGCCACGTCGCAGAACGCGTACCGCTTCTCGCTCGAGTGGGGGAAGCTCTACCCCACGCGCGCCGCGTTCGACAGCGACACCCCGGAGCCGGCGGTGCTTGCAAAGTACACCGAGCTCATCCAGAAGCTCCGCGCCGCGAAGATCACCCTCATGCTCACGCTGAGCCACTTCACGCTCCCCGTGTGGCTCGCCGACCCGCGCGTGAAGGGCCCGTTCGGCTGGGAGCAGCCCGAGACGGTCGCCGCGTTCGGCGGCTACTGCGAGCGCATCGCGAAGCGCTTCGGCAAAGACGTCGACCTCTGGGCCACGATCAACGAGCCCATCGTGGCGCCGCTCGGCGGCTACATCCAGGGCGGCTTCCCCCCGGGGCTCACCCTCGAGGTCGACCGCGCGCTCATGGTCGCCAAGGCCGAGGTCCGCGGCCACGCGCTCTGCTACGACGCCATCAAGCGGGTCGACAAGGACGACGCCGACGGCGACGGGCAGGCGGCGCTGGTCGGCCCCGTCATCCACCAGCGCGACGTGCTCCCGCGCGACCCGAGCGACCCCGACGACAAGGCCGCGGCCGAGCGCGTGCGCTACGTGAACAACCTCTGGTTCGCGAACGCCGTCGTCTTTGGCGACTTCGACGACGACTTCGACGGCAAGCTCGACGGGCCAGCCGACAAGCGCGCCGACCCCGCGCTCGGCAAGCGCGCCGACTTCCTCGGCGTGAACTACTACACGGCGATGGAGGCGGCCGCGTCCGGCGGCGTGGTGCTGCCGCGGGTGAACGCCGTCATCAAGGCCGACAGGCTCGAGTCGGCGCGCCCCAAGACCGACTTCCACTGGGACATCCACCCGGCCGGCTTCGCGAGCGTGCTGGATGAAGTTGTACAATACAAGCTCCCGGTCTACGTCACCGAGAACGGCATCGCCGACTCGGCCGACGTGAACCGCTCGCGGTTCTTGGCCGAGCACCTCTTCGAGCTCGGGTACGCGATGAAGCGCGGCCTCGACGTGCGGGGCTACTTCCACTGGTCGCTCATCGACAACTTCGAGTGGAACAGCGGCTTCTGCCCGCGCTTCGGGCTCGTCGCGTACGACACGAAGACCAAGACGCGCACCCTGCGAAAGAGCGCCCAGACCTTCGCGCGCTTCATCCAGGCGGGCAAGGTCGCGCAGGCCGACATCGACGCCCTGCCGCCCTACGCCGCGCCCAGCTATTGCGAGTGAGCGCCGGAGGGCCCGCCGCGCGGCCCTCGGGTACCTGGGCTCGCCTGATCCTCGCGTCGCTCGCGGGCCTCGCGCTCGCGGGGACCGCGACGCCGCGAGACGCGCGCGCCGAGCCGGAGGAGACGCCTTCGGTCGTGCCCCCGCGACCCCTCGCGCCGCTTCGGGCCGCCTACCCGCCGGGCGCGGTCGCCGCGGCGCAGGTGGTCGTCGAGCTCGTGGTCGAGGCCGACGGCCGCGTGAGCGCGGCCCACGTGGTGAGCGGCGAGGCGCCCTTCGCCGAGGCGGCGCTGGCGGCGGT
>DAORJJ010000139.1:0-13529 GCA_035439005.1 Polyangiaceae bacterium | reverse complement strand
GGCCTGCCTCGTCGCCTGGGCCATCAAGCGCTTCTGGACGCGCAAGAGCTACCAGCCGCTGATGCTGGAGCTGCCACCGTATCGCCGCCCCAGCCTGCGCGGCCTCGCGCTCGCGGAGGGTGACGCGCCGGGCGGCGACGACCTCGAGGCCGCCCTCGGCTTGCCGCCGGCTCTGCGCGATCGACGAGTGCTCCTGCTCCAGGCCCCCGCGCAGCGTCGGCACGTGGGCGAGCTCGGCCAGGCGGACGTCGGCGGCGTCGCGCTCGCGGACGACCGGGCGCGCGCGCTGGACCTCCTCGAGGCGGAGGCGCTGAGCCCGCGTGGCGGCGAGCCGCTGGAGCGCGGCCTCGTGGGCGTCGCGGCGCGCGCGCGCGTGGCTCCGCTGCTCGTCGTAGGCGGCCGGATCGCTCTCCGCGTCGTCGACCCTTTGTCGGGCCTCCTTGTAGGCCCGCAGCGCCTCGTGGAGCTGGCTCTTCCTCGCGTTCGGGGAGGGGTTGTAGAGCTCGCCCTCGCGGATGCGGAGGCGCGCGGCGGCCTTGGACAGCCGCGCGTCCCCGAGGGCGGCCGCGGCGAGGCTCTCACCCACGTCACCGCCTACGCGAAGGACCGCCTCCGCGCCCTGACGTAACGTGTCGTGATCCATGGAGAATACGGCGGAGAAGGTCGCCTCCCCTACCCCCACGAGGCGCGCGAGCGGCTCCTCCGAGAGGACCTCGTCGCGTGGGGTGAGCAGCGTGTTCTTCTGGCCACCCCGCCGCACGAGCTCGAGCGCCTCGCCGTCGTCGCCGACGACGCGGCCGCCGACGCGCGCGTCGGTGGCCTTCGGCAAGAGGAAGGCGTCGGGCGTGCCCCGCGGGACACCGAAGAGCAGCGCGGTGATGGCGCGCCGCGCGGTGCTCTTGCCCGCCTCGTTCGGGCCGTACACGAGCTGGAGTCCGGGCGCGGAGAGATCCAGCGACGCGCGCGCGAAGTGGCCCCACGAGATGAGGTCGAGGCGCGCGAGCCTCACGGCTCACCCTCGGGCCGGCGCAGCGCCGCGCGCACGGCGAGGCGCGCGCGCGCGAGGGCCTCGTCGAGGCAGCCCGCGTGATCGGCCTCCAGCTCGCTCCGGAGCCCCGCGGGCAGCTTCTTCTCGAGCTCGACGAGATCGCGATCGAGCTCGCGCCGCTCGAGCTCCTCCTCGTCGGGGGTCGCCCCCAGGTCTTCGGCGGCGGCGGCGGCGCGCGGATCGTCCAGGCGGGCGCGGACCTTCTCGAGGAAGACCGACGCGCCGCGCTCCGACACGAGCGCCATGCGGAGCTCCGCCTCGAGCCGGGCGGCGTCCGAGGCCAGGGTCGAGCCCACGGCGGGCAGCCCCGAGACCGTGATGCGGAGGGCGAGGAGGCGCGCCCCGGCCTCGCGCGCGGCGTCCGCGACGGCTTCCCTGGCCCGCTCGAGGACGTCGTCGACGCTCCTCGCGTCGGTCGCCGACACCGCGACGTGCGCCCACCGCACCACGTCGAGGGCTCGCGCCTCCACCGCGCGGACCTTCCCGCCGTCGACGGTGATCAGCGTCGCCCCCTTGGGGCCCACCTCGCGCGCGTGGCGGCCCTGCAGGTTGCCCGAGAAGACGACCCACGGCTCGGTCGCCACGACCTCGCGCGCGTGCACGTGCCCGAGCGCCCAGTACGCGTACCCCTTCTCGAGGAGGGTCTCTCGCCGCGCCGGGGCGTAGGGCTCGTGACCCGGGCGGCCGTCGAGCGACGTGTGCAAGAGCCCGACGTTGAAGAGGTCGCGCAGCGGGGCGGGGCAGGCCGCCGCGAGGTCATCCCGCACGGCGCGGGAGCGGTAGCCCTGGCCGTGGACGGCCAAGCCGAGGTCCTCGAACACGCAGGTGTCGGGCGCGAGGGTGGAGAGCTCGGTGACGTGCTCGGCGAGCCGCAGGTGCGAGGTGACCACGCTCGACGCGTCGTGGTTGCCGCGCACGAGCACGACCCGCGCCCCCCCGTCGCGCAAGCGCGCGAGCTGAGAGGCGAAATAGAGGCCCGTTCCGAAGTCGCGCCACTCGCCGTCGAAGAGGTCGCCCGCGAGCAAGAGGACGCTCGCGCCCTCGTCGAGGGTGAGCGTGACGAGGTTCTCGAGCGCGCGCCGGGTCGCGTGGCGGAGGGCCTGGACGGGCGCGCCGTCGTACCGATCGAGCCCACGGAGCGGGCTGTCGATATGGAGATCGGCGGCGTGGACGAGCTTCAGCACGCGCGTGCCCACGCTGGGCGCGCTTCGGTCGGGCAGGCGCGGGGAGGCATCGCGCGTTACTGTCGCGCCCTTCCGCCGCCGGGACAAGCCGCCTTCGCCGGCCGCGACGACGTGACGCGTGACCTTGGGAGGCTAGGAGCGGCGCTCGTCGTGGGTCTCGCGGCGGTCGCCCGAGAAGGCGAGGCTCAGGTGCATGGCGAGCTCGTCGCGCTCGGCGCGTCGCTCCCGATCGCTGCGCCTGTCGCCCACGAGCGCCCGCAGCGCTTCGAGCGTGGCGGCCGGGGCGGCCGCCCGCGAGTGCGCGAGCGCGTGCGAGCCGCACACCACGACCTCCGCGCCGGTCGCGAGCCTCGTCACGGTGAGCACTCGCGCGTCACGAACGCCGCACACCCCACACTCCCCGCAGCCGTTTCCATCGCTCATGGCGCCACGATCGCCAATCGGCGACGATGGGCCAACTTTCTCGTCGCGGTCGTCGCGCCCGTCACGCCTCACGCGGGCGCGAGCCGCGAGCGCGCCGGCCGCGGGATCTCGTAGTCGAAGAAGTCCGCCGGGCTGCCGGTGCGCCCGTCCATGGCGGCGCGGGCGACGTTGAACATCTCGCGCGCGGAGACGTAGTGGAGCCGCCACCGCGCGCCGTCGTTGTAGCCGCGATCGAGCGCCTCGTGAAACCGCGCGGCGTGCTCGCCGAGGAGCACCTTGGCGTTGCGCTCGGGGGCGCCGTGGGTGTGGACCTTCACGAACACCCACTCGGGGCGCCCCTCCACGTGGATGTCTTGCTCGACCCAGGTGGCGAGGCGGTGCTCGGTGGGGGGGTCCGACCAGTCGATGGCCGAGCTCTCGATGCGCACGCTCGCCGCGCCGGGTCTACGCGCGAGCGCGAGCGGCCCCTCGATGAGCATCACCTTCTCTTGGGGAGCGCTGCCGACCGCGACGCGATCGGCCCGCTCGTAGGCGCGCTTGCGCCCCGGATCGCCGGACGGGTAGTAAATGGAGTTGACGATATTGGGCTGCGCCTCGTCGGGCGCGGCGGGGAACGTGAGATCGGCGTAGCACCCGAGCTCGTGGAGGAGCGTGAGCTCGTCGTCCACGCCGCACGCGGTGCCGTTGCGGCGCGCGTTCGCGAGGCACCAGTTGCCGTGGATGAACGACCAGGCGAAGCGGCCGTCGCGCTTCGCCATGGTGCCGTGCTGGTCGAGGTCGCGCAGTGTGTCGGTGAGCAGCTTGGCGAGCGAGGCCCGCGTGTCGCCGTCGTGGTGGAGGTGCACCTCCATCTCGCCGAGGCCGAGCCCGCAGAGCTCCGCGATCGGCTCGACCAGCCGCGGATCGTACTGATCGCCGGGGTAGAAGTAGCTGTGGATCGGGCGCCGACCGGTCGAGTCGCGGAAGCGCTCGGTGAGCTCGGGGTAGATCTCGCGCCAGGCGCGCACCCGCTCGACGCCGCGCTCCATCGGGGCGTCGCCGTGCAGCGGCTCGTAGTGGTCGCAGAGGCAGAACAGCAGGTGCCGCGTGCCCTCGTACGCGGGGCGACGCAGCCGCCGCGCGCGGTCCTCGAGCCACCCGCCGAGCCAGAGGTGGAGCTCCTTCTGGCCGAGCTTCCCGAGCGGGCCGGGGAGCCGCCCGAGGTCGAGCTTCCACAGTGGCAAGGACGTGACCGATGGCAACATGAGACCTCCGCGAGCGACCCACGCGGGGCCGCGACCGTCGACGGGCGCCGACCCTCGCGAGCCCCCATTCACGCTTCCGTCAACGCTTCTTCGACTTCTTCTTCGCCGCGTCGGGGCTCTCGTAGTCCCACACGACCGCGCCCACGGCCTTGCGCTCGCCGATCTGCTTCACGGCGTCGCGGAGATCGCCCGTGCGCGAGTGGTTGCTGCGCAGCACCACGATGATGCCGTCGACCGCGTTCTCGATGACGTTCATGTCACCCGAGCCGAGGATGCTGGGCGAGTCGATGATGAGGAAGTCGTAGCCCCGCGCGAGGAAGCCGATCGCGTTCTGGAAGTGGGTCGAGTGGAGCGTCTCGGGGAAGCTCTTCTCGCCGGGCGCCTCCGCGAGCACGTGCAGCGCGGGGCCGAGCGCGGTCACGCACCAGGGCTCCATACTGCCGCGCATCTTGCGGACGATCTGCGCGGAGAAGCCGTAGCCCTGCGGGACGCGGAAGCCGAGGATGGTCGCGAGCGTGGGCTTGTAGAAGCTCGCCTCTACGAGGAGCACGCGCGCGCGCTGCGATTCGGAGAGCACGAGCGCGAGCTGCGTGGAGAACGTGCTCTTTCCCTCGCCGTCGCGGGGGCTCGTGACCGCGAAGGTCCACATGCCCTCGGCGCGCTTCTGCTCGAGCTTGTGGCGGAGCACGCGCAGCGAGGTGGTGGCGTCGCTGGCGGAGTCGCCGAGCATGACGAGCACCTTGGTGTCGGGCGGCGCGGCCCACGCGGGGACCACGCGCACCGGCGAGTCGGGCGCGGAGCCAGCCCCGGGGCCGCCAGCGCCGGTGCTGACCGGGACCATCGCCCCCGCTCCGGCGCTCGGCCCCATGGGCGATCGCTGGACGACGAGCGTCTTCGAAGGCGACTCATACGACACGGTTCACCCCACGTTCTGTCACGTCCTGCCCCCTTGTACCGCCGGGTTCGGCGCGCCGCCCCCGGGCCCCTGCGCGCCGGGGGGTGGCATGCCTGGACCCCCTGGACCCCCTGGACCCCCGGGCCCCCCTGGTCCCGCGGGCCCCGCAGCAGCAGCAGCAGCAGCAGCCGCGCCGTTCGGCGCTCCGGCGCCGGGGATCTTCGGGAGCACGCCGAGCACCGGGATGATCTGGAGGGACTCGATGTCGCCGGCGTCGATGATGCGATCGCTGAAGGCGACCCGCCCGACCGCGTAGAGGATCGAAATGATGAGCGCCACGGCGCCGCCCGTCATCGCGACCTTGCTCTTGCCCCCCTTCGAAGGCTTCGTCGGGAGGAACGCGGCCTCCGCGATGTCGACCGAGTCGGAGGACTTGCTCTGCTCGCTGGCGAGCTCGAGGCGCGCCTTGTTGACCTGCTCCTTCAGCTCGTTCAGCTGGGTGCGGGTCTCCTGCGTGCGACGGATGAGGCGCTGGAACGTCGTCTCGAGGGCGACGACCCCGACGGGCTCGGTGACGGCGGCCGCGTCCGCCCCGACGGGCTTGAGCCCGGCGTTCTTGGCGACGGCGATCTGCGCGTCGGTCTGCGCGAGCTCCTTCTTCAGCTTGTCGATGTTCTCGGCCGTGGGCGCCACCGTGGACTGCTGCTGGGCGACGCGGATCTCCTGATCGATCTCGCGGACGCGTGCCTCCGCGGCGTTCAGCTGGTTCTTCGCGGCGGTGACCTTGCCCTTGACCGCGCGCATGTCGGGGTGCACGTCGCTCACGCCGCTCGCGCGCACCTTGCCTAGCTCCGCGTTCGCCTCGTTCATGGTGTTCTGGGCCGCGTCGCGCTCCGACACCGCGCGCGTGCGGCGCGACTCGAGCTCGGGCGGGACCGGCGCAGGGCCCGCGCTGCCCGACTGGATGGCCTTGAGCTGCGCCTCGATGCGCTGGCGCTGGCGCAGCAGCCCGTTCAGAGCGGGGTCGCCCGACATGACGACCGGGGCCGCGCCGCCCGGGGTGGGCGCGCCCGTCGAGAGGCCCATGCCTGGCTGCGGCGCCATGCCGCCCGCCTTCTTCATTTCGGCGGCGAACTCCGGGTGGGACGCCAGAAATTGCGTGAGCTCACGGTTCGCGGTCTCGAGCTCGGTGAGCAGCTTGGTCTCCTGGTCGGAGAGGAACTGCACCTGCTGCGTGATGACACTGAGGCTCTCCTTGCCGTACTCGTCGACGAGGGTCTCGGCGAGCCGCTGCGTGACCTTCTTCGCCATCTCGGGCGAGTCGTTTTCGAACGAGATCGCGAACCTGTCGCTGTCCTTGCCGCGGAAGCCGACGTACTTGTCGCGCATCTCGTCGATGGCCGTGATGATGCCCTGCGACTTGATGGTGTCGGGGTAGAGGTTGAACTCCTTGATCATGCGCTCGAGGCGCTTGCGGCTCTTCAGCGAGTCTTCGAGCTTCGGCTTCAGGCGGGCGGCGCGCTCGGCGGGGCCCTCTTCCTGCTTGCCGACCTTGAAGCCCGCGCGGAACACGATGATGGCCTCGGAGCGGTACATGCTCTTGCTGTTCAGCGCGAGCACGATGGAGAGCCCGCCGCCGACGAGCAAGATGAGCGTGGCGACGACCCAGTGCTGCGCCGCGCGCCGCGCGATGGTCTTCGCGCGGTTGATGCGATCGCGGGTCGACGGCTCGTTCGCGGGCGGCCCGCCCGGAGGTGCCCCGGGCATGCCGGGCATCGGCGGCATGCCAGGCATGCCACCGGGCGCGCCGTAGTTCTGGTACGGAGATGGGTTCATGGGCTCTGCGGGCAGGGAGTCACTGGGGCCCGACTAGCATACAGGTGACCACGGAATGCGACAATCCAGCGATACGCTCGCGCCGCGCGCCCGAGAAAATCGCGGATTTGTGGGGCGTCGCGCGCGCCCCCCGTGGTTAGATGCGCGGGAGAGAGGCACACCATGGCGAAGGCGACGCATCTAGTAACGGGCGGGGCGGGGTTCATCGGCTCTTCGATCGCGGAGGCGCTCCTCGCCGCCGGCGAGAAGGTACGGATCATTGACGACTTCGCGACCGGGCGCCGACAGAACCTCGAGTCGCTGAAGGGGGACTGGGAGCTGGTCGAGGGGTCCATCGTCGATCCCGAGGCGATGGCCAAGGCGCTCGACGGCATCAAGGTCGTGTTCCACCAGGCCGCCATCCCCTCGGTCTCGCGCTCGGTCGAGACGCCGCAGCTCTCGATGATGGTGAACGTGCAAGGCACGACGGTGCTCTGCGATCTCGCCCGCCACAAGGGCGTCCGCCGCATCATGTTCGCCGCGAGCTCCTCCGCGTACGGCGACACGCCGACCCTGCCCAAGATCGAGACGATGGCGCCCTCGCCGCGCTCGCCCTACGCGGTGTCCAAGCTGACGTGCGAGCACATCCTCCGCGTGAGCGCCGCGCTCTACGGCCTCGAGACGCTGAGCTTGCGCTACTTCAACGTGTTCGGCGCCCGCCAAGACCCCACCAGCCAGTACGCCGCGGTCATCCCGAACTTCATCACGGCGGCCATCCGCAAGACCCGCCCGATCGTCCACGGCGACGGGGAGCAGACCCGCGACTTCTGCTACATCGAGAACACCGTCGGCGCGAACCTCCTCGCGGCCACCACGTCGAACAAGCTCGAGGGGCAGGTCGTCAACATCGCGTGCGGCGAGCGCATCTCGCTCAACCAGCTCCTCGAGTACATCGGCGCCGAGGCCGGCTACAAGATCGAGGCCGACTACCGCGCCCCGCGCGTGGGCGACGTGCGCGACTCGCTCGCGTCGATCGACGCGGCCCGAGAGCTCATCGGCTACGACCCGAAGATCAAGGTCCGCGAGGGCCTCGCCAAGACGTTCGCCGCCTTCAAGACGTTCACGACCTGAGGGCTCGGGGGGCGGCCGCGGGGCGAGCGCCGTCGGGCGTGCCCCGCTAGGGCCTCGCGCACCGGAGGCCGAGCCGCGCCGTCTTGTTCAGCAGCATGGTGGCGAACGACGACGCGGGATCGTACGCGGCGTCGTCCCACGAGCCGCCGCCCGTCCACCCGTGGCGGGCGTTGTAGGGGCTCGCGTCGAAGGTGACGTCGGAGGTCATCTCGAGCATGCCGCCGATGAGATCCGAGTGCCCGGACGGGCCGCGGCCGAGGGTGCGACCAGGGATCGGCAGGAACACGATGTAGTCGCCGGAGACGAGCTTCGGGTACTCGTAGGCGTACTGGTATGCGGCGAGCTCGATCGAGCGCTGCGTCGTGTCCCACGTGAGCGCGCAGGAGGGGTGCGACGAGTCGGTCGCCCAAGGGAAGCGACAGCCCCAATAGGTCTGATCTCCTCGCCCGAGCAAGAGGCCGCGGTCCTCGGGCGCCACGGGGGCGCGCGGGTCGGTCGCCGACCAGGGCAGCGGGCCGGGGCCGTAGGCGGCGCGCCACTCCTCCACGGTCGCGAGGCGCCCGCCGTCCCACACGCAGAAGGCCTGGCCGACCAAGTAGTCGACGCAGTTCATCGCCTTCGTGTCGTAGATTTCCTGGGCCACCTCGGGAGGGGGGCCGTCCTGCGCGCCGTTGGGGAAGCGGAACGAGTGCGTGCCCGGCCCGCCCACGAAGCAGCCGGTGCGTGACTGCGCGTTGCCTTGAAAGATGAAGCCGCCGATGTGGCGCGAGGCCGCCGTGTAGATCCCGCGGAAGGACGTGCCCGGCGAGCAGGTGCAGCTCGCGCTGCCGAGCGGCAGGCAGTCGCGCTCGGCGCAGCCCGACAGCTCACCAAAGTTGGAGTCACCGCCGAAGCTCGTGGGCAGGTAGCGATCCCACTGGGGCGCGAGCACCGGCACCGCCGGATCGCTCGGCAGCGTCGGCATGGCGCCGGCGGCGCGCGTGCTCGAGGCGAACGCGCGCACGTTGTACCCGATCGAGGTGAGGAAGGCGCGCATGCGACCCGAGGTGACCGGGTACTTGTCGACCTTCGCGGTCGCCCCGCTCGCGAGGGTGACCGGCGCCGAGACGCAGCAGTCTTCCCAGACCTCCGGGCCGACGCCGCCGGCGCCGCCGGTCCCGCAGGTGTCGCCGCCGTAGTGCGCGGTGCAGCTCCGACCGCCGGCGCACACCGAGGCGTAGTTGCAGCCGCCGCTCATGCAGTCGGTGCCCACGAGGCACCGCGCGCCGCGACCGCAGGGTCCGCAGGAGGGCCCGCCGCAGTCCACGTCGGTCTCGGCGCCGTTCTTGGCGCCGTCCGCGCAGCTCGACGGCTGGCAGCGGAGCCCCATGCCCACGTCGGCGCACGAGTCGCTCACGCAGTCGGCGTTGGTCATGCACATGAGGCCGTCCGCGCAGCGCGGGCAGGCCGGGCCGCCGCAGTCCACGTCGGTGTCGGTGCCATTCTTCGCGCCGTCGGAGCACGAGGGCGTCGCGCAGACGCCCCCCGCGCACACGTCGCTCACGCAGTCGGCCGCGACCCCACAGCCCGCGCCGTCGCCACACTTCGGGCACACGCCGCCGCCGCAGTCGGTGGTGGTCTCCGCGCCGTTCATGACGCCGTCGGAGCAGGTGGACGGCTGGCAGACGCTGCCGCTGCACACGCCCGACTGGCAGTCGGAGGCGAACACGCACCTGCGAAACGCGCCGCACGGCCCGCAGACCGCGCCGCCGCAGTCGATGTCGCTCTCGTCTTGGTTCTTGGTGAGGTCACCGCACGCAGCGGGCGCGCAGACGCCGGTCGCGAGGATGCAGACCCGCGACGCGCAGTCGGACGGCTTGGTGCACCCGCCCGCGTCACGGGAAGCGTCACGGGAAGCGTCTCTCGAGGCGTCACGCGCGCCGTCGCGGGAGGCGTCGCTCGCGCCGTCGGTGGAGGCCTCGGCGTCGAGCGAGGCGTCGGCGCTCGGGGGCGCGCTCGCGTCCACGGCGGCGTCTTCTTCGACGGCGGGTCCGCTGGGGAGCCCGCCGACGCTCCCGCACCCTACGGCGAGCGAGGCCGCGACCACCAGCACGCGCGCGCGCCGACGTCGCGGCGGGCGCGGCGAGCTGACGTCGATCGGTGCGTGGTGAGGCGGAGGGCGAGGCATGACGGGGCGCGCGCGGCGAGGCAAAATCGAAGAATAGCATGCTGGCGGACGCGCCGCCCGCGGGCCAACAAGGCGGCGCGCGGAGTGACCGGCGTCACCGAGCGGCCCGCGCAGGCGCGCCGCTCAGGCGAATGGACGCCGAGCGCTCCACGGCGCCGCGACCTCGAGCTGCCCAGCGAGCGAGAAGAGGGTCTCCTCGTCGCCGAACTTGCCCACGAACTGCACGCCGATCGGCAGGGAGCCCGCTCCCCAGTGGAGCGGGACGCTCATCGCGGGCTGGCCGGTCATGTTGAAGAGCATCGTGTTCGGCGTGCGCTCGAGCGCGTTCTTCGCGAGTTCGAACAGGGCCCGCTCGAGCACCGGCTTGGCCGGCACGGCCCGCAACGCGCGCAGCGCGACGCGCTCCGCGGGCTTCGGGGCGAGCTCTCCGATCTTGGCTGGCGGGTACGCCAGCGTGGGCGTCGAGAGCACGTCGAGAGACTCGAAGAGCGCGCCGATCTGGCGTTGCACGGTCGCGACGGTCGCCCGAGCCCGCTCGAGATCCAGCGCGGAGAGCGCGCGGCCGACCTGCGCCAGAAACCACGTGGTCGCCTCGAAGTCGTCGGCGCCGACCTCGCGCTTCGCGAGGCGCCCCGCGTCCTCCACCGCGAACGCCGCGCCCGCCGCGACGATCGTGAGGTACGCGACGCGCACGGCGTCGCGATCGACCGGGACGTCGATCTCGACGACCTCGTGCCCGAGCGACGCGCAGAGCTCCATGGCGACCGACAGCGCCTTCTTGCACTCGTCGTGGGTGCGCTCGCCGAGCAGCGAGCGGGAAGTGAAGCCGACGCGCAGCTTCCCCGGGGTCGCCGTGGCCGCGGCGAGGAACGTCCCCCTCGGGGCGGGCGCGACGTAGGGGGCGCCGACGTCGGGGCCGTGCGTCGCGTCGAGGAAGGCGGCGCTGTCTCGCACCGTGCGCGAGACCACGTGCGGCACGACGAAGCCGTGCCAGCCCTCCCCCTTGCTCGGCCCGAGCGGCATGCGGCCGCGGGTGGGCTTCAGGCCGAAGAGCCCGCAGGCCGACGCGGGGATGCGGATGGACCCGCCGCCGTCGCCCGCGTGCGCCACGGGCACGGCGCCGTACGCCACCGCCGCCGCCGAGCCGCCGGACGAGCCGCCCGGCACGTGATCCAAGTTCCAGGGGTTGCGCGTCGCGCCGTGGAGCTCGGGCTCCGTGACCGCGAGCAGCCCGAACTCGGGCGTGTTGGTCTTGCCCACGAAGACGAGCCCCGCCCGCCGATAGCGCGCGATGAGCGCGGAGTCGGTCGGCGCGATGTACCCCTTGAGCGACCTCGAGCCCGCGTTCCAAGGGGCGTTCGCGAGCGTTCCATCAAGATCCTTGACTAAAAAGGGCACGCCCGCGAAGGCGCCGTCGCCCACGTTCTCGGTCTGGGCGCGGGCCGCCTCGTCGAGCCGGTGGATGACCGCGTTCACCTTCGGGTCGTGGCGGTCGATGACCGCCAGCGACGCGTCGAGCAGCTCGCGCGGCGAGGCCTTCTTGGTGCGGACGAGCTCGGCGAGGGCGAGGGCGTCGTACGTGAGGTATTCTTCAGGGGTCACGCCCCTACCCCTACTTCGACCCCGGCCGGGCCGCCAGGGGTCTGCCGTCATGGGCGCGCGCGTGGGGAGGTCGCGATCGGCGTCGAAAGACCCGCTCCCCTACACGCCGGGCCTTGACAGGAGGTGTCTCCTCGGCGATAACGCCCGTCCTTCCCGCTTCCGGAAGGCAAAAAGCCCTCGACCGTCATCTTGGTGGCGGGCTGCCTTGGTCCGGAGCGAACACGGAGCACACAATGCCCAAGATGAAAACCCGCAAGACCGCCGCGAAGCGGTTCAAAGTGACCGGCTCCGGCCGCGTCCGCCGTTCCAAGCAGGGCGGGAACCACGGAATGCAGGAGAAGTCGCGCAAGCGCATTCGCCGCCTCCGCAACAACGACATGGTCGACAAGACGCTCGAGAAGCACATCAAGCGTCTCATCCCCTACGGCTGAACGGAGATAGCCCATGCCCCGCGCAAAACGAGGATTCAAGGCGCGTCGCCGCCGCAACCGCATTCTGAAGCACGCTTCGGGCTTCCACAGCGCCCGCTCGCGCCTCTTCGCCTACGCGAAGGAGGTCGTGATGAAGGCCTGGGTGTACGCGTACGCCCACCGCAAGCGCAAGAAGCGCGACTTCCGCCGCCTCTGGATCGCGCGCATCAACGCCGCGGCCCGCACGAGCGGCACGAGCTACTCGCGCCTCATGCACGGCCTGAAGGTCGCGAACATCGGGCTCGACCGCAAGGTGCTGTCCGACATCGCGATCGTCGACCCGAAGGGCTTCGAGCAGATCGTCAAGTCCGCGGCGACCGCCAAGGCCTGACGCCGCACGACCGCAGCGAAGCCTCGCTCCCATCCGGGACGCGAGGCTTCGTCGCTTTTGTACCGGTCGTTCCCGGCTCACCGCATCGCGTGGGCGTCCCCCAGGACCTCGCCCATGAAGTGGACCAGGTCCCACTTCTCGCGCGCGGTGGGCTCGCCGTGCACCTCGACGTGCTGGATGGCGGGGCTCACGAGGGCCTGGCGCAGGAGGCCCGCGGGCACCTCGTCGGCGAGCCAGCGCGTCTCGGAGGCGGGGATCACGCTGTCGCCCTCGCCGTGGAGCAGGTACGTGGGCGCGCGGAGGCCCCCGAGGTTGGCGTGGGGAGAGACCGCGCGCTCGGCCGCGAGGCTCGCGGGGTCGCGCTCGGCGCCGTCGAGCATGGCGAGCAGCTCCGGCCGCAGCGACGCGACGTCGGCCGCGAACACGCGCTCGAGCTTCTCACGCGCCGCGGGGCTCGTCTTGGCCGCGTGTGCGCGCGCGTCGTCGCGCTTCTCTTGCAGCCACGCGCGGAGCGCGAGGCGCGCCTCGTCGACGTCGGCCGCCGCGAAGAGCCGCTCCACGCTGTTGTACACGAGCACCGTCGCTCCGTACTCGTGGGCCTTCTGCGCGTGGCTCGTGCCGTCCGGCAGGGTGATCGTGTCGGTCGCGAAGAAGCGGAGGATCCGCCCGAGGTCGTCGTGCGCGCCGACCGCCACGACGAACCCGACGCGCTCCGCGAAGCGCGGGTCGGCGGCGGTGAGCAAGGCGATGCCTCCGCCGAAGCTCATGCCCATGAGCCCCACGCGCTCGCGCCCCGTGCGTCGAGAGAGCTCGCGCAGGGCCGCGCCGACGGTGTCGATGGACCGGGCGTCCACGTGGTAGTCCGCGAGCTCGGCGATCTCGGGCAGCATCACGACGACGCCGGTGTCGGCCACGGCGCGCGCGAACCGCAGGATGCGCGGCTCGTCGATGCCCTTGTAGTGCACGCCGTGCACGAGGACCACGCCGGGCAGCGCCGACGCCCCGGGCGGCGCGAACACGCGCGCGCGCACCGGCCCCCGCGGCGTGGGCACGAAGGTCTCTCGCTCGTCGAGGCCCTCGACCCGCGCGTTCGAGTCCGAGAAGCGCGTGAGCAGCTGCGCGGCGTCGGCGTGGTGCGTCGCAGGGCGATACGCGAGCGTCGCCACGAGCACGAGGACCAGCGCGAATACCTGCTCGCCCGCGGCTGCCGCGAGGGGCA
>DAORJJ010000138.1:0-13540 GCA_035439005.1 Polyangiaceae bacterium | reverse complement strand
AAGGGCGCCGTCGCCGGGAGGGTCGCGCTCGACGCCGACGCGGCGCCGCTGCGCGGCCCGAACCTCATCACGCCGCCGATGCCAAGCGCGGCGAGCACGGCGCCGCCGACGACGACCGCGGGCCAGCGTCGATCGGCGGCCGGTGCGCTCGTCGCGCTGCGGGCCGCGCCGTAGACCGACGGGACCGGGCCCATCGCGGAGCCCGTGGGCACCCCCGACATGGCCTCTTCGAGCGCGTCGGAGAGCTCGCGGGCCGACTGGAAGCGATCGTCGGGGTTCTGCGCGAACGCCTTCGCGAACCACGCGTCGAGCTCCGCGGGAAGCGACGGGTCGTGCTCGGACGCCCGCGGCGGCGGCGGCGTGTGGATGGCCACCGCGAGCTCCGCCACGCTGTCGCCCTGGAACGGGCGCTTCCCGGTGAGCCCCTGGAAGAGCACCACCGCGAGCGACCAGAGATCGGCGCGGTGGTCGAGCGCCTTGTCGCCCCGGAGCTGCTCGGGGCTCATGAAGGGCGGCGAGCCGATCATCATGCCGGTCTGGGTGTGCCCGCCGTCGCTGCCCGGGAAGCTCGACTTCGCGATGCCGAAGTCAAGTATCTTGACGAAGTGGTCGCCGTCGCCGGTGCAGAGGAAGATGTTGCCCGGCTTGATGTCGCGGTGGATGACGCCGCTCTCGTGGGCCTTCCCGAGGGCCTTCGCCACCTGCAGCACCACGCTCACGATCTGCTTGCGGTTCAGGCTTCGCGCGCGGATGAACGAGCGAAGATCGGCGCCCTCGAGCAGCTCCATGACGATGTACGGCGAGCCGTCCTCGGCGAGCCCGTGGTCGAGCATTTGGACGACGTGAGGGCTCTTCACCTTGGCCGCCGCGCTCGCCTCGGCCTTGAAGCGGGTCACGGCTTCGGCGTTGTTCGCGAGCTCGGCCGACATGATCTTCACGACCACCTGCGTGTGGAGCGTCAGGTGATCGGCGATCCACACGCTGCCCATTCCGCCTGCGCCGAGCCGCTGCACGATGCGCAGCGAGGGGGTCACGAGCTGACCTACCTCGAGCGCCACGGGGCGTCCTCTCGGCCGGAGCGTCGCGTCACGGCGCCGACCGTACGCAGCGCGAGTTCACGAGCGCGCCGGGCGTGGTGGACACCGCAAGATCGGGGACGCCCGTGCCAAAGCTGAGCACCCAATACGAGGGCGGGGTCGCCGGGGCCGACTGCGACACGGTCGCGAAGTTCGTGCTCGGCGTGCCGGGGAAGGCGCGCTGATCGATCGACGGGGAGGCCGTGAGGTCCTGGATGGACGACAGCTCCAGCATGGTCGGCGCGCGCCACCGGCCGCCGTCGAGGGCGAGGGCGCCGCAGACGCCGATCGCGTTCGCGACGTCCGCTGGGGGGTTCACCCCGCGTTGCCACTCGAGCTTGGTCTGCGTGTCGAACACGACCGTCCCGCAGGCGCGGAGCGCGTAGCGGCCTGGCGGCGCGTCGGCGTGGAGCGGACCGGTCATCGTCAGCGCGGCGACGCCGAGCGCGAGCGCGCCGAGCGCGCGCCGCGAGACGTGAGAGGCACGAGCTGAGAGGGAGGTGAGCGGACGCTGCGGGTTCATCGGACGCACCGCACGTGAGGGCACACGAACGTCTCCTTGGAGCAGTTGCGCTCGGTGATGTTGAAGTAGCCGTCGTCCGCCCCCACGTACCACGCATGCGTGGGGGTGCCGCTCACCGGCGTGCTGGACCAGAACAGGCCCCGCGGGACGCTCCCCCCCGTGCCCGGGTCGATGACCCGCGGGAAGGTGGTCGGATCGAGCGCGGGCTGGGTGAAGCGGTAGTCGGTCAAGCTGATGAGCTCTCCCCGCGTGGGAAGACGCCAGTCGGCGTGGCCGTCGAGGCGCAGGTTCGTGCAGTAGGCTCGCGCCTCGTCGAACGTGAACTGGCCGGTCGCCGGGGTGGCCTCCGGGAAGCGCTCCCACGTGAGCCCCGTGACCACGTCGTACGCGGTGCCGCCGTCGGCGCCCGCGTCGTACCGATCGGCGCCGACGGGGAGCCTTGACGGGTCGGGGATCGCGAACTGGATCATGGAGTTGTCGACCCCGGTGGACGCGGCGTCCGCGAACCCCGGGCACGCCGGCCCCGTCTCCGCGTCGTCGTGCGCGGCGTCCCTCGCGTCGCCCCCGGCGTCGCTCGCGTCGGGGGGCGGCACGGAGACGTCGGGCGGCGGCGTCGAGGCCGCCGCGTCGGCGCACGGAGAAGCGCCGCAGTCGGTGTAGTCCTTGTCGAGGCCGACGAGCGCCGCGCACGCGGAGCACGCGACGACCGCGCCGAGACCGACCGCGAGGGAGACGCGGGCGGCGGGCGAGACGCGGGGCCAACGAGGCCAGAAGGAAGAGCGATCGCGCATGGTCAGAAGGTTCCTCGAACGCCGGCGGAGGCCACCGAGAGCCAGGGCTCGACGTGAACGGCGTTCACGGGGCGCGGGCTGGGGCGCGACTCGCGCGCCGCCGGCTTCATGAGCAGCCCGAGCACCCCCACGCCGAGCCCCGCGCCGCCGATCGCGAAGGCGACGGTCGACACGGTCGCGGCGCCGCGGCCCGACTCGATGCGGCTGAAGGTGTCGCTCGGGCACGCTGTCCCGGCGCACGCCTTCTTCGCGTCGCTCGCCGCGCCCATCGCGACGCCGCCCGTGATGGCGCCGACGACCGCCCCGACGCCCGCCACCCCGAACCCGGCGATGGCCACGGTCCTCCAGGTGGTGCTGGGCGGCGGCTCTGGCGGCGGCGGCGGCGGAGAAGCAGGAGGAGGCTTGGCGACGACCACGGGGGGCGGCGGGGGAGGCACGACGACGACCGGGGGCGGAGGCTTCGGCGTGGGCTCGAGGTGGAGGGTCGTGTCCTGCGTCTCGCCGGGCTTCAGGTCGACCGTCGCCGTGGCCTCGGGAGCCCGGGGGTTCGCCGCGACCACGGTGTGAGTCCCCGGGTCGAGCTTCCTGCCCAGCGAGAGCGCGGCGAGCTTCACGACCTCGCCGTCGATCTTGACCTGCGCGTCGGCTCCCGCGCCCTCGAGCACAATGCGCAGCGTGGCGATCTTGGCGGCGCTCTCCGTGGCGAGCTTTCCCGCCTCGACGCGCGCGGCCGCTCCCTTCGCCGACTCGTCGTAGGCCTTCGGGATGCGCTGCGCCTCGAGGAGGACCTCGGTGCCCTCGACGACCCGGCCGAGGGTGATGAGGGTGCGCCCGAGCTCGAGGGCCGTGATGGGGGTGTGCGCGAGCTCGTGGGCGGTGCGTAGGGGCCGCAGCGCCTCGGCCGTCTTGCCCGCCGTGCGCAGCTCCATGCCTTGTCGAAACGCGGCGCGAGCCGACTGCAGGTCGGCCGCCGACGGCGCGGACTGGGCGAGCGCGGACCCGGACAGGGCCACGACGGCCGCCGCGAGCAGGCAGGACCCAAGCTTTCCAGGGGAGCGCACGAGAGATCTCTCTTCCTAAGGGGGGTGGCCGTCGCGTTCGCACGTGCGGTCGAGCCCAAGCTAGGATCCTCCCTTGGCGGTGCCCATGTCAAGCTTGCGGCCCTCTCGCTGGAGCCGTCGTGAAGCGGGAAAACCCAGCGCGCGCGAGCTTGCTGCAGTCTGCATCGAACGGCGACGCGCTACGCGAGGCGCGCGCGGCGAGCCTCGCCGGCGGCGCGCGGGCAGCAGCGGGAGATCGCTCGCGCGATCTGGAGCCACCGCACCTGGCCTGGCGTGATCATCGGTTTGCCGCTCGTGAGCAAGGCCACCGCGACGTCGCGGTCGGGATCGGCCCACGCGACCACGGTCGTGAAGCCGATGTGGCCGAACGCGTGCTCGGTGTGCGGCCCGTAGGGGCTGAAGCCCTCTCGCCCGAGCATGAAGCCCATGCCGTACCGCACCGGGAGGCCCAGAAACGAGTCGATCTCGAGGTGGCTCTGCTCGGCCACGGCGCGCCGCACGGTGCGCCGATCGAACACCCGCTGGCCCCCGAGCTCGCCCTCGTCGAGCAGGAGCTGGAAGAAGCGCGAGGCCTCCTCCGCGGTGCCGATCACGTTCCCCGAGGGCACGATCGCCGTGAGGAAGCGCGGGTCGTTCGACAGCTCGGTCGCCTCACGCGCGCCGAGCCCGATGGAGCGGCGCAGGAACCACGCGAGCGGCGGCACGGCGGGCAGGCCGGTGAACGCGTTCTGCGCCACCTCGGCCACGCGCTCGGCGGGGACCCCGTAGTTGAAGGTGGCGAACCCGAGCTTCGAGAGCACCTCGTCGTGCAGGAACTGCCGAATGTCGCGCCCCGTGACGCGCCGGACGACCTCGCCGAAGACGAACCCGCTGGTCAGCGCGTGGTAGGCGAGCTGCCTGCCCGGCACCGAGAGCGGCCTGGCCTCGTAGAGCGTCGCGAGGACGCGGTCCCAGTCGCCCACCATCGCGGGATCGACCGCGGCGCCGCTGACCGCCGGGATGCCCGCGCGGTGCGTGAGGAGCTGCCGCAGGGTCATCGCCTCCTTGCCGTGGCGGCCGAGCTCCGGCACGTACTCGGCCACGGGATCGTCGAGGTGCACGAGGCGGCGCTCGTCGAGCAGGTGCACGACCATCGCGGTGACGGCCTTCGACGCCGAGAACAGGTTGAACAGCGAGTCGTGCCGCGCCGGCACGAGCGGCACACCCGACGCGCGACGCTCCCGCGGCGCGTTGCCTCGCAGGTGGCCGATGGCCCGATTGAGCACGATCTTGCCTTGCCGGCGGAGGCACACGGCGATGGCCGGGTGGAGCCCCGTCTCGTAGAGGCGCACCACCGACGCCCAGATCGTCTCCACGTCTGTGGGCGTGAGGCCCGCCTCCCCCGGCGGCACCTCGGCGGCCTCGTTCGTGCTCGTGACCTCGGCTGCGGGGAAGACGCGAACGTGCAAGTGGCCTCCGCGACGAAGAGCCAGAGCCTGAGCGGCGCCTGCACCACGCCCTGCCACACGTTCAACGGCGTGGTCGACCAGTGGCGCTTCAGCAACCACTCGCACCCGCAGAAGAACGACGTCGGCGGCGGCTCGTGCGGCAACTGCCACGCGATCGACGGCATCGAGCAGCGCGTCGCGAACAACGCCGTCGTCTCCGCCGACTCCGGCGCGCCCAAGAACGTCCCCAAGGGCCACATCAGCTACGTCACCGCGTCGGGCTCGGTCGCCGAGATCGGCTACGGCGGCGCCGCCGCCATCGGCCGCATCCACTGCTCGACGTGCCACGCCTTCGGCCCGACGAGCGATCCCCACGTGACCGGGAAGTACCTGCCCGGTCAGGCGCCCATTCGCGTCGCGGGCGGCGTGGCCGACACAGCGTACCTCGAGAAGACCACCGACGGCGGCGTCGCCTCGGGGACGCCGGTCACGTACCGCGCGGGCAACCTGTGCGTCTTCTGCCACAAGTCGCGCAAGGACATCTCCGTCTACATCACGGCGGCGAACACCATGTCGAGCTTGCACTGGGGCCCGCACTACGGGACGCAGGCCGACGTCTTCTCGGGCAAGGGTGGCTACGAGTTCGCCGGCCTCAAGTACGGCAGCTCGGCCCACGTGGCCATCCAGGATGCGTGCGTGTCGTGCCACATGCGGCCCGTCGCCTCGAACAACAACACGCCCGACCACACGATGAAGCCGGCGGTGCCGTTCTGCAAGACGTGCCACACGCAGTTCACGGGCGCCGACTACAACGTCCAGGGCGGCCGCACGCTCATCACGAACGCGCTGAAGGAGCTCCAGGGCGCCCTCGACGCCGCGGGGCTCCTCACCCGCTCGACCGCCGCGCCGTACGGTGCGCTTACGGCCGACGAGCGCGCCGACGGCCAGTTCCACCTCGACGACGCCCGCCCCGGCAGCGCGGTCGGCGGCGGCAACCAGGTGCTCGACGCGCCCACCGCCGGCGCGCTGTACAACTATCTGCTCGTGGCCCGTGGTAAAGACCTGGGCGTGCACAACCCGACCTACACCAAGCAGCTGCTCTGGGACTCGATCCGGCAGATCAAGGGCCTCGATCCCGCGTGTACGGGCACCTGCCTGAACCCGACCTCGCTGCCGAGCCGCCCCGAATGACCGAAGCGCCCGGCGACGCGACGACCCCCGAAGACGAAGTCGACGCCGACGAGTCGGAACAAGCCGGCGAGCCACCGCCGGAGCGCGAGCGCGCGGCGGCGCCTGCGGCGGAGCCGGTGCGCTTCAGCCTGACGACGCTGCTCGCGGTGGCGATGCTGGTGGGCGCCGGCTCGTTCGCGGCGGGCCGCTCGTTCGCGCCCGCGGCCCCGCTGCCGCCGATCGCCGAGAGCCCTCCGCAGCAGCCGCCGATGGGCGGGGGTGGGCTCATGGGCCCGTCCGGGCCGGGCGGCGGTCCGGGGATGGGCGGCATGGGCTCCGAGGGGCTCCCTCCGGGGCACCCTCCCATGGGGGCCGCCGGCGATCCCGCTGGCCTCATGGGCGCGCCGCCCGGCGCGGTCGGCGAGGTCCAGCCGAGCGCGATCTCGTGGACCGCGCCCCCGCGCTGGCAGCAGGTGCCGAACGCGAGCACCATGCGCCTCGCCACGTACCGCGTGCCGCACGCCCCAGGCGACGCGGAAGACCCCGAGCTCACGATCACGCAGGCCGGCGGCTCGGTCGAGGCCAACGCGCAGCGCTGGATCGGGCAGTTCGGGCCCGAGGGCGCGAAGACCGCGAAGCAGTCCACGCGCACCGTCGGCACCCTCTCTGTCGCGATCGTCGAGGTCGAGGGCAAGTTCGTGAGCGGCATGGGGCGCGAGGGCCGCGAGGAGGAGCGCTGGGCGATGCTCGGCGCAATCGTCCAAACAGCCGGAATGCCTCACTTTTTCAAGCTCACCGGCCCCGTGAAGAGCGTGAAGGCCGCGCGGGCCGAGTTCGACGCGCTCATCGGCAGCGTCGCCCTGAAGAAGTAGCCGGGGCCGCCGCGATATCCGCCCCGGGCTGAAGCCCGGGGCAGTGAAATCCTGCGATCAACCCCCTCAAAGCCCGCGGGGCGGGCTCGCCGTCGGGTCGCGACGAGAGCCGAATCAGCCCGCCGCGCGGCGGGGGCTTGGCGCGCCGCAACCGTGAGCTCTCCCTGCCCCGGGCTGAAGCCCGGGGCAGTGAAATCCTGCGGGGCTCAGTTGGCGGCGAAGAACTGCCAGATGGCGGCCGGCGCGCCGCTCCACCCCGTGTGGCCGAGGCCGGGGATCGAGCAGTACACGAGGCGCTTCGTGCCGCCGTTCTGCTTGCGGCAGGGCGTGGGCGTGGTGGCGGTGTCGCCCGCGGTGGAGCCGTTGGCGAGGCGCCAGTACGCGAGGCTCTTCAGGCCCTCGGCGGGCAAGACGGACGTGTCGGCCTGGCCGTGGACGATGAGCGCGGCCATGGGGCCGGTGAGCTTGAGCGAGCCCGTCGCCGGGTCGAAATCGCTCGCCCCGTTGCCGAACGGGCCCCCGCCCGACTGCGGCGCGATCGCGCGGATCGCGCTGTTTCGCCAGCGGGCGAGCTGGTTCGTGAAGTACGCGCCGCCGCTCGACCCGTGCACGTAGACCCGCGCCGCGTCGATGCAGTACGTGCGCTTGATGGCGGCGGTCATCGCGTCGAAGAACGCGACGTCGGGGTTCGCCGCCGGCGGGCTGTTGAACTGGTCGAACGAGTGGCCGCGATGGTTGTTCGTGCCGTTCGGCCACGCGAAGATCGCGTTGGCGCCGGCCTGGGCCTCGATCGGGAAGGCCGAGCGGTACCCGGCGCCGTTGCCGCCGTCGCCGTGGAAGCCCACGACCAGCGGGTAGCGCTTCGTGCTCACGTAGCTCGCCGGCACGGTGAGCGCGTAGGTGCGCGCGACGCCGCCGACCGTGACCGACACCGAGGCGATGAAGCCCTTGGCGGGGTTCGCCGTGCCGCAGTTCACCACGGGCGGCCCCGAGTCGACCACGCCGCTGTCGGTGGGCGGGGGAGGCGTGGCGGCGTCGTCTTCGGGTGGACCGGCGTCCTCCGGCGTCTCGGCGTCGGCGGGCGCCTCGGCGTCGGCGGCGCCACCGTCGGTCGGCGCGCGCGCGTCGGGGCGGGTGGAGCCGTCGCCTGCCTGCGCGCCCGTGGACGGCGTGTTCTCGGGCGTCGTTCCGGGGTCGGTGGCGGGATCGCCCTCGGTGGCGGACTCGTTCGCGGCGCCGCAGGCGACCACGAACGCGGAGGCCAAGAGCAGCGACAGAGAGCGGGGCATCTTCACGGGCGAGACTCCAGGCGAAGGGCGCGAGCCGGGTGAGCGAGAGACCCCCAGGACCCGATAGGGATAGCTGAAGGCGCGCGCCCGCACCCCCCCGGATTCCCCCTTCCCCGCCAGCGCACGCTGCGCTCGCGCGCGCGACCGTGCGTCACGTCGCCAGGTAGTCGCGCACGGCCTCGGTCTCCACGTGGATGAGCAGCGCCACGAGATCGCCCGGCTGCGACATGGCGATCGCCCGATCGAGCGCGTCGACCTCGCCCTCGGCGAACGCGAGCGCGCCCTCGTCGAGCCCGGCCTCCACCAGGGCGCGGCCGAGGAGCCGCGGCACCTCGCCTGGCTCGCGCCCGCGCAGGTACCCGCCGACCTCGCGCACGAAGACCCGCGTCGCGCCGCCGTGGACCACGGCCTGCGCGATCCCCACGAGATCGGCGTCGCTGCGATCGCCCGCGCTGCCGGTGATGACCGTGAGCTCGCGGCCCCCGCTCTCCGCGAGCAGCGCGCGCGCCAAGGTCATCACCGCGCGCACGCCCTCCGGGTTGTGACCGAAGTCGAGCAGGACCCGGACCCCGCGGCGCTCGAGCACCTGGCCGCGGCCGGGGTTGTCCTCGTTGCGAAAGCTCGCGAGGCCCGCGCGGATCGCGTCGTCCGCCAGACCGAGGGCTACCGCCGCGGCCACCACGCCCAGCGCGTTCTCGACGTTGTAGCGGGCGGCGCCGCCAAACGTGATGGGCAGCTCGTCGATGTGACCAAAGGTGCGAGAGGGCTCGGTCGGCGAGCGCAGCACGAGGAGGCCGCCCTCGGCCACGACGCTCGCGCCGCCCTCGGCGCGGTGCCGCGCGAGGGCCTCGAGGCCGGCCGCGGTGGCGGCGGCGGCGCGAGGCGCGTCGAGATCGGCGAAGAGCGTGACGCGGGCCCGGAGGCCGTCGGCGAACGCGACGAGGTTCGGATCGTGCGCGTTCAGCGCCACGGTGCCGGACGCGGGGACGATCTCGGCGACCACGCCCTTCACCCGGGTCATCGCGTTCACGTCGTCGATGCCGTAGCTGCCCACGTGGTCGGCCCCCACGTTCGTGAGGAGCGCGACGTCGCAGCGGTCGACCGCGAGCCCGCGGCGCAGGATGCCCCCGCGCGCGGTCTCGAGCACGGCGAGCTCGACCGAGGGATCGCGGAGCACGAGGCGCGCGGCCGCGGGCCCCGTCCAGTCGCCCTCCTCGAGCGTGCGGCCGCCGATGAGGACCCCGTCGCTCGACGTGATGCCCACGGCGTAGCCCGCGCGCGTGGCCAGGTGCGCGAGCAGGCGCGACGACGTGGTCTTCCCGTTGGTGCCCGTCACGAGCGCCACCGGGACGACGCCGAGCGTGGCCCACGGCACCTCGCCCGCCGGCGGGATGGCGTCGTTCGTGTAGGTGACCGAGCGGCAGCCGAGGCCGACGCTCGTGCGCTCGTCGTCCCACAGCACCGGGAGCCCACGCCGCTCGGCCTCGTCGACGAGCGCCGCGCGCGCGGGGTTCCGCTCCTGCGCGAGCGCCGCCATGACCTCGGCGGCCTTGGCCTCCACGGGAAGCGCGCCCTCGCCGCGCGCGCGCGCGCACGCGCTGTCGGCGGCCCACTCGCTCATGTCGGTGCACGCGAGCATCTCGTCGATGGGCGCCGGGTACCCGAACACGACCCCGCCGCGGTGCGCGCGCGTCACCACGTCGACCTCGGGGTCGAGCCCGACGGCCGCGCGGAGGCGGCCGAGCTCTTCGAGGTAGAGCGCGAGCGCCCGCGCGGCGGTCTCGCCGGGCCCGAGCTCGAGCTCGACGAGCACCAGCGGCACCCCGGCGAGGTGGCTGGGGCCGGTGAGGCGGCGTGCGTCGACGAGCAGCATGGGCGCGGGCGGGCTCAGTCGTCCTGCTCGCGCGCCAGCCGAACGCCGCGCTCGTCCTCGATGACCGCGAGGCCGTCGGTGCCGAGGATGGCGCCGTCGGGCGCGCCGGTCGCGTCGGTCGCGTAGAGCCCGACCGCGTCGGTCGCGGAGGCGGGCGCCGCGGGGGCCGTCGAGGGCGGGCGCTCCAGCCACTCGGGCTTGAAGTAGATCACCTGCTTCCAGGTGCGCGAGATGTTGTCGGCGAAGAGCAGCACGAGATCGCCCGGCTTGGCCGCGCGGAGGGCCGCCTCGGTGGCCTCGCGCTCGTCGATCACCATCTCGACGTGCTCCTTCGGGAAGCCCGCGAGCGCGAGCTCCTCGGCGAGCAGGCGCGGCACCTCCTGCGGCCCGCGGCCGCGCGGATCGTCGTCGCGCCGGACGATGATGAAGTCGAAGGCCTCCGCCGCGATGCGCGCGATCGCGCGGATGTCCTCGTCGCGCCGATCGCCCGGCGCCGAGAGCACGCAGATGCGCCGGCCGCTGCACTCGAGGCGCCGCACGAGGTCGGTCATCGCCGAGATGGCGGCGGGGTTGTGCCCGTAGTCGAGGATGACCTTGAAGGGCAGCTTGTCGAAGAGGTTCGTGCGGCCGGGCACCTGGAAATACGAGGTGTCGAAGGTGCGCAGGCCCTGGCGGATGTTCTCGACCTTCACGCCCATCGCGTAGGCCATCACGGCGGCGAACATCGCGTTCTGCACGTTGTGGAGCGCCTTGCCCTCGATGGTCGCGGGGATGAGGTGGGTCCACAAGAGCGGCAGGTGCGAGCCCTTGTCGTAGAGGGTGATCATCTGCCCGTTGATGCCGTCCTCGAGCACCGCCGCGAGCCCGCCGGCGCGCAGGTGCTTCTTCACGAGCTCGTGCCGGGGGTTCATGGTCACGTAGGCGATGCGGGCCGCGCGCGTGTGGTCGGCCATGCGCAGGCAGTGGAGGTCGTCCGCGTTGACCACGGCGCAGTCGCGCGCCACCTCCACGACGATGCGCTTCACCTCGGCGAGCTGCTCGAGGGTCTCGACGCCGCGGCTGCCGAGGTGGTCGGCCGTGACGTTGAGCACCGCGCCCACGTTGCAGCTGCGGTAGCCCATGCCGGCGCGGAGCAGGCCGCCGCGCGCGGTCTCGAGCACCGCGAGGTCGACCGCGGGATCGCGGAGGACCATCTGCGCCGACTGCGGGCCGGTCATGTCGCCGGCCACGGTGCGCACGCCGTCGATGTACACGCCGTCGGTGGTGGAGAGCCCCACGGTGTGGCCGTTCATCTTCTGGATGTGCGCGAGCATGCGCGCCGTGGTGGTCTTCCCGTTCGTGCCGGTGACCGCCGCGATGGGGATCTTCGCCTGCGAGCCCTTCGGGAAGAGCATGTCGATGACCGGGCCGGCCACGTCGCGGGGCTTCCCCTCGGTGGGCGCCACGTGCATGCGGAATCCGGGCGCCGCGTTCACCTCGCAGATGCCGCCGCCCACCTCGCGGTAGCTCTCGGATATGTCAGATGTAATGAAGTCGACGCCGCACACGTCGAGGCCGATCGCGTTCGCGGCGCGGATGGCCATCTCGCGGTTGTCGGGGTGCACCACGTCGGTGAGATCGATCGCGGTGCCGCCGGTGGAGAGGTTCCCCGTGCCGCGGAGGAAGAGCACCTCGCCCGCGGGCAGCACGGTGTCGGGCGTGACCCCGCGCGCGTTCATGAGGCGCTCGGCCTGGCCGTCGAGCTCGAGGCGGGTGAGCACCTTCTCGTGGCCGATGCCGCGGCGCGGATCGGCGTTCACGAGGTCGACGAGCTGGGCCACCGTGTGGTCGCCGTCGCCCACCACGTGCCCGGGGACGCGCTTCGCGACCGCGACGAGCTCGCCGCCGACGACGAGCATGCGGTGGTCGAAGCCGCCGAGGAAGTTCTCCACCACGACGCTGCGCGAGTGCTCACGCGCCTTGTCGAAGGCGGCGCGGACCTCGTCGCCCGTGCGCAGATCGAGCGCGACGCCGCGCCCGTGGTTCGCGTCGAGCGGCTTGACGACCACGGGGTAGCCGAGGCGCGACGCGGCCGCGGCCGCCGCCTCCGCCGAGC
The DNA here is from genome assembly GCA_035439005.1 of Polyangiaceae bacterium. Lineage (GTDB taxonomy): Bacteria > Myxococcota_A > Polyangia > Polyangiales > Polyangiaceae > JAAFHV01. Next base: position 1,363 of record DAORJJ010000138.1, on the reverse strand, counting down.
GCACGACGCGCTGGCGCGGCACGGGCAGGCCGAGATCGCCGAGGATGCGGTTGGTCTCCTCCTTGTCGGACGCGATCGAGACCGCGATGTGCCGGGTCTCGGAGGTGACCGTCGCCTGGATGCGCTTCTGGTGCTTGCCGTGGCCGAACTGGATGAGGCTCTGATCGTTCAGGCGCAGCCAGGGGATGTCGCGCGCCTCGGCCGCGCGCACGAGGGCGCCGGTGGAGGGGCCGAGCTGGCGCCGCTGCGCGAAGTCGATGAGCTCGACGAGCTCGGTCGCGAAGTCGAACGGCGGATCGCCCTCCTTCGGGGCGCTCGCGCGGAGGTCGTGCGGGAGCAGGTGCTCGAGCAGGCGGAGCGCGAGGTTGCCCGCCGCCTCGCCCACTCGCTCCTCCTCGTACTCGTACACCACGTGGTAGCGGCCGGGCGCGCCCTCGCCGCGGGTCTTGCCGAACACCACCTTGGCGCCGGTGAGCTGCTGCAGCTCGATCGCGACGTGCTCGAGCACGTGGCCGAGCCAGGTGCCGCCGTCCTCCTCGAGCCTGCGCACGAAGCCGCCGGCCTCGTCGTACGAGCACGTGTGCGCGCGCAGCGTGGGGATGGCCGCGAGCAGCGCCTCGTTGAACCCCGGGAGCTTCGCGCTCGGCCAGGCCTCCAGCGCGCCGAGATCGACGGTGAGCCGGATGACGGGGAAATGCGCGTACAGGCTGGGGCCGCGGTACACGCGGCGCTCGAGGAGTTCCATCGCCCCAAGGGTATAGCGGGTTTGTCCCCGCGGAGCGCGCGAAGCGGCCTCGGCCTACCCTCGCGCGGCGGGGCTCACGGGCACGACACCACCCACCGGCCGTCGGCGCGGACGAGCGTCAGCTCCCCCGACTTCGTGAGGCCCTTCAGTGACATCGCGGCGACCTTCACCGTGGCGGGCTTGCCGAAGATGTCGGTCTCGGTGCGCCCGTCCTTGGCCTCGAGCGAGCCCTTCAGCGTGTAGCGCACCGTGGCGGTCTCGGCGCTCGCCTTCGCGTCGGGCTCGCGCGTGGTCGTGATCTCCGTCACGGTCATGCGCGCGCCGAGCATCTTCACCGCGTCGACCGCGCCGACGCCGGTCGTGGCGCACCGCGGGAGCACCAGCGGCCGCACCTTCGACAGATCGCCCTGCGCGCCGAGCTCGAGGTAGCGCTTGGCCACGCTCTCGGGCGGCTCGAGGCGCGACGAGCACCCGAGCGGCGAAGCGAGGGTCGCCGTGGCGGCGAGCGTGGCGACGATGCGGCCGGCGAGTCGGGTGGTTAGGCGGTGCACGCGACGAGGATACCGCATCGCGCGCGTGGCGACCGCGACCGCGACCGCGACCCTGAGCCCGACCCCG
>DAORJJ010000137.1:0-13558 GCA_035439005.1 Polyangiaceae bacterium | reverse complement strand
GGGCCGGGGGGGCGCCGAGAGCCGATCGCGTTGAGCTGGGGGCGAGCTCGCCGTGAGCCGAGGCGGGGGGGCCGTCGGCGCTTCGAATTGGTCAAGGAGGTTGATCGGACGCGCCGTCGCTGCGTCGTGCTCCCCCGACGGACGGGGCGCGATGGCGAGGTCCGGGACGGAGAGAGAGAGCGGCCGCGCCGGCGGGGCGGGAGGACGCGCCTCCGCGAAGCTCTCGGGCGGGAAGACGCCGGGCGGCGTCTCGAGGGCGAACACCGGGTCCATCGCTCGGGGCGGGAGAGCTGGGCGCGGCGCCACCTCGACCTGGGGCGGCGGAGTGCTCGTGCGGGGGCTCGACCCCGGCGCGCGGTCGGGCGGCGGGGCCGCGGAGGGCGGCCGTGGGCGCGCGAGACCTATCGGCGGGGCCGCCACGCGCTCGGACGGCGGCGGAGAGTCGTCCTCGGCGCGAGGATCGACGACCGCGCGCCTCACGGGCGGCGGCGGCTCGGCGCGATCATCCGGTCGCTGCGGCGACGGCTCGACCGGCCCCGCGCTCCCGCAGCGCTGGAGCAGCATCGTGGCGCGCTCGCGGAGGAGCGGCGCCAGCGAGCCGTCGTCGAGGGCTCGGCGCGCGAGGTCGCGGGCCCTTCCCTCCTGCCCGGACGCGAGCGACGCCTCGGACGCGAGCAGCACGAGCTCAGGGAACGCGCCTGCGCCCTGCGCGGCGCTCACGAGCCGGCGCGCGAGGGCCTCGGGCTGCGCCCCCCCGGTCAGCAGCTCATGCCGCGCACGGAGGTAAGCGGTCGCGGGCGTGCGGCCGCTCTTTCGCTCGACCGCGAGGAGCTTCTGGGAGGCGGCGGCGAAATTCCCCGCGTCGAGCAGCAGCTCGATCTCCCATAGCTCGGCCGGGGCGAGCGCGCCCATCGTCGGCGGCGCGCGCACGGCGTCGACGGCCTTCACGCAGGCGTCGAGCTTGGGCCCGCCGTGGAGGCGCGCGCGGAGCAGCTCGAGGAGCTTCGCCTGCCCGAGCGGCGTTCCCCTCGCCCCTCGCCCGCCGCCCCGGCCCGCAAGCTCTTGGAGCAGGCCGGGGAGATCGGGCAGCGCGGCCAGCGTGACGCGCGCGTAGGTGTGCGCGCCGGGCTTCAGGCCCGCGGCGTGCTCGAGCGTGTCGAGCTCGAGGGGCGCCCCGTCGTCGAGGCGCGCGAGCTGGGCGACCAGCGCGAGCGCCTGAAAGGCCGACGTGACCCCGGGCCGGCCGAGCTCCCCCTCGAGGGCCTCGAGGTCGAGGAAGGTGCCCGCGTACGTCGCCGTCGTCGGGTCGTAGCGCGTCGACTCGAACAACAACGCGGGGTCCAGCAACCCCACCACCCTCCGCGCGGGGCCCCCCCTCGCGAAGGCCTGCGCGAGGCCCGGCACCATGCGCTGGGCGACGCTGACCGCGAGCTCCGGCGTGAGACCCAGCTGCGCGAGGCGCGCGCGCGCGGCGCGGGCCGTGGTGCGGAACCCGATCTCGACGACGCGCCCGCCGCTGCGGCCGAGCTCGCGCTCCTCGGGGTCGAAGAGCGCGTACTCGACGTGGAGAGGCCCGCCGCTCGACTCGGCGACCGTCAGCCCCTGGATCTTCAGCGTGGTTCGCACCCTCGTTCACCGTCGCGCAGCCGCGCTCCACCAAGAAGCGTACTGCGCCGGGGGAACGAGAGGCCACTTTCATGGCGCTCGTCGGGCGTCAGCGGCGCGGCCAGACCTCGACGCTCCCGATGAACCCCTGGTTGTTCGTGAACGGGTTCACCGTCAGGGTCTCGACGCCGGCGTCGCCCTTCAACGGGACGCGGACCACCTCGAGGGAGCCCGGGCCGCCATCGGCGCCGGGGCGCGAGCGCACGCCCACGAGCTTGTCCGTCCCGTCGAAGGCGAAGCTCGACGGCGCGTTCGCGATCGCCGGGTCGAGCGTCGTCTTGGCAGGATCCCACGGGAACACGCCGCCGAGACCGAGCAGGAACTTCTGGCGGCCACCCTCCGTGTAGGCCTCGAACGCGCTCGGGAAGTCCTGGGCGTTCAGGTCGAGTAGGGTGCGCGACTGCCGCGTCGCGAGGTTCACCTCGTCGAGCCCGCGGCGCTGCGTGGCCCCGAAGGGCCCGCACCCCGCCGTGAGGACGAGGAGGCGGTCCTGCGCGGCGTCGTAGTGCGAGCGCGCCCCGAAGGCGACGTTGTAGCCGGCGAGCGGGATCCCGCCGCCCGGCCCCGTTCCCCCGAGGTTCACGAGCGCGTCGGTCTCGGTGTCGATCGCGACGACCGTGCTGGGGAGCGCCGCAGGGCAAGGCAGGTCGTAGTTGGGTGGCAACACCGTGGTCTTGTCGACGTTGGCGAGGGTCACGTAGAGGCGCTTCTTCGCGGCCACGTAGACCGCCGAGGTCATCTCCACGAGCCCGTCGCGATCCAGAGGGGCGACGAGGGACGCCAGATCGATCGTCTTGACGGGCGCCGCCGCGTCGCCCTCGGTCGCCGGCGAGATCACGGCGATCGCGTTGCGCGTGTAGCGGAGGACGTAGGCCTTGGTGCCGGCGGAGGCGACGACCGCGATCGGGTCGGAGTACGCGTCACCGCCGTCCGCGCGGTCCGCGAGCTTCACGTCGAAGGTGCCCCGCACCTTCCAGGGCTCGTCCTTGTCGAGCTTCGCGACGACGTCCACCGCCTGCTCGAGGAGCCACACGTTGGCCCCGTCCGCGTAGGTCGCGCCGATGAAGCCGGGGAACCCGAGGCGCCCGTCGATGGCGCGGGTGCGCAGGTTGATGGCGACGAGCTCGCTCGACGTCGCGTTGTTGATGGTCACGAGCGCGCGGGGATCGGGCGGGGCCGCCTCGGCGGCGTCGACGCCCGCGTCCTTCGGGGGCTCGGGCACCTCCACGTCGGGGCGGGCCACGTCGAACGTCGCGTCGGTGCCTGCGTCGGTCGCGAACACCTGATCGTCCCCCGTGCAGGCGACGAAGCCGGCCGCGCCGGACGCAGCAATCCCAAGAACAATCGTTAGTTTTTTCAATTACTTACTCCACCTGCGCAGCCCGCGCAGTCCCCTCGTGGGGAGACGGAGCCCCGCGCGCACGCGGGGCGAGTGGCCGTGACGTCCGGTCTCCGGGCTTGCGGATCGTCCTCCCCCGCGCCCTTCCCAGGCCCGTGGGCCCAGTGGCATTGCGCAGGTTCGTCCCCGTTCACCGTGGCGGGTGCCGCGCCGGGCTCTCACCGGCTTCCCTGCGGGGCGAGTGCCCCGCGACGTCGCGAGTGGTGCGCGCGGAGGACGGCATGTCCGACGCGAGCGCCACGGGCCGACGGATAGCCCGCGCGCAAGCCGGATGCAACGAATCCGTTTTTTCGCGTGCGCCCTGGAGCCGTCGCGAGGCTCGACGCGGCTCAGCCCCCGTCGCCGGCGTCGCACGGCGCGGGCGGCACCTCGAGGCGCCCCCACTTGCCGCGCTCGCAGCGCAGGAGGTTGCAGAACTGGCACGGGTTCCCGCAGCTCCCGCAGAACTGCCCCTCCTTCGGGCACGGCGTCCCGAGGGCGGCGCCTAGATCCGCCGGGCAGTCCCCCGCGTCCCCCGCGTCCCCCGCGTCTGCGGAGGCGTCGCGCGCATCCCCCGACGCGTCTCCCGGCTCGGCGTCGGGCGGCGTCGCGTCCGGGAGCCCCGAAGCGACGGGCGGGGTCGGGCGAGGCGCGGGCATGCAAGGCCCATCCTCGAACTCGAGCCACGCGCCCCCCGTGCAGGTGCGACCGCGGCCGGCGCTGCAGACGGTCGCCCCGTCCTCGCACGGGGCCTCGCTGCAGCTCGCGGTCGATCCCACGACCAGCGCCGTCGTCACGAAGATCAGCGCGGCCGCGAGCGCGCGGCGGCGCGGCGTGGTCACTCTCTCGGCGCTCATGTCGATTCTCCCATGGCCACTCTCCCACGTTCGCTCCCAGCCCGCAGCTTGGACCGAAACGTCCGCGCGCGCCCCTCCTTCACGCGAGGGCTCCCCACGCCGCGAAACTCGGTACAGACTGTCCGGAGGAGCCCCATGAGTACCGCAGTCCCCACGTCTCAGACCTTCGTGCACGACGGCCGCCGCATCGCCTACCGCACGTACGGCAGCGGCCCTCGGGTCGTCGTCCTCACCCATGGCCTGCTCATGGACGGCCGGATGTACACGCACCTCGCGCCGACGCTCGCCGCGCGAGGTCACCGCGTCGTCACCGTCGACATGTACGGCCACGGCGACTCGGAGCAGCCGCACGACATGGAGGCCTACTCGATGCCGCAGTTCGGGGCCGACGTGATCGCGCTGCTCGATCACCTGGGCGTCGCGCAGGCGGTGGTGGGCGGCACGTCGCTCGGCGCCAACGTCGCGCTGGAGGCCGTCGCCCTCGCCCCGAGCCGCGTGCGCGCGCTCGTGCTCGAGATGCCCGTGCTCGAGAACGGCCTCGCCGCCGCCGGGGCGGTGTTCGTGCCGCTCGCCTTCGCGATCCGCCTGAGCAAGCGGAGCATGGGCGTCGTGTCGTGGCTGTGCCGAAAGATCCCGCGCACGCACTGGCTGCTCGACGTGGCGATCGACTTCGCGCGCCGCGATCCGGGCTCCTCGCTCGCCGTCCTCGACGGCCTCACCTTCGGCCGCACCGCGCCGCCCGCCGCGCAGCGACGCAAGATCCGCCAGCCCACGCTGGTGATCGGGCACCCCTCCGATCCGATCCACCCGTTCAGCGACGCCGACCGCACCGCCAGGGAGCTCTCGGGCGCGCGGCTCGTCAGCGCGGGCTCGCTCTACGAGTGGCGCTTCCGTCCCGACCGGCTCGACGCGGTGCTGGCGGAGTTCCTGGACGAGGTCTGGGCGCACCCCATGGCCGTCGCGAGCTGACCTCCGCCGAACGCGAGGCCACGGCCCGCGCCGGACGCGCCGCTCCGAAGGGACGCGCGCGACGACCTGTCAGGGCTCGTGGCGGGCGAGCTCCCGCGCCAGGCGCACCATGTCGGCCCGCTGCGGGACGCTCGCGTGCTCGAGGTTGTCGGCCAGGCCGATCCCCGGGACGAACGCGCCCGCGAGCAGGCGCGGCGGCGCGTAGAGCTCGTAGAAGAGCTCCTCGACCACGCGACGGATGAGGTGCTCGCCGAAGTTGGTCACCTCGGTGTCCTCGTTCACGACGAGCAGCCTGTGCGTCTTGCGCACGCTGTCGCGGATCGCCTCCCAGTCGTACGGGTAGAGCGAGCGCAGATCGATCACCTCGACCGACACGCCCTCCGCCGCGAGCTCGTCGGCGGCGCGCGCGGCCTCGCGCACGAGGCGCCCGCACGACACGACGGTGACGTCGGTGCCCGCGCGGAGCACCTTCGCCTTGCCGATGGGGACGAACTGGGTCGGCGTGTCGGGCCACTCCGGCCGCCAGCGCGACCGATCGCCGAGGGGCGCGTCGATCATGCGCGCGAGGGCCTTCTCGTCGCCCGGCTCCCCCGGGATGAGCTCGTCGGGGAGCGCGCGCGTGCGCATGAGCGCCTTGGGGACGAGGTACATCACAGGGTTCGGGTCGACGATCGCCGACAGCAGCAGCCCGTACGCGTCGAGCGGGTTCGACGGCATCACGACCTTCCAGCCGGGGATGTGCGTCGCCGTCGCGTCGAACGAGTGCGAGTGGTAGATGCTGCCGCGAATGCCCGCGCCGACCGGGGTCATGCACACGAGCGGCACGTTCCACTGGCCGTTCGACGACCAGAGCGTGTTGCCCGCGATCTTCAGCAGATCGATCGTGTTGAAGATGTAGTCGCAGAACTGGATCTCGCACACCGGGCGCTCCCCCGCGAGCGCGAGGCCTATCGCGGTGCCGATGATCCCGCGCTCGTCGAGCGGCGAGTTCCACGCGGTGCGCAGGCCCTGGGTCTGCGTGAACGCGCCGCCCAGCGGCGGCCCGATGTCCTCGCCGAAGATGTCGGTGACGCCGAGGCGCTCCTCGCCGACGTGGAGCGCCATGCGCACGGCTTGAACGAGAGTGGCCATGTCAGCGCTCCCCCGCGACGAGGTTCTTGTCGGTAAAGATGTGGTCGAAGATCGTGCTCCCGAGGGGCTGCGGCTCCTCGCGCACGCGCTTGCTCGCCTCGAGCAGCTCCCGCGTGACGCGCGCGCGCTGCTCGTCGAGCTCCTGGCGGGTCTTGAGGCCTCGGTCGATGAGCTTGGCCTCCAGCTCGGCGAGGCAGTCGCGCTCGGTGGTGACGAAGTTGGCGCCGGAGGCCGACGAGTGCCCGTGCAGCCGCGACACCATGGCCTCGAGCAGGTAGGGCTTCTTCTCCGTGCGAACGTAGTCCATCGCCTTCTGGATGGCGCGGTAGGAGGTCTCCGCGTCGTTGCCGTCGATCGTGGCCGTCGGCATGCCGAACGCCTTGCCGCGGTCGCTCACCCGCTCCTCGCCGTGCTGGCCCTTCCATGGCGTGGAGATGCCGTACTCGTTGTTCGTCACGATGATGAGCACGGGCGCCTCGTGGCCCTTGCGCGAGCTCCACACGAGGCACGTGGCGAAGTCGCCCTCGGCGGTGCCGGCGTCGCCGCCCTGCACGATGGTGATGCCGAACGACCCGGCGCGCTTCTGCGCGATGGCCGTGCCCGTGGCCATCGAGTACTGCACCTCGATCGGCGACGAGACGGGCACCACGTTCCACTTCTTCACCGAGTAGTGGCTCGCGAAGTTGCGCCCGCCCGAGTAGGGGTCGGTGGCGGTGTTCTTCATCTGCCGGAGCGAGTCGACGGGGTCCGCGCCGAGCGCGAGCAGCGTGCCGCTCGACCGGTAGTGCAGGTGCAGGTAGTCGTGCTGCACGCCCTCGCCCTTGTGCACGAGGAGGCCGAGGGGCACCGAGAAGGCCTCCTCGCCGGGCCCGCCGATCCAGAAGTAGCCGTCCCCCTGGCGGTACATCGTGATGAGCCGCTCCTCCAGCACGCGGGCGGTCAACATGTGGGTGTGGATGCGGACGAGGAGCTCGGGCGCGAGCTGCGAGTCCGGGGCCGCTTCGGCGCCGTTCTGCGAGGGCTGGGTCGACGTGCTCACGGCGCGGTTTTAGCGCTCATGCGGCCGTGGGTGGGAGCGAAAAGCGAACGAGCGTCGGGATCCCGCGGCGCGCGCCGCGTACGCCGCTACGCCTCGACCGCGATCGCGCCCTCGGCGCCGAGATCCGCGCCCGGCAGCTTCTCGGGGATCCAGTTCTCGTCCGGGCCGTCCGCGGGGACGACGTACGGCTCGCCGTCGAAGCGCACGCGCTTGCCCGGCCAGACGAACGCGCGGACCAGATAGACCAACAGCGAGCGCTGCTCGAGCGCGGGGTGAATGGTCGGGTGGAAGCGCTTCATGTGCTCCTCGCGGAGCAGGCTCCAGTGGAGGCCAGGCTCCTCGTGGTGGATGCCGTGGAAGCCGTTGTTGAACGTGAACCAGTTGAAGACGCGGCCCATGAAGTTGCGCGAGTGGTTGACCGGGTGGTCCTGATCGCAGCCGTCGTGCTGGAGGTAGTTCACGCTCGTGATGCCCCACACGGCCCACAGGTGCGGGACGAGCACGAGGAAGAGCGCGCTCTTCCAGTCGAGGAGAAAGAGGATCGCCTTCGAGCCCCACGCGAACGCGAGCTCCAGCTGGAGCTGCCGGTGCCACTTCGGGAGCTTGGCCTTCATGATGGCCGTGTACTTGTAGTTTCCACGCGTCACGCCCACCGCCACGGTCGGGAAGAACATGAGAAACGAGAGCAGGTTCCAGCCGTAGTCCACCTTCGTCGTGCGCATGATGTCGCGGCGCTCTTGGGTGAACTTGTGGTGGCTCAGGTTGTGACCGGGCACGTACTCGCTGACCGGGAAGCCGTACGAGCAGGTGAGGAGCACCTGGAAGATCTTGTTGGCCCAGCGCTGCTTGAACACCGGCGTGTGCAGCGAGTTGTGCGTGATGACCGCGCAGAACCACGACACGCACATGAGCACGACGACGAGGCCCACGCGTGGGCCTACGCCGACCCGCGACCAGGCCCACAGCGCGAAGGCGAGGAAGACGTAGTAGAACCCGACGAAGCCGAGGGTGCGGATGTCTGCGCGGTAGCGGAGCATGGGCTTGGGGGGTGGGGTAGCCCCTCGGCGCGGCTCCGGCAAGCCTCACGTCGCCGCGAAAAGCGCTACGCGCACGCGACCGCGCCCCGCGGCTCGCCTCTCCGGCGGGCGACGCGGGGCGCGTGCTCCTGGCGGGATCGTTCAGGGAAGGAACTGCACCTGCGGCATCGACTCGGCCTCGCGCATGAACACGGCGCGGGCCAGCGTGGCGCCGAACATCTTTCCGTACTTGAGCGCCGCGGGCACCTGGACGCGCTGGCCGTGGTGGGTGGTGAGGGTGATCGCGATGGTGCGGTTCCAGTAGTTCGGATCGACCTTCGCGTTCTGGTTCGCCATGTGGTTGGCGACGGCCGTCACGGCGGCGCGCACCGCGAGGCCGATGAGTCCGCCGCCGCCGCCGCCCGCCGACTGGCGCACGGGCTCGATGTCGGCGATCTGGTCGAGCGCGTACGACTGCGGCTGCCCCTTGCCGTCGATCACGATGATGCGCCGGTTGGTGATGACGTGCGCGCGCGGGTTCCTGCCGTCGTGGATGACGGCGAGGATGATGAAGATGATGCCGATGAGGATGAAGAGGAACAGCACCCCGAAGATCCACAAGATGACCTTGTCGACCGTGTAGTCGTGGCGCTGAAACCAGATCACCCGCTCGCCTGGCTCGAGCGGCACGCCCATGACCGTGCCGCCGCCGCCGGCCATCCCTTGGCCTGGCGCGCCCTGCATCCCGTAGGGGTTCGCCTGCACCATCGCGCCCGGCGGCGGGCCGTAGGCGCCTTGCTGCTGCTGTTGTTGCTGCTGAGGCGGCGCACCGTACGCGCCGGGCGCTCCCCCGCCTTGCTGGGGCGGTGGACCGTAGCCGCCTGGGGCTCCGCCGCCGCCGCCCTGCTGAGGCGGCGGACCGTACCCGCCGCCGCCCCCGCCAGGAGGCGGACCGTACGCGCCCCCGCCACCGCCAGGAGGCGGACCGTATCCGCCGCCGCCGCCCCCACCCGGAGGAGCCCCCGGGGGGCCTCCGTATCCACCGTTGCCTTGCATGTGCCGTCTCCTTCGTGCGCCGTGCGCGTGAAGCCTACCGGTCCGTCGGCCCCCAAGCCACGGGAGAAATCGCCAAATAAAGACGGCGCGGGCACCCCACTGGAGGGCACCCGCGCCGGCTCGATCGAGTGAGGTCACCCGACTAAGCAACCTGGTTGACTGATTCCGTTACGGGGATTCGCAGAAGTCGCCGCCGGTCGCGCCCGCCGCGGGGATCGCGACGGTCGCCGTCGCGCCGTCGATCGAGAGGAGGTACTGGACGAGCGCCTCCACGATCTTCGCGCGCGCGACCGGATCGGTCTCTGTGAGGAAGTTCGGCGCGAGCGCCTGGTAGTGGCTCTTGAACGTCACCGAGAACAGGCTCTCGAGCGTCGCGGCGTTCCCCGCGTGGAGGTACGGCGCCCCCGCGGCGATGCTGAGCAGCGACGGCGGGTTGAACCCGCGGCCGAACGCCTGGTTGCCCTGGGCCGCGACCGGCGTCGCCGCCGTGGAGTTCTGTCGGAACTCGCTCACCCCCGAGATCGCGTCCGCCACGCCGAACGTGCCGACCGGGCGCAGGATGCAGAGGATCTGGTCGAAGTTGCCGATGGTGGTGGGATCGGGGAGGCTCGCGGGGTCGAGCCGCATCGCGCCGGTGCCCGACTCGGTGGGGAGGAGCGTCGCGGGGAACCCGGCCGGCGCGACCCACGGGGCGGCGCGCATGGCGTTCGTGGTGACGAGCGTGGGCGCGTAGAACCGCTTCGAGATCGTCCACTTGTCGCCGCCGTGGCAGCCCTGGCAGTTGCCGTCGTTCGTGAACAGGTTCTTGCCGGTCGCGACCTTGGCGGCGTCGAGCCCCGTCACTCCCTTCGGCGACCGGATGGTCTTCACGTAGTCGGTGATCTCCGCCCAGTCGGAGAGGATGCTCGGCGCCGCGAGGCCGAGCGGGTTCGCCTTGTCGGCCACGGCCGCGGAGCTGCCGCTGAGCGCGCCGTGGTTCTCCGTGCCCGCGCCCACCGGGACGGCGCCGAGCGGGATGCGGTCGGTGTTGTCGATGGGGCTGCTCGCCTTCGACACGATCGCGCCGACGCCGCCGGAGATGCCCTGCGTGTTGCCCTCGAAGTCGGAGACCTCGTCGAAGATCGCCGTCCAGTTGAAGATGCGCTGGTCGTTCGGGTCCTTCTTGGAGAAGCTGCCGTCGAGGCTCACGGTCTGCCGGGGGCCGCGCGCGAACGACCACGTGACGTTGTCGGTGAGGCCGTCGATGTGGCACGACTGGCAGGCGCCCCAGCCCTGGCCCTTGAACGACCAACGCCCCAGGCCGGTGTTGAAGAAGCGCTTGCCCTTCAGCACGTGCTCCGCCGGGGAGCCCGCCGCGGGCTGCGCCGCGCTCTCGGCGAACGTCGGCGTCGCCGCACCTCCGGCCACCGCCTGGGTGTTCAGGTCGACGACCTGCACGTTGCGGCTCACGTCGTTCACGACGAACATGAAGCGCTTGTTGGCGTCCGTGTTGGCCGTGGCCACGCCGATCGGGTTCTTGCCCGAGCCGGCCGCCGGGATGCCCGCGGGGTTCGTGTCGATGAACAGGTTGCCGGCCGCGGTGCCGGCCTCGGCGAAGGCGCCCGTGTCGTCGTAGCGCGCGCGGAACACCGCGTCGATGGCGTTCGCGGCGACGTAGCCGACGCTCGTGTCCTTCACGAAGGCCATGTCGCTCGGCACGGCCGGGTACTTGCGCGCGTTGTCGGGCGTGGGCGTGCCGGTGTTGAACCGCGCCTCCATCTTCTGGTGCAGGCTGCTCGTGCCGGCCTTCACCTCGGTGCCCTTCGCCAGGTCGATGACCGAGACCGCGCCGTGGGTCGTGGTCTTGAAGTTCGCCTCGTTGCCGCCCGTGGGGCCGCGCGGCGACGCGCAGATGTGGCTGACGTAGGCAAATTTGCCGGCGATCGTGATCGACTGGAGCTGGTTCGGGAAGCAGCCCGCGGTGTTGGTGGCCGAGTCCTTGAAGCCCATGTCGGCGATGGCGCCGAGGCGGATGGTGCTCACCGCGCCGTCGCCGACGTTCACCTTGTAGACGACGCCGTCGTGGTTCGTGTCCATCGCGGCGGCGTTGCCAGGCGACGCGTTCGACTCGGGCGCCGTGCGCTGGCCGAAGTACTCGGTGACGTAGAGGCTCTCGTCGTCGTCGTTGTCGTTGTTGTTGTTGGTGACGGCGATCGAGCGCGGGTGCGCGAGGCCGGGGCGGGGCGCGAGGCCGGCGCCGAGGAGGCCCGTCGCCGCGAGCGCCGCGTTCAGATCGATGGTCTTCTTGACGGTCATGCCCGCGGTGTCGACGGCGGTCACGGTGCCGTCGACCCAGTTGGCGACGTACGCGGTCTTGCCGGTGGGCGAGAGCGCGACGGCCGTGGGCTCGGAGCCGACGGCGACCGTGCCCTTCACGGCGGGCGTGGAGGACAGCCCCGAGATGCGCACGAGCTTCTGCTCCTCGCGGAGCACGACGAACGCCGTGTCGTTGTCGGGCGAGATCGCGACCTGCCAGGGCTCTTTCCCGACGGGCACTCGGCCTTCTTCGTGAGCGTCGGCGGCTTGCCGTCGGTCGTGTAGGCCACGCCGAACACCGTGACCGTGCCGACGTCGCGGTTCACCGCGACGAGGACCTTGTCGTCCCACGACAGGGCCACCGCGGAGCCGCGGCTGGGACCGGACGCGAGCCCGCCGTTCGGCGGGACCACGACGTCGGGCCCCGCGTCGGTGGGCGGCGTGACCGTGGGGACCGTGGCCGTCGGGGCGTCAGCCCCCGCGTCGGCGCCCGTGCCGGGCGTGTCGCCGCACGCCGCGAACGCGCCCGCGGACGTGACGGCCAACAAGGCGAAGAGAGCTGTTCTATTACGCATGTGCCTCCTAAGGACGAGCGGAGCTCGCCAGTTTCTGTTCGCGGCGCCACTGCCCCTGCGCGCGCGATCTCTAAGAGTTATCCGATGTGCGGCGCCCGGGCGAAAACTTTTCGCGCGAGCGGCGCAAGGTGTGCGTTTCCCGGCGCCCCGCTGTCATTCACTCGATCCCCCATTAACGACGTCGCTTGGCGCGACTCGCGCAACGCGCAGCGTGCGACTCGCCCGCCACGCAACGAACCCCGCGGACCGGCCGATGAAGCGGCATGAACCACATCGCAGCCGACCTTGACCACCGCGCCCCCGAGCCCGGAGACACCCTCCGCGCCACCGGCGTCGAGTATCGAATCGTAGGGCGCCTCGGGCGTGGGGGGATGGCCCACGTCCTCGACGTCGAGGACCGAGACCTCGGCAAGCGCTTCGCGCTCAAGCTGCTCGACCGGCACCTCGCGACCCACCCGGAGAGCCTCGAGCGCTTCGAGAGCGAGGCCCGCGCGCTCGCGCGGCTCGACCACCCGAACATCGTCACGGTGATGCGCCTCGATCGCACGGAGGACGAGGGGCGTCCGTTCTTCTTGATGGAGCGGCTCCGCGGCGGCACGCTGCGCGACCACATGAACCGGGGGGCGCTGTCGGCGCGGCGCGCGCTCGCGACCGTGGAGCAGCTCTCTCGCGCGCTCCACTACGTTCACCAGCGCGGGCTCCTGCACCGGGACGTGAAGCCCTCGAACGTGTTCCTCCACGTCGACGCGTTCGGCGCCGAGGTGGTCAAGCTGCTCGACTTCGGCGTCATGCGCCTCGTGCACTCCGGCGCCGCCGCCGAGGACGGCTTCTACGGGACGGCGCACTACGCCGCGCCCGAACAGCTCGTGCTCGGCGGAGCGCAGGGGCCCGAGACCGACGTGTACGCGGCCGGACTCGTCCTCTTCGAGGCCCTCACCGGGAGGCACCCGTTCGAGGACGCGGAGCGCTCGCTGCGGGCCGCGCGCGCCGTCCGGCAGCGGGGCGCACCCGCGCTGCGCGAGAGGCTCCCGCCCGGGCGGCTCGCCGACGAGGCGCTCGCCGAGGTCGGCCCGCTGGTGGCGTCGATGCTCTGCAAGAACCCGCTCGGGCGCCCCGCCGCCGACGTGGTCGCGCGCGCGCTCGCCCGGTGCCTGCGACGCCTCCCCGACGAGCGCGGCCCCGGGTGCGACCTCGGGCAGGACGCGCCCCTCCGCACGAAGACCCCGGAGCTGTTCCTCCCGTCGCACCTGGCCGGGCGGACGCGGCTCGATCCCCCACCGCTGCCCCCGACCGTGGACCCGGTGAGCGGCCCGTACGAGGCGGTCAGCGACGCCGACCTCGTGGGCACGATGGAGTCGCCCGTGCTGCTGCTCCGCTCGCCGAGCGCCGCGCGCCGCGACGGCCCGTCCGGCCCCGCGCCCCTCGGCCGCCGGTCGTCGGGCACCACGCCGCTGCGCCCGGCCACGATCTCAGCAGCGTCGGCGCTCGCCTCACCCGCCTTCGCGCAGGCGCGGCCTGCCCTCCCGCTGGCGTCGCCTGGCCTCGGCCGCCAGCATTTCAGCGCCGGCCAGGTCGAT
>DAORJJ010000136.1:0-13593 GCA_035439005.1 Polyangiaceae bacterium | reverse complement strand
CGCGGCGGCGCTGGGTGGCGCGGCCGGCGCGGCGGCCACCACGGGGAGCGGAGGCGGTGGCGCGAGCGCGGGCACGACGTGCGCGGGCGCCGGGGCGCAGCCCGCGGCCACGAGCGCGACGACGAGCGGCTTCCAGGCGGACCATCGCACCACCGGGCGAGGATACCGAGCGGCGCGCGCGGGCGTCAAAGCGGGCGCGCGCCAGCCGTGGTAAGGGTGTCGCGTGACGATCGAGCCGAAGCAGCGCACCGTCCTCGTCACGGGCGCGACAGGCTTCGTCGGCGCGGCGCTGCTCCCCGCGCTGACGGCCGCCGGGCACCGCGTCCGCGCCACCACGCGCGACCTCGCGCGCTCGCGGGAGGCGCCGGGGATCGACTGGGTGCAGTGCGACGTGGGCCGGCGCGCGGACCTCGAGCGCGCGCTCGCGGGCGTCGACGCGGTGTTCTTCCTCGTCCACGCCATGGGCGGCGGCGCGCACGACTACGGCGAGACCGAGCGCCAGGCGGCCCTCGCGCTCCGCGAGGTCGCCGCGGCGGCGCACGTGAGGCGCATCGTGTACCTCGGCGGCGTGGCGCCCGCGGCGGCGCCGTCCGCGCACCTGAAGAGCCGCCTCGCGGTCGGCGAGGTGCTCCGCGCCGGCGCGGTCCCCGTGGTCGAGCTGCGGGCCTCCATGATCGTCGGCAACGGCAGCGCCTCCTGGCAGATCGTGCGGGACCTCGCGATGCGACTCCCGGCGATGCTCCTGCCCTCGTGGACAGCCTCGCGCACGTGCCCCATCGCCCTCGAGGACGTGGTCGTCGCGCTCGTCCGCGCGCTCGACCTCCCGCTCCCCGCGAGCGCTTGGTACGACATCCCAGGCCCCGACACGGTGAGCGGCCGGCAGATCCTCTCGACGATCGCCGCGCTGCGAGGGCGGCGCGTGCCGGGCGTCGCCGTGCCGTTCCTCAGCGTGTCGCTCTCGTCGTGGTGGCTCAAGCTGGTCACCCGCGCCGACTTCTCCCTCGCGCGCGAGCTGGTGCTCGGCTTCAAGGGCGATCTGCTCCCCGCGGACGACCGGTATTGGGGCGAGATAGGCTACGAGCCGCGATGGACCTTCGAGGCCGCGGCGCGCAAGGCGATGGCGGAGGAGTCCACCACTCCGGACGCGCGGGGCGTCGGGGGCAGGCTGGTCGAGGCGGCCGTCCAGCTCGTGTCACCCAAGCTCGATCACTGAGCCCGCGGACCTCGGCGCGGAGGCTCACGCGCGCCGCTCGAGGCGGGCGATCTCCCGCTCGAGCGCGGCGATCTTCGCGTCACGCTCGGCGAGGGCCCGCGCGACGTCGCTCGCCTCGAGCCGCTGCGGGATGTGCTGCGGGCAGTTCGCGTCCCACGCCGCCACCCGGACGACGATCGCCTGCTCCGGGCGCGCGTCGTAGCCCAGGGGCGTGAGCTCGTGGAGGAGCTGAGCGTCTCCCTCCACCACGCGCGCCTCGCCCCAGATCTTCACGCGTTGCCGGCGCGCATAGTCGATGAGGAAGAGGTGCACCTTGGGGTTCTCGGTCAGGTTGCCCTGCGAGATGTACTGTCGATTGCCGCGAAAGTCGGCGAACGCCAGCGTCGCCTCGTCGACCACGCGGAGGAAGCCGGGCGGGCCACCGCGGTGCTGGATATAGGGCTGACCGTCGGCGTTGCTCGTGGCGAGGAAGAAGCTCCGCTGCGCGCCGATGAAGGCCGCGAGATCCTCGTCAATCGCCGTGCTCCAGCCCGCCCCTCGCTCCATGCGCGCGTAGGCCCCGCGCGAGCCCTTGCGCTCCTGAATGGCCTTCACCGCGGGGGTGAAGGCGATGTCGCTCGGCACCTTCGTCGTCTCTGCCACGGCGTCCTCCGCGAGGTGTGGGTCCACTCCGGTCGATCGGCGCCGCGCCCTCAGCTGACCGCGGCGGGGGCGGCGGCAGCGCCCGCGCGCTCCTCGACCGAGGCGCCGAGCGGCGACACCTTGGGGAAGTCGAGCTCGGTCCCGAGCGCGCTGTTGACGTAGTTGGTCAGCGTGTTGAGGGCCACGTGCGCGACGATCTCGACCACCTGCGCGTCGTCGTAGCCCGCGCGCTTGACGGCCAGCACGTCGGCGTCGGTGACGTGGCCCCGCGCTCGCACGAGCTTCGTCGCGAACAGCAGCGCGGCGGCGGCCTTCGCGTCCGACGAGGAGCCCTCTTGGTTTCGGCGCAGCTCCGCGTCGTCGAGCTTCGCGAGGTTCTTGCCGAGGTACGCGTGCGCCGAGAGGCAGTACTCGCAGCCGTTCAGCTCGGCGACGGCGACGGCGAGCCGCTCGCGGGTCGGCCCGTCGATACGGCCCTTCGAAAGCGCGGCGTTGAGGCCGAGATACCCCTCGAGCGCGGCCGGGCTGTTGGCGACGATGCGGAAGAGGTTGGGCACGCTGCCGAGCTGCTTCTGGACGCCCTCGAGCGAGCGCTGGGCGGCGGCGGGAGAGGCGGCGATCGTGGCGGGCGTAGCGATACGGGACATGGCGAGCTCCTTCGAGGTTGGCGTGGGCGGTCGAGGGGTTCGACCGTCGCCCCAGCAACGTGGGCCGCCGGACCGGTCGCAACAATGAGCTCGATTGACAGAACACCATTGCACCTGTTGAAAGAATGCATGGACCGCCTGGAAGCCATGAGCGTCTTCGTCGCCGTCGCCGACCTGCGGGGGTTCGCGCAGGCCGCGCGGCGCCTCGGCCTGTCCCCGCCGGCCGTGACGCGCATGATCGCCGCGCTCGAGGAGCGGCTCGGCGCCCGCCTGCTCCAGCGGACCACGCGCTCGGTCGCGTTGACCGACGCGGGCGCGCGCTACCTCGAGCGCGCGCGGCGCATTCTGTCCGACGTGGCCGAGGCCGAGGAGGCCGCCCAGGCCGAGCGCACGGTCCCGAGCGGCCGGCTCGTGATCGCCGCCCCCAACCTGTTCGGCCGGCTCCACGTCGCGCCGGTCATGTGCGCGTTCTTGTCGAAGCACCCCGCCGTCACGGGCGCGCTGACGCTCTCGGACCGGAACGTGAACCTCGTGGAGGACGGCGTCGACGCCGCCGTCCGCATCGGGCCGCTCGACGACTCGAGCGCGGTCGCGCGCGCGGTGGGGCTCACGCGGCGGGTCATCGTGGGCGCCCCGCGTTACCTCGCCCTTCACAAGAAGCTGCGCGCGCCCGACGATCTCGCGGCCCACGAGGTCATCCAGTTCACCGCCCTCACCCCCACTCCCGAGTGGCGCTTCGAGCGAGGCGGGCGGGAGGCGCGCGTCACCTTCGCGCCCACGTTCGTGACGAACAGCGCCGACGCGGCGATAGGCCACGCCGAGCTCGGCGGAGGGGTCGCGATGGCGCTCGCCTACCAGGTGGTGGACGCGGTCCGCGCAGGGAGGCTCCGCGTCGTGCTCGCCGACTTCGAGCCCCCCGCCCTGCCCATCCACGTGCTCTACCCGACCACGCGGCTGCTCTCGGCGAAGGTGAGGGCCTTCATCGAGCTCGCGTCCACCCAAGACTGGCGGTTCACGGACCTCTGACGAGGGGCGTCTCGCGTGGCCGCGCGGCGAGGTGGACGCGCGTACCTCCGATCGCGTCGGCCGCGCGGCGCGCCGGCGAACCGGGCCACAAACGGCGAAAACCCCAGCTTTCGCCGGGGTTTCTTAGTTGCGCGGGTAGGATTTGAATCGTGGCAAGTGCGCGATACTACGTCACTTTTCGACATATCCGGCAATTCGGATGATGCGGACACCTCCGCAAGTGACGCCCAAGTGCGCGAAGTGACGTCCGTGTCCCAACGCCTGGCCCAACCCGAGGACGCCGCGGCCGGTGGCGACGGGGCCCTTGAGCGCGCGCTCTTGCTCGCCGCGACGGCCGGGCGCTTCGACGTCGTGGCCATGCTCGCGAAGGAGCTCGAAGCCCGCCGCCTCGCCGGTAGCAACGTGACGACGATCGTGAAGCGGAACGGCACGTGACCCGCGAGAGGTTGCCGGGCGCCTCGACCTTTCGGAACTTGATTAACTGGACTTGACGCACGCGAGCGCACGACGCAAGGTGTCATTTGACGGCTGAGCGGGGTGTCTCGCGGCCTGGTTCCTGCTGGATGGTGGGGCCTTCCCCTTCGGGGGCTTTCGGATTGGTTCGATGCGGTCCGGTGGGGCTGAGACGATCCGCCGACAACCTGATTCCCCTCGGAGGGTTTCATGTCGTCGCCTATTCCCGTCCCCCCTCTTTCGCCCAAGCAGATCTCCGCCTTCTTCGCGCTCGTCGGCCGCCTCGAACTGACGGACGAAGACGTCGCCGTTTCGGCCGGGCTGAGCGTGCATACCGTGCGCCTCTTCCGCGCGTCACAACAGGCCCCGCGATCGGCGCGATGCCAAGCGGCGATCGCCACCTTCGTCCAGCGCAACGCGACCGCCCGAGAGCGCGGAGACGTCCGCCTTGCCCCCCGGCGGGCATCATGAGCGCGCCCCTCGCCGCCGCCGCCAAGAGGGCCCAAGCAAGCGCCTACCGCGCCCTCGCCGCCGCCCACGATCTCGAGGCCGACGCGCTCGAGAGCCACGCGACCCCGGAAGCCGATCCGTTCCTCAACCTCCGCGCCGGCGCCGCCCTCACTGGCAAGTCGCCGCGGGCGATCCGTGACGCCATCGGGCGCGACGAGCTCGCCGGGTACGGCCGGCCCGTGGTGGTCCGCCGGTCCGATCTGCTCGCTTGGCTCGAGGGCCGCAAGGTGCGCACGCGCGCCACCTCGAGCGACGCCGACGCGGCTTACCTCGCGCTCGTGGGAGGTGCTTCGTGAGCGCCCCGGGCCCGCGCGCCGCCCACGTCTCGGCGTCCGCACGCTATCGCGCCCGCATCTTGGCCTTTGTCGCCCTGGCCGCGCGCTCGTGCTCGTGCCCCCTCGAGCTTCGCGAGGAGCGCGACGGCACCCTTCGTTGTGCGACGTGCGATCGGCCATTCGTGGCGAAGGTGGCGCCATGACGGGGCAGATCGATCCGGAGCTCGCCGCTCACTTGTTCGGCGACGACGCCGCATCCGAAGCACTTGCACCCATCGCGCGAGGGGCAGTGGACCCGCAAAGCGACCTCGCGAACGCCGAACGCCTCGCACGCACGCACGGCCGCGATCTGCGGTACGTCCCGAAGTGGGGCAAGTGGCTTTGCTGGGATGGGAGCCGCTGGGAGCTTGACTCGACTTGCCGTGTCCCTTCGATGTGCGCAGACGTGGCGCGGCTCCTCATGGGCGAGGCGGTCGCCAACCTCGAGCGATCCGGAGGCGACAAGGCGGCGGAGAGCTTCTACCGCTTCGCGCGGCAAAGCCAAGACGCGAAGCGGCTCGACGGAATGGCCAAGGTCGCGGCCGGCCTAGACGGAATGGCGGTCGGGCATGCGGAGCTCGACGCCAACCCGCGGCTACTGAATGTGGCCAACGGGATTGTCGACCTCCGCACCGGAGCGCTACGCCCTCACAACCGCGCGGCGCTCATGACCAAGCTCGCCCCGGTCGCGTACGCGCCGCATGCGACCTGCCCGACGTGGGACGCGTTTCTGCTTCGGGCCATGGGCGGGGATGCGGAGCTCGTGGGCTACCTCCGACGGCTGGTCGGCTACTCGCTTTCGGGCGACACCGGCGAGCACGTGCTCGCCTTTCTCTTCGGCGGCGGCGCGAACGGGAAGTCAACGTTCCTCTCGACCCTTCACACGCTCTTTGGCGACTACGGCGCGCGGGCGCCGCGGGGCCTTCTCTTCAAGCACCAGGGTTCGCAGCATGAGACGAACCTCACCATGCTCTTCGGCTCGAGGTTCGTGACATGCGCGGAGATCGACGAAGGGGCGTCCTTCGACGAAGCGCTCCTCAAGGATCTCACCGGAGGTGACGCGATCTCGGCTCGACGCATGCGCGAGGACTTTTGGACGTTCAACCCGACGCACAAACTTTGGCTTGCCGGGAACCATCGCCCTCTCGTGCGAGGCGCGGACGAAGGGGTATGGCGCCGGATCCGGCTCATTCCGTGGACGGTCACGATCCCAAGAGAGGAGCGCGACACGGGCCTTCCTGCGAAGCTCCTCGCCGAACTGCCCGGGGTCTTGGCATGGGCGGTCCGTGGGTGTCTCGAATGGCACGCCCATGGGCTTGGCGATCCGCCCGCCGTGCAAGAAGCCACGAGCGCCTACCGGGAAGAGTCGGACACGTTCGGGCAGTTCGTTCGCGAACGATGTCGGCTCGACCCAGCGGGGAGGGTGTCGCGCAAGGAGTTCCGGAGCGAGTACGAAGCGTGGTCGAAGGAAATTGGCGCGCTTCCACTTGGCGCGAAGACCCTCGCCGAACGTCTCCGCGCCTTCGGCGTCCGAAAGGGAAAGGTGCGGCACGGCATGCAGACTCTCGACGCATGGGCGGGCGTCCGGCTCATGACGTCGGCCGAAGGGGATGTGGTGACGTGGTGACTTGCGGTGAGCGAAGCGCCTATCCCCTCCCACGCGGGCGCGCATGGGGGGGGAATAGGGAAACGGACGCTACAAGTCAGCACGTCACCACAACCGGAAAGCGAGTGTCGGGCAGGTGCGGAGGGACGGGGCCACAGCACCGGACCTCCGACCATGCGCGGGCTCGGCTCGAGGGGGCGCCGTCCGCCGCTCCTGCCCCTTGTCGACCTCGCTCTTCCGACCCGGGCCGCATGGGTCACCCGAGAACGTCGGCGCGTCGTGGGCCATCGTGGCGCGAAAGGACGGGGCCGTGCGTCTCGAAGTGACCATCCCGATCGTGACCGTGAGCGAGCCCAACGCGAGGGGGGCGTGGTTCGCGAGGTCTCGCCGGGCCCGGGCCCAACGCCTCGCCGTGGCCGACGCCCTCGCGAGGCACGAGCGGCCGGCGCTTCCCCTCCGCGTGACCCTCACCCGGATCGCCTCGCGCCGGCTCGACTCCGACAACCTCGCCGGGGCCCTCAAGTCCGTTCGCGATGCGGTCTCGAGGTGGCTCGACGTGGACGACGGCCCCGACGGGCCGGTGTCGTGGTGCTACGGCCAGGAGGTGACCCGAGCGACACGGCGCGAGCTCGTGCGCACCAAGACGGCCGTCTTCATGAAGGCGGTACCCGTGTGCGCGGTCCGCCTCACGCTCGGTCCGCCATGAGCGCCCCGGGCCTAAGCGGCGAGGAGCCTCGAGATTTGCTTCGCGTCGAAGGTGCGGCCGTTGCGGCTCTTCCTGCCCTCGAGCGCGAGCGAGGCGGCGACCTCACGAAGAGACCACCCCTCGGAGCGGAGGGCCCGCGCCCGCGCGATGGTCTCTTGCTCGCTCGCTTCGACCTCGAGCCGGACGCCATCGGCGCCGAGACGTTGACCGAACGGCACCGCCCCCACGAGCTCGCCGCGGCTCTTCTTCACTCCGAGGGTCTTCTTGACCCGGGCCCGGATGATGGCGCGCTCGTACTGAGCGAAGGCGTCCAAGAGGGTCCGCATGAGCGCGGCTTCGGGGCCGTCGCCCGCCCCGGTGCCGTCCGCCGAGACGACCATAGCGCCCGCGCTCCTCGCCATGCTCTCCGCGGTCGCCGCGACCACGACGTCACGCGCGAGGCGATCGCGCTTGGCCACCACGAGAAGGCCCGCGCCGTGCGCCTCGAGCGCCCCGAACGCCTCGAGCATGCCGGGGCGATCCGCGATGGTCGATCCGCCGCTCACTCCGCGGTCGACATGCCACGAGACGACCACGACACCGGCGCGCGCCGCCCACCCTTCGATCTCGACCCTCTGCGCGTCGAGCCCAAGAGCCTGGTCGACCGTCGACACGCGAAGGTAGGCGACGGCGGCGAGGGGGTTCCCGGTGCGGCTCTTCTTGCTCATGCCCCGTTAGACGGGCGGGCAAGTGCGCAATTCATTGTGACACGCCACTTGCCTTGTCACACGTTAACGTCGCGCGTCAGTCTCAGAACACTGAACACCATTCGTGACGCAGTGAGTTGCGACGTATTGCGGCGCGTGGCACACTCCTTGACCATGGCCACCAAGAAGACGACCAAGAGCGCGAGCGCCCGAGACACCCTTTCGATCCGGCTCGACGTCCCCACACGCGCCCGCCTCGCCGCCCTCGCGAAGCTCATGGGGGAGAAGTCCGGCGCCGGTGTCGACCTGCCCGTTTCCTTCGCCCTCCGCGCCGCCCTCGAGCGAGGCATGAGCGCGATCGAAGAAGACCTCGGAGCGAAGTCCAAGGCCAAGCGCTCGCCCGCATGACGACCCCACCCCCCTTGAAATCCCGGCCGCCCCCCCCTTCGCCCGGGCGGATACCCTCCGATCTCCTACAAAAAAAGGGCCACCATGAGACCTCTCGCCAAGAAGCCCTTGCCCCACGACTCCGACGGGGTTGTCACCGAACCCACGAAGCGCCGTCGCGTGGCTCGCTCACCCGAGGAAGAAGCCGACGCCGCACGCGTGCGAGAGGAGCGCGCCGAGAGCCGGGCCCGCATGCTTGGAGCCCTTGAAGCTCTCTCGCCCTCCGGTGCCTTGCCGGACGACCCGCCCGTCCGTGACCTCGGGTTGCTCGACGTGTCGCACGCCTCGCCGCCGCCGCCGCTCGTGCGGCTCAACCGGAAGAGCGGCCGGGGCGGACCGGGCACCGCGCTCGTGCTCGTGGAACGCCACTACGATGGCGACAACGGCGGCGAGTGCCACGGGCTCTACGTCGTGGCCTATGCGGAGTTCGCCGATGGGGGAGGCTACCGGGCACGAACGCGAGGCGTCGCGATCCGGCGAGGCGAGCTTCGACCCGTGGCCCATGCTCTCCTCGCCCTCGCCGATCGTCTCGACCGTGAGAGTCCGCCCACGTCCGCCGACAACGCGCCCGCGGGCGAGGGGTAGGCGATGCGTCGGGCACCGGGTGAAAGCGCGTTGTGGGGCATCGTGGCGAGGAGCGGCATCATGAGCGAGACGAAGCACAAGGGCGGACCGGCGAGGACGGGCACCCTCGACACCTACCGGGGCGCCGACGGGAAGACCCACTACCGCGGGCGGATCCGCCTCGCCGATGGGTCACGCTTCCGGCTCGACGTGCCCGACGGCATGAGCGAGGCGAAGTCCCGCGAGTTCGTCGCCGCGATCCAAGAGCGCGAGGACAAGCACGGCGCCCTCTTGGCGAAGAAGCGCGCGAGCTCGCCGGGCGCCCCGGTCCCATCCGGCGAGACAACGGACGCATGGTGTAGGCGGTACCTCGCGAGCAAGACGTGCGGCGAGGGGCACCGGGTGAAGACCGGCTATCAGTTGCGGAAGTGGGTCTCGCCGATCGTTGGCTCGAAGCCGGTGGCCACGCTCACCCGTGACGATCTCGAGGAAGTTCGCGACCACCTCGATAGGGCGGTCGCCGCTGGCAAGGCGCGCCCGAAGACCGCGACGCAAGTGTGGGCGCACGTGACGAGCGCGATGGGAGCCGCGGCGAACGCCAAGGATCGGACCCTCCGCGTTCACGCGAACCTTCCCGCCGGCTCTCCGGGGCTTCACGCTGGGATCCTTCCTCCGACCCGGGGAGCATCGCGCAAGCGCCCGTGGCTCTACCCGGGCGAGTGGTCCGCCCTCATGGCGTGCGAAGCCGTGCCGCTCGCATGGCGCCGACTCTACGCCGTTGCACTCTACACGGGCCTTCGACCCGGCGAGCTTCGCGTCTTGACGTGGGGCGACGTGGATCTCGAGGCGTGTACCGTGACCGTGTCGAAGGCATGGGACGACGCGACACGGACCGTGAAGGCACCGAAGACCGAAGCCGGACGCCGCACGTTCCCGATCGTCGGGCCGCTCTTGCCGTTGCTCGACGCCATGCGGGGCGACCCCAAGCGCCCCGACGGCGAGCTCGTGGTGCCCGACGTGGCGAGGGGTGAAGAGCGCATGGCCGGACGCTTCCGCGACCACCTCCGCGCCGCGAAGGTCGAACGTGCGAGGCTCTACGCCGACACCGCGACCGAAGAGCCCGTGGACTTCCGATCGCTCCGAGACAGCTTCGCCACATGGTGCGCCCTCGGAGGGCTTGCCACGAGCGCGTTGCAGCGGCGCATGGGGCACGAGAGTCCAGCCACCACGGACGGGTACGTCAAGCAAGCCGAGGACGTGACGGCCGGTAGCATCGGGGCTCCCTTCCCCACCCTTGACGCCCTCTCTTCGGGGGAGCATTGGGCCAAGCATTGGGCCACAAAAGGCCAAAACCCCAGCTTTCGCCGGGGTTTCTTAGTTGCGCGGGTAGGATTTGAACCTACGACCTTCGGGTTATGAGCCCGACGAGCTACCAGGCTGCTCCACCGCGCGTCAGCGAGGTGCAACCTACGCTCTTGGCCTGGGATGTCAACTGTTTCGGACACCTGGAGCGCGCGCCGCGGGGCGCGGGTCACTCCAGGGCGCCCGTCGCGGCGCGCTGGAGGACGAGCGCGCTCTGGCACTCGGCGAGCGCCTCGATCTCGCGCACCCGGGCCGCGAACGTCGCCTGCTCGCGCAGGTTCACGACCAGCAGCGTCGTGTCGCCGGCGGCGAAGCGCTGCCACTCGGCGCGCTCGAGGTCGACCGAGACCTCGACCTCGGCGCGCGCGAGGGCGAGGCGCGTGCGCGCGAGCTCGGTGGCGGAGCGGGCGTCCTGCACGTCGGCCACCACGCGATCGCGCGCGCCGCGCTCCTGCTCGGCCACCTTCGCGAGGGCCGCCCGCGCCGCCTCCGCGCGCCCGCTCGCTTGCCGGTTCTGGAGGGGCACCTCGAACAGGACCTGCGCCTCGACCTCGACGGGGCGGCGCGTCGCGCTGCCGTCGCCGAGGTCCTTCGACACGACGACCTGCACGTCGAGCGCGGGCAGGCGCTGGTTTCGGGCGAAGTCGGCCTCGACGCGCGCGCTCTCGCGCGCGAGCCCGATCCGCTTCAGGTCGGGGCGCGAGGCGACGGCGCGCGCCGCCGCCGCGCTGAGGGAGTCGGCGGGCCAGCTCGTCGGCTCGGTCAGCGGGGGGAGCTGCTCGTCGGTGGGGATGATCGGCCCGCCGCCGGGGGCTCGGAGGTACTGCGAGAGCTCGATCGCCGCCTTCTGGAGCGCGCGCTCGTCGCTCGCGAGCTGCGAGCGCCGCTGGAGGATCGCCCGCGCGTTCTCGGTGCGTTCGATCGCAGCCAGGTCCCCACGCGCCACGCGCGCGCTGATCTGCTCGTCGCGGCGGAGCGCGTTCTCGAGCAGCGTGCGCGCCACGTCGCGGCGGCGCCCCGCGGCCACCCACGCCCAGTAGCGCAGCCCACCTTGCCGCTTGGCGTCGAGGAGCTGCGCGCGGAGGCCCTGCTCCGCGGCCGCCTCCCCGAGCGCGCCGCGGGTCCGGCTCGCGCGGCGGCGATCGATGGGCCCGTTGCGGAGCAGCGGCACCGCGAGCCCCGCGCGGGCCTCGCCGAGGTCATTGGTCTCGCTCTTGCCGTCGTACGCGGCGAAGTCTCCACGACCGAGGCGGTAGCCCCCGAACACCGTCGCGCCCCACACCGAGGTCGGCTGCTCGATCACGCCGTCGACCCGGAAGGTGCGGTAGTAGCTCTGCGGAGCGCCACCGGCGCGCGCGCGGAGCGTGGTGTCGAACCCGCCATCGGCCGCGGTGCGATCGCCACGCGCGGCGCTCTGGTCCGCGCGCGAGGCCGCCACGGCGGGCAGATCGCGCTCGATGGACGCGAAGACCTGGGCGAGCGTGAGCGGCGACCTCGCCGCGGGCGTCGACGGCGCGGGGGGCGCTTCCGGTGGGGCCGCGTCGGCGACCGCGGGCGCGGCCCGGAGGAGCACGGCCGCAAAGAGCCCGAGGGTCCCAAGGGCGCGCTTCATTTCGACTTCCCTTGCGCGGCCGGCGCCGGCGGGGCCGGGTTCTGCGCGGGGAACCCGTTGAACTGGCGCCACAGCTCGTAGGCCAGCGACACGCGGCCAAGGAGGATGAACCCCTGCGCGCGCACTCCTTGGCGCAGGTAGCGGGTCTCGGGCCAGGGCTTGCCCGGCTGCGGCCGCACGACGACGCGGAACTTCCCCTTCCCGTCGTCGGCCGAGTCGACGAGCGCCACGTCGCCGCCGAACGTCCCCACGGCGACCTGGGGCCAGCCGGAGAACTGCACCGCGGGCCACCCCTCGAACTGGAGGCGCACGTGGCGCCCCTCGGCCACGAGCGGGAGGTCGTTCCCGTCGACGAAGAGCTCGACGGCGCGATCTTCGGTGTCGGGGATGAGCACGGCGATGCCGTCACCCCCCTTGACCATCTCCCCGCCTTGGGCGACGAGGAGCTGCAGCACGGTGCCGTCGCGCGGCGCCGTGATGTGCTGCGACGCCTGCCGCGCGAGGCGCACGTCCACCCGGGTGAGCTCCGCCTCGGCGTTCGCGACCTCGCCGAGCGCCGAGGCCTTCGCCGCCTCCGCGTCGCGGATGAGGGCGCGCGCGTCGGACCCGACCTTCTCGTGGTCCGAGCGCAGCGCGAGCTCCTCGCTCTTCGCGGCGGAGAGCGCGGCGCGTGAGCGCTCGAGGTCGGTGCGCGCGCGGAGCTGGTCGAGCTCGGCGAGCTCGACGGCGCGCGTGGAGGCGAGGCCGTCCTTGGCGAGCGAGCGCTGGCGATCGAGGTTGAGGTGCGCCGTCTTCTCGGCCCCCTCGGCCGCGTCGACCGCGTGCTCGGCGGCCATCACGCGATCCCGCGCCATGCGCGCGCGGGAGCCCGCCGCGGAGACGCCCGTGGTCCGCGAGGTCTCGAGCGACAGGATGCGGTCCTCGAGCGAGCGCACCCGGGCGCGGGCCGCCTCTGTGCGGTTCTGCACCGCCGCCCGCTCGAGGCGCATGCGCGCCATGAGCTCGGGATCGTTGTCCGAGATCACCGCGATCATGTCGCCCTTCTTCACCAGCGAGCCCTCGCGGACCGACCACGACACGATGCGCCCGTCGATGGGGGCCTCGATGGTCTGGCGACGCTCGAGCGGCGCGTAGGCCACGACCCTCCCGGCGCTGAGCGAGGTCTGCTGCCAGGGGATGACGAAGAGCGACGCGAAGGCCGTGGCGACGCCGCCGAAGAGGAGCCGCGCGAGGCGGCGCGTGCGCGCCTGGCTCTTCACCGAGCGGAGGCTCGCCGGGCCGGACTCGTCGTCGAGCCAGGGCCTCACGACGACGCTCACGACGCACCCCCGCTGGCGAGCGCCGCGACCACGTCGGCGCGCTCGGTCGACACCACGACCGAGAGGGGGCCGCGCGTGGCGAGGGCCTCGACGACCCGGGCGCGCGCGGCGTCCGGGAGGGCGTCGAGCGCCCCGTCGATGAGGAGCAGGCGAGGGCGCCCCGCGAGGGCGCGCGCGAGGGCCACGAGCGTGGCCTGCTCGCGGGTGAGCGGCGCGCCGTAGCTCGTGAGCGAGCTCTGGAGCCCCGAGGGCAGGCGCGCCACCGCGCCCTCGACGCCGACGCGCTCGAGCGCGCGGCGCGCGTCCGCCAAGGTGACGTCGTCACGGCCCACGCGCACGTTGTCCACCACCGTCCCCTCGAACAGATCCGGCCCGCGGACCATCGCGACGGCCTCGCGCAGCTCGGAGAGCGAGAGCTCGGTGAGCGGCACGCCGTCGACGCGCACGTCGGCGTCGGCCACGAGGCCGAACGCCGCGTCGAGCGTG
>DAORJJ010000135.1:0-13628 GCA_035439005.1 Polyangiaceae bacterium | reverse complement strand
GCCGTGGGATTCCGGGCTCGATGACCGCGACGTGTGCACATGGCCTTCTGACGATTCAGGATCGGCGGAACTGGGTTCCGCCTTAGCGCCTCGGCGCGGGGTCGCGCGCGACCGGATTCCATCACCGACCTTTGAAATGCCGCCCGCGTGCTCTACAACCCGCGCATGAGCGCGCCCAAACCTGGAAGTGAACCCGGAGTGAAGCCGAGCGACCGCGAGACGCGCGTGGTCGCCGCCGAGTTCGCCGCGGGGGCGACCAACGTGGAGGGGTTGCCCGCGCCCGTCGTGCCCGAGATCGCCTTCGCCGGCCGCTCGAACGTGGGCAAGTCGTCGCTCATGAACGCGCTCATGGGGCGCCGGAACCTCGTGCGCACGAGCAACACGCCCGGCTGCACGCGGCAGCTCAACGTGTTCAGCGCGAAGCTCGCCGACGGCCTCGCCGTGCACCTCGTCGACCTCCCCGGCTACGGCTACGCAAAGCGCTCGAAGAGCGAGTTCAAGGGTTGGGGGAGCATGCTCGAGGGCTACCTGCTCGAGCGCCCTACGCTCCGCGCCGTGTTCGTGCTGGTCGACGTGCGCCGCGGCGTCGAGCAGGAAGAGCGCGATCTGCTGGAGTTTCTCGCGTCTCCGCCCCGCGCTCAGCGCACGATGCCCGTCTCGGTGATCGTGTGCGCCACCAAGGTCGACAAGCTCTCGGGCGCCGCGCAGAAGCCGGCGCTCGCCGCCCTCCGCAAGGAGAGCGGCCTCGAGGTGCTCGGCACGAGCGCCGAGACGCTCCTCGGCCGCGAGGCGCTCTGGGCCCGCATTCGACACGCGGTGGCCGGGTGAGGCGCCGGCTCGCCGCGTCGGTCGCGTCGGTCGCGTCGGTCGCGTTCTGCGCCGCCGCGGCGCTCGCGCTCGTCGGGTGCCCGAAGCCGCCGGTCGAGGCCCCCGTGGAGCACTGGTGCCCCGAGGGCTTCGAGGCCGGGCACGGCGACGTGTGCTTCGCGCTGCCGGCCGCGCACGGCCCGCACACCGGCATCGTCGTGTACCTGCACGCGCGCATGGCGGGCCGCGGCGACGCCGAGGAGTGGGCCGCCGCGCACGCCGTGGTCGCGCGCGGCTACGCGGTCGTCCTGCCGCGCGGTCGTCGCGCCCTGTGCGCGCTCCAGGCCGGCCGCGAGGACGAGTTCTGCTGGCCCCACGGCGGCGATCCGGGGGAGAGCCGCGCGCTCCTCGCCGACTGGGACCACACGCTCTGGCAGGTGAACGAGCTGCTCGAGGGCGACTCCCACCCGCGCTTCGTGCTCGCCTCGGGCGAGGGCGCGACCTTCGCGGCGCGCCTCGCGCAGAGCGGCGCGTTCAAGGCCGGGGCCTTCGCCCTCGTCGGCGGCGGCGACACGCCCGCCGAGCCGGGTGAGCCGTCTCCGACCCCCGCCGCCGCGTCCGAGCGCCCGGCCGTCCTGCTCCTCGCGGCGCCCGACAGCGAGAAGGTCAATCAGCTTGACAAGCGACTCAGTGGCGCCGGCTTGCCCCACGTCCGCTGCGCGCGGGCCGGGGCGAGCGCGCTGTCGACCGCCGACGTCGAGGTCGCGCTGCGCTTCTTCCAGCGCGGAGGCGCCTTCACGTGCGACGGCGCGCCGCGCGCGGCGCCGGCTGCCCCGGCGAAGGCCGAGAAGCCCCGCGCGAAGCGGTAGCGAGCGAGCCTCTCAGCCTTGAGGTCGGCGGAGCACGACCGCCGAGGCGTTCCCGTAGAAGCCGAGCGAGGTCACCACCACCGTGTCGATCTCGTCGGGCGCGTGCCCCGAGACGACGGTCGCGGGGCGCGCCCCCTCCAGCCACGCGAGCGCGGCGGCCATGCCGAACGCCCCGCCGGCGCCGAGGGTCTCGCCGAGCACGAGCTTGGGCGCCGCGACGCACACGCCGTCGCTGCCGAAGACCCGCTCGAGCGCGGCGCGCTCGGCCTCGTCGGCCCTGTGGAGGCCCGAGAGGCTCGCGCACACGACGTCGACGTCGGAGGGGTCGAGCTTCGCGTCGCCGAGCGCGTTGAGCACCGCGCGGCCGAGGGCGTCGCCCGAGGGGCCGATGAGGGTCGAGCCCTCCTCGGGCGCCTCGAACGAGGTGCCGTAGCCCACGATTTCGCCGAGCACGCGCGCCCCACGCGCCCGCGCGATGCGCTGCGGCTCGACGACGAGGAACGCCGCGCCCTCGCCGAGCGAGAGGTGGCCCACCTGCCGCACGTGGTCGGGGTGGTCGAGGGTGCCGAGCAGCGAGAAGGCGAGGAAGAGCGCCTCGTGCATCGCCTCGGCGCCGCCCACCAAGATCGCGTCGGCGCGGCCCTGCGCGAGGTGGATGTCGGCGCACGCGACGGCGTCGAGCGCGCCGCAGTTGCCGTCGGAGATGGCCACGTTGAGCGCGCGGAGGTTCTCCCAGATGCTCACGTAGCCGCTCGCCGAGTTGGCGACGGTGTTCGGGAACACGGCCGGGTTGATGTACCGCGGGTCCTCGAGCTTCGCGACGCGGTTCAGCTCGGTGATGGCCTCGAGGCTGCCGTACGCGTTCGAGCACACGACGCCCACCCGCTCGGGGGAGAGCGCGACGAAGGCGTTGTCGCGCTTCAGCGCGGCCTCCGCGAGGCCGAGGCGCGCGGCGACGACGGCGAGCTTCGTCAAGCGATCGAGCGTGCGCAGGCCCTTCGGGCCGAGCGTGCGCGCGGCGTCGAAATCCGGCACCTCGAAGGCGCGGGCGTTCGGGTACTTCGCGAGATCGATCGTCGTCAGCGCCCGGGGCCCGGTGGCCGTGAGCGGCTGTGGCGCGCGCAGGGCCTCGACGAAGGCAGGCCAGCCGACGCCGACGATGGAGGTGACGCCGACCCCTGTGACCGCGCGCGGGAGCATCACAGCACCTCCAGGGTGGGCGGCTCCGGCAGCACGCCGGGCCGGGCGAAGCACGCCACGGCGTTGTAGCCGCCGAAGGCGAGCGAGTTGTTCAGCACGATGTTCGCCACGCCGCCCGGGGCCGTGCGCGCCGCGTTCGCGACCACGTCGAGATCGCACTCGGGATCGGGCGTCTCGTAGCCAGCCGTCGGCGGGAAGACGCCGGTCTCGAGCGTGAACACGCACCCGACCGCCTCGATGGCGCTCGCCGCGCCCATGCAGTGGCCGATGAGGCTCTTCATGCTGCTGATGGGCACGCGCCGGCCCCCGAAGACGTCGTGCATCACCTTGGCCTCGGCGGCGTCGTTGGCCCGCGTGCCGGTGCCGTGGGCGTTCACGAAATCGATGGCCTCGGGGGTGACGCCGGAGCGCGTGATCGCCTGCCGCATGGCCTCGATGCTGCCCACGGCCTCGGGGTGGGGCCGGGTGATGTGGTAGCCGTCGCAGGTGAGGCCGTAGCCGCCCACCTCGGCGCAGGCCGTCGCGCCCCGACGCACGGCGTGGGCCTCGCTCTCGAGCACGAGCACCGCCGCGCCCTCGCCTACGATGAGCCCCTGGCGGTTCAGGTCGAACGGCTGGCAGCGCTGCTGGGCCATCGCCGCGAGCCGCGCGAAGCCCGAGTACTGGAGCTCCTGGAGGATCTCGGTGGCGCCGGCCAGCACCACGTCGGCGCGGCCCTGGCGGATGAGATCCGCGCCGAAGCCGATCGCGTAGTTGCCCGCCGCGCACGCCGCCGGCAGCGCGATGACCGCGCCCTCCGTGCCGAACGCGCGCGCGAGGTGGATGGGCAGGAGCGTGGAGCCGTACTTGGGCAGGTGGGCGCGCCGCACGGCCGAGACGCCGCGCGCGATCCACGCGCGGTCGATGTCCCCGAGCACGTCGGCCTCGCCCATGGTCGTGCCGAGCACGACCGACGTGCGCGGCCCGCCGAGGTGGCTCGGCCGAATGTGCGCGTCCTCCACCGCCATGCGCGCGGCGGCCAGGGCCATCGCCGAGCAGCGCCCCATGCGCCGGGTCTCCGCCGCCGTGAGGTGGTCGCGCGCGTGGAAGGCCTTCACCTCGCCGCCGTAGTCGCGGCCGATGCGCGTCGTGTCGAACGACTCGACGCGCGAGATGCCGCTCTTGCCCGCCGCGAGCGCCTCGAAGAACGCGCGCCGCCCGAGGCCGATCGAGCTCACCACGCCGAGGCCGGTGACCAGCACGCGCGCCGGCGCGGCGGGGGACGGCGGGCTTCGCGTGGGGTCGTCGGCAGTCATGCCGCGCTCCCTTCGGTCGTTTGGCGTAGGCACGCCCCCTCGGGGCTCACTGGCAGGTTCACGCCCTCTCACTACCCCAACTCGCGCGGCTTGCGTGGCCCGCGTGCGGCTCGCGTCGCGCGCTCCCCGACCGCCCCGCGACGCGTAAAAATCTACGCGGCGGTGCGAGATTTACGCAGGAACGATGTGTGGTCGGCGGCTTGCGTCAAGCCCGTCCGCAAAGTAATGGGAGCGCGACCGGGCACTCGCCCCCTGCGCGGGGCGGGACCCGCCACCGGAGCTGCATGATCGACCCCCGACACGTACCGCCGACCTTGGTCGACGCCGTCAACGAGCTCGCGCGAACGAGCGCGCTCGGGTTCACGTTCACGCGCTCCGACGGGGCCGAGCGCCACATGCCGTTCGCCGAGATCCGGGAGGAGGCGCGGCGGCGCGCGTGCCACTTCGCTGCGCGGGGGCTCGTGAAGGGCGACCGCCTCGCCCTCGTCGTGCCCGACCCCGACGAGTTCGTGCTCTCGTTCCTCGGGGCCATCTTCGCGGGCGTGGTGCCGGTGCCCATGGTGCCGCAGCTCTCGTTCAAGAACGTCGAGACCTACCACGACACCGTCGCGCACATCGCGCGGGCCTCCGGCGCCAAGCTCCTGCTCACCACCGAGGCGACCCGCCCGTACGTCGCGCCCGCGGCCGAGCGCGTCGACACCCTCGACGGCGTGCTCACGTGCGCGGAGCTCGCCGCCCCGATGAGCGGCGAGGTCGACGCGCGCGTCGACGGCGGGGACGTGTGCTTCCTCCAGTTCACCTCGGGGAGCACGTCGAAGCCGAAGGGCGTCGTGGTCACGCACAACAACCTCGCGTGGAACTCCGAGAGCTTCATGGTGCACGGCCTCGAGAAGGACTCGTCCTTCGACAAAGGCGTGAGCTGGTTGCCGCTGTTTCACGACATGGGGCTCATCGGGTTCGTCATCGGCCCGCTGTTCACGAATATCCCCGTGGTGTTCCTGCCCACGGCGAGCTTCGTGCGCAACCCGCGGCTCTGGCTCGACACGATCCACAAGCACCGCGGCACCATCACTTACGCGCCCAATTTTGCCTACCAGCTCGTCGCCAAGCGCCTGAAGGAGCGCGACGTCGAGGGGTGGGACCTCTCGTGCATGCGGCGCACCGGCTGCGGCGCCGAGCCCATCCAGTCGCGCACGCTGCGCGACTTCGCGGCGAAGCTCGCGCCCGCCGGCTTCGACCCGCGCAGCTTCATCCCCTCGTACGGCATGGCCGAGGCCACGCTCGCCGTCACGTTCACGCCGCTCGGGGCGGGGCTCCGCGCGGACCGCATCGACCCGAAGGCCCGCGAGCGCGAGGTCGCGGAGCCGAGCGACGCGCCCGACGCGCACGAGCTCGTCAACTGCGGCCGCCCCTTCCCGGAGCACGAGCTCGCCATCGTCGACGCCGACGGCAAGCGCCTCGGAGACCGTCAGGTAGGCCAGATCGTCACCCGCGGACCGAGCGTGTGCCAGGGCTACTACCAAGAGCCCGAGCTCACCCGCGCGGCCTTCCAGGACGGCTGGCTCCACACGGGCGACCTCGGCTACGTGGTCGACGGCGAGCTCTACGTGTGCGGTCGCCTGAAGGACCTCATCATCGTGCGCGGCCGCAATTTCTACCCCAACGATCTCGAGTGGGTGGTGAGCGAGCTGCCGGGCGTGCGGCGCGGGAACGTCGTCGCGTTCAGCGTCGACGGGGAGGCGGGCGAGGAGCTCGTCATCTGCGCCGAGGCCTTCCAGAGCGAGGCCAAGGGCCTGCCCGAGGCCATCGCGCAAGCAGTGCTCGCGCACTTTGCGCTCAACGTGTACAAGGTCGTGATCGTGCCCCAGGGCACCCTGCCACGGACGTCCAGCGGCAAGGCCCAGCGCCGCAAGACGAGGCAGCTCTTCCTCGAGGGGGCGCTCGAGGCGGCACATCGTGTGCAAGGGCCTGGAGAGCCCGCCCCGGCCGCGGCGTCCTGAGCCGTCCCTCCGTCTGCGCGACCGCCTCCCGGCGCGCGCCTCCGCACCCAGCAGCGAATCAGCCAGAAGGATACGAGAAATGTCGATGAACCGCGTGGAGCTCCTCAAGTTGTTCGAGACGACGGCCGCCGAGGTCGTGGAGAAGGACTTCAAGAACGTTTCCGAGGGAACGGTCATCAGCGAGCTCGGGATCGACTCGCTCGGCATGCTGGAGATCGTGGGCGCGATGGAGCGCAAGCTGAAGATCCAAATCCCCGACGAGTCTCTCGCGGGCCTCCAGACCGTGCGCGACCTGCTCGAGGCCGTCGAGAAGCGCATCACGGTGTAGGTGAAGTCTCCGCGCGCGCGCGCGGGCACGGTACGAACGACGAAGGGAACGAGACGATGACCGACAACTTGAAAGAAGAGCTGCGCGCCCTCATCAGCGAGATCGCGGAGGTGGACACCATCCCCGACGACGCGCACTTCAAGGACCTCGGCATCGACTCGATGATGGGCGTCGAGATCGTGGCCGCGATCGAGCGGCAGTACCACGTGAAGATCGACGACGCGGAGCTCAAGGAGATCTCCACGCTCAACAAGTCGTACGACCTCGTGATGGACAAGCTGCAGACGCGCGAGACCATGGTCGCGCAGTCGGCCGAGTGATCGCCTCCCGACTCGCAGGCGCGGCGCGCGTCGCTCGGGCGTGAGCGAAGCGCTCCGGCCGCGCAGCTCGTCGCTCGACGTGCGCGTGCGCTACGCGGACACCGACCAGGCCGCCGTGGTGCACCACGCCGCGTACCTCGCGTTCCTCGAGGCGGCGCGCATCGAACATTTTCGCGCGCACGGCTTCGACTACGCCGCGTTCGAGGCCACCACCCGCACGGGCCTCCCGGTCGTCGAGCTGCGCGTGCGCTACCGGTCGCCGGCCCGCTTCGACGACGCGCTGACCGTCGACACGCGGGCCGCGGCGGTCACGCGCTTCTCGATGTGGCTCGAGGGCACGGTGCGCCGCGGCGACGTGGTGCTCGTGGAGTCGAGGGTGCGGCTCGCGTGCGTCGACATGACGACCGAGCGCCCCGCGCGCCTCCCGCGGGAGCTGCTCGAAGCCTGCCTCGAGCCCGGCTGGGAGCTGTAGCGGCGCCCTCCCAGCGTGGCCCGCGTGCGCGCCTAGAGGTCTTCGAGCGTCATGCCGCCGATGAAGTCGATCTTCCCGACGTCGACGCCGTTGTGGCGGAGGATCGCGTAGGCCATCGAGGCGTGGAAGTAGAAGTTCGGGAGGGCCATCTCGCGCGCGTAGTTCCCGCCGCGGCAGCCCTTTCCGGGCAGGAACGGGAGCGTGATGAGCCGGTTCTCCGCGGCCTCGAAGTCGGCCGGCGTGAGGGTGCCGAGGTACGCCACGCAGGTCGCGATCCGCGCCTTCGCCTCCGCCCAGGTCTTCTCGGTGTCGGGGTGAACGGGCGGCTCCTTCCCGGCGAGGCGGGACGCGGGCTGCTTGGCCGCGTCGCACGCGGCCTGGATCTGCTTGAGGAGCGGGTACTGGTCGGGCGCGAGGCGGGCGGTGAGGAGCGTGTCGGGGTCGAAGCCCTTCGCCTTCGCGAGGGCCTCGGCCTTGTCGAGCCAGCGGCCGAGGTTCTGGAGGACTTTGCTGAACTGAGGGACGGTCTCTTCGTAGAGCGGCATCGGGACTCTCTGGGTGGACGGCGTAGGCCGGGTGGGCGACCGAGGCTACCTCGGGCGGCGTCGCGCGTCGCGCGCGTCGCGCGTCGGCGGGCCGCGCCCTACTTTTGCGCCGATGACGGCGTGAAAAGGCGCTAAGACCCCTCGATCATCATGACCGAACCCGTCTTCACGAAGGTGCCCGCCGAGCTCGACTTCCCCAAGGAAGAGGGGGACATCCTCGCGTTCTGGCGCTCCATCGGCGTCTTCGAGAAGTGCCTCGCGCGGCCCGCCACGCGTGGCACGTGGGTCTTCTACGAGGGGCCGCCCACCGCGAACGGGCTGCCGCACAACGGCCACGTGCTCACGCGCGTCGTGAAGGACCTCTTCCCTCGCTACAAGACCATGCGCGGCTACCACGTGCCGCGGAAGGCGGGCTGGGACACCCACGGCCTGCCCGTCGAGGTCGAGGTCGAGAAGGAGCTCCACATCCACGGCAAGGCCGCGATCGAGGCCTACGGAGTCGAGCCCTTCGTGAAGAAGTGCATCGACTCGGTGTTCCGCTACACGTCGGAGTGGGAGTCGCTCACCGAGCGCGTGGGCTTCTGGGTCGACCTCGAGAAGGCCTACGTCACCTACCACCGCAGCTACGTCGAGAGCGTGTGGTGGGCCCTCTCCGAGCTCTTCAAAAAAGGTCTGCTCTATCAGGGGCACAAGGTCGTGTGGTGGTGGGCCCAGGGCGGCACCGCGCTCTCGTCCGGCGAGGTAGGGCAGGGCTACAAGCAGGTGGACGATCCGAGCGTGTACGTCTCGTTCCCGCTCCGCACCGCGGCGGGGGCGGGCGCGCTCGAGGGCGCCGAGCTGCTCGTGTGGACCACCACCCCGTGGACGCTGCCGTCGAACATGTACGCCGCGGTGAACGCGTCGTTCACCTACGTCGTGGCCGACCTCGGCGGCCGCAAGCTCGTGCTCGCGGAGGGCCTGCTCGAGGGCCTCGCCAAGAAGCTCAAGGTCGACGCGCCGGTCGTGCTCGCGAGGCTCCCTGGCAGAGACCTCGTGGGGCTCGCCTACGAGCCGCCGTACGATCTCTACGCGGCCGAGGCGGCGCTCCCCACCGCGGCGAGGGTGTGGAAGGTGCTCGCGGCCGACTTCGTGACGCTCGACGCGGGCACGGGCGTCGTCCACGTGGCGCCCGCCTTCGGCGAGGACGACCACCTCGTGCACCGCAAGCTGCTCGCCGAGGAGCCCGCGCTGCCGCTCTTCTGCGCGGTGAAGCCCGACGGCACCTTCGTCGACGCCTTCGCGCCGTACGCCGGCCGCTGGGTGAAAGACTGCGACAAAGATCTCCAGGCCGATCTCAAGCAGCGCGGCAAGCTCGTGCTCGCCGAGACCTACCGCCACGACTACCCGTTCTGTTGGCGCGCCGACTCCGATCCGCTCATCCAGTACGCGCGGCCCGCGTGGTACATCCGCACGACCTCGGTCATCGAGAAGGCGAAGGCGAACAACCAGGCGGTCAACTGGTTCCCGCCGCACATCAAAGACGGCCGCTTCGGCGACTTCCTCGACAACAACGTCGACTGGGCGCTCTCCCGCGAGCGCTACTGGGGCACGCCGCTCAACGTGTGGGTGAACGACGCCACCGGCAAGCTCGAGGCGCCGTGCAGCGTCGCCGAGATCCTGGCGAAGAACCCGCGCGCGTTCGACAGCTTCCACGCGGCGAAGGCGGCCGATCCCACCCTGTCGGACGATCTCCTCGTGCACAAGCCGTGGGTCGACGCCGTCACGTGGCAGAACCCGGGCGAGGAGGGAACGTATCGCCGCGTGCCGGAGGTCATCGACTGCTGGTTCGACTCGGGCTGCATGCCGTTCGCGCAGTGGGGCTTCCCCCACGCGGGCGAGGCCGAGTTCAAGCAGAGCTTCCCCGCCGACTTCATCTCCGAGGCGATCGATCAGACCCGCGGGTGGTTCTACTCGCTGCTCATGATCTCCACGCTCGTGTTCGACGAGGAGGCCCGCGCGCGCCTCGGGCTCGCCCCCGAGTCGCTCCCGCACCCGTACCGCTCGTGCATCGTGCTCGGGCACGTGTGCGACAAGGAGGGAAAGAAGGAGTCCAAGTCGAAGGGCAACTACACGCCCCCCGACGTCATCTTCGACGACGTGAAGATGGACTTCCTCGTCGCCGCGGACGTGGAGAATGGCCCCCCGAAGGGCACGGCGTACGTGAGCCGCGAGGACCTCGAGGGGCTCGACCTCACCGAGGGCCGCGAGGTCTCGGTGTTCCGCGCCGGCGTGCCCGAGGTCGCGCTGTCGCTCAAGGTTCAGGTCGTCGCCAAGGTGAAGCTGCGCCGCCGCGCCGTGCTGCTCTCGCGGGAGGACCGCGAGGCGCTGGGCGTCGCGCCCGCGGGCGACCAGGCCATCAAGGTCATCGACGTGCCCACGCTGCCCGACGCCGAGCGCGTCGTGGTGCGCGATCCCGCGGCCTCCGCGCCGGGCGCCGACGCGTTCCGGTGGTTCTTCTACGCCTCGAACCCACCGTGGAGCTCGACGCGGCACTCGCTCTCGAACGTGCGCGCCACGCAAAAAGAGACGCTGGTTCGCCTCCGCAACGTGTACGCGTTCTTCACGCTCTACGCGAACATCGACGGCTTCTCGCCGACCGACAGCGCCCCGCCCGTCGCCGAGCGCTCCGAGCTCGACCGCTGGATCACGAGCGCGCTCCACGCCACGATCGCGAAGGTGACCGAGGCGCTCGACGGCTACGACGTGCACGGCGCGACCACGCACCTCACCGACCTCGTCGACGGCCTCTCGAACTGGTACGTCCGGCGCTCGCGCGAGCGCTTCTGGCGGGCGTGGAGCGGGGCCGCGACGCCGGACGCGGGCGACCTCGACAAGCGCGCGGCGTACGCGACCCTCTATGAGGTGCTCGTCGCCCTCGCGAAGGTGCTCGCGCCGTTCGTGCCCTTCGCGGCCGAGGGCATGTTCCAGAACCTCGTGCGCCGGGTCGACGCGGGCGCGCCCGAGAGCGTGCACCTCGCCGACTGGCCCGCCGCCGAGCCGGCCTTGGTCGACGACGAGCTGTCGCGACGGATGGCCGCCGTGCGCGAGCTCGTGAGCCTCGGCCTCCAGGTGCGCACCTCGGCGAAGCTCAAGGTCCGCCAGCCGCTCCGCGTGGCGCACCTCGTGCTCGGCGACGCGAAGCTCCGCGCGAGCCTCGCGGGCTCCGGCGCCGCGATGATCCAAGACGAGCTCAACGTCCTCGACGTCGCGTTCGTCGACGACGCCGAGGTCGAGCGCTTCGTCTCGTACAAGCTGAAGCCGAACTTCCGCACCCTCGGGCAGCGCGGCCTCGGCAAGGAGGCCCAGCTCCTCAAGAAATCACTCGGCGCGCTCGACGCGGCGCGGGCCGCGGCGCTGCTCGCTGCCCTTCGCGAGGCGGGCACGGCCGAGCACGAGGGCGTCACGCTCCTCGTCGAGGACGTCGAGGTGGCGTTCGAGGCGCGCGAGGGCTTCGCCGCCGCGGGCGGGCGCGCCGGCGTGGTGGTGCTCGACACGCGCCTCGACGACGAGCTCCGCGAGCTCGGCCTCGTGCGCGAGGTGGCGAACCGCGTGCAGAATGCACGAAAAGAGGCGAAGCTCGAGCTCGCCGACCGCGTCACGTTGCGCGTGCACGCGCCGGCCGCGCTGCTCGACGCGCTCGCGAAGCACCAGGGCGCGCTGGCGGCCGACGTGCTCGCGACGTCGATCGAGCTCGCGCCGTCGCCGAGCGATCCGGCGACGCGCGCGGGCGCCCACGTGGAGGCGTGCGAGGTCGAGGGAATGCCGATGGAGCTCGTGCTGCGCAAGGCGTAAGCGATCGACGCGGAGCGGGGGCCAACTCGCCTCGCCCCGCCGCCGCCGCTTTCCCGCGCAGCGCGCCCTACCTGCCGATGCGCCGAAACACTCCGAGGGTGCTGAAGGAGCCCTCGGAGTCCACGGCGACCACGCCGATCGGCGCGAGGACGTGGCACCGGCCGTCGACCGCGACGCCTGCGGCGGTGCGCCCGAACGCCTGGTCGGCCAGGCACAGGAAGGCGTTCTTGCCGCTCAGCTGGCCCGCGCGGAGCTGATTCTGGCGGTGGCCGCTGAACTCGACGCCCCGGAAGGCCCAGGGGAAGGCGAGGCGCAGCCCCGTGGAGGGCATGGGCTCTATCAGCACCTGGAACTCGCTCGGGGTCGACGTGCTCTTCAGGATCGGGCGACCGGCGCCGTCGAGGCGCAGCGCGTGCCGGCAGGTCGTCCGGGCGCCGAGGATGACCATTCCAGGCAGCGAGAAGGGGGAGGTGGCGTTGGCGCGCGCGCGGCAGAACATCGCCGACTGGGCCCGGAGCGCGCCCGTCATGTTACCGTCGAGCTGCGTGGCCACCTGCCAGCGGGGCGGCTGATCGACGAACGTGTCGGCTGGTGCGGCCTCGAAGAGCGAGTAGTCGCCCGTGGGCCCGCGGTGCGTGATGCAGTACGGGGTGCCCGCCGCGGCGACGTCGAGCCAGCCGAGCGTGCGCACCATTTGCCCGTTCCGCGGGGTCGTGCCGAGGCAGAGCGCCATCGTGCGCCCGTTCGACGTGAACGTCAGCGCGCCATCGCTCATCCAGCGGCCGGTGGCGTCTTGATAGAAGGCCTCTCTGAACCGCGCGTGGGTGCCAGTCACGGCCAACACCTGGAAGCTCGAGGCCTGCGCCGTGCGCTCCGCCGCGCCGTCGTGGTAGCGGCACACGCCGCCGACGACCTCGCCCGCGAAGCGCGCCGCGCCCGGCCCCGTGGCGAGGCATGGGATCTGCTGGGGAGCGGTCTGGAGCCCTTGCTCCGCGCTGCCCGGGTTGCCGGCGGGGCGCCAAGCCACGCCGGCGTGGCTCTGCGCGGCCCCCGCGAGGCCCGCCATCGCCATCGCCGCGCCGAGGAGGCGCCGCCGTGTCGCGGAGCGGGAGTCCCCCAGCCGTGTCGCGGGCGCGGGCGCGGCGGGGCGGAGCGAGACGGGGGCGGGAGAAGACGGGACTCGACGCATGCAGGGGCCTCCGAGGCTCACGCGTGGCAAGCGCGAGCGTGGAACGTTCGGGGTGTGCGGGGCCTCGCCCGGCGAGGTGAGGGCTCCGCGAGTGCGGTCTGGTTGGACGTGGGTCCCGCGCTTTCATTCACGAATTCGGAGCCTATGCGGGCCCGCGTCGGCTGGCGTGCGCCCCGCGCCGGCGTGGCGTACGATGCCGCCATGCGCGAGAGCCGAGCCCAGGGCGCCGACCACGCTGGCGCTCGACCGAGCCCGCGTGGGGCCCTGCTGCGCGTGCTCGCCGTGCTCGTCGGCGGGGTCGTGTCGTTCGGCGGCCTGCTGGGTCTGGCGCTGCTCGGGTTCGGGCTGTTCGCGTGTGGCTACTTCCGTGGGCGAGACTCGTCGCCGCCGCGTCCGCCGCCGCAGGAGTGGGAGAGCCCGTCCGTGAGCGCGCCGTCGCCGCCCCCGCCGCCGCCGCCGTCGGTGCGCGCGTGCGATGGCGGCGCGCCGTGCGGCGACGCCGGCGACGTCACGTTGTGAGCCGCACCTCGCGGTGACCCACGCGGCAGCTGCCCACGCGCAGGGTGAGCGCGCCCTCGCCCCGCACGAGCAGCCGCACGCGCGCCTCGCCGGTGTTGCCGCGGCTGCGCTGGAAGTAGAGCGCGCCCGAGCCGTCGTAGAGGCCGCGCCCCCAGCCGTCGAGGTGCCCGAGGGTCGCGCGCGCGTCGGCGGCGTCCACGGTCGCGGAGCCCTCGGTCGTCACCGTCACGCGCACGGGCTCGGCGTGCTCGAG
>DAORJJ010000134.1:0-13722 GCA_035439005.1 Polyangiaceae bacterium | reverse complement strand
CCGCGCGCGCAGCCTCGCCCGCCCCGAGCGCGGCCTCTTCCGCCGCGGCGCCCAGCGCGGCGCCCGAGGCCGCTCCGCCCGACGACGAGCCCCACGACGACAGCTCGCCACACGCCCCGCACGACCACGCGGGCGGCGGCGCGCCTCCCGGGGTGTTCCAGCCGCCCCCGGACACGGCCGAGCCCGATCCCAGCCTGCCCGCGGGCACGCTCCGCGTTCACGTGAAGGACCCGGACGGAAAGCCGCTGCCCGGCACCGTGGTCACCATCGGCATCATCAACAACAGCGTCGCCAAGGGCGAGAGCCGGCGCCGCGTGGAGTGTTTGACCGACGCGGAGGGGGTGTGCACGCTGCGCGACCAAGACCGCGGGCAGCTCCTCGCCTACCGCGCGACCGTCGTGAAGGACGGCGCGACGTTCGCGGTGCCGCCGTTCCAGCTGCCAGCCGACAAGGGCGTGCAGTGCGTGCTCCACGTCTACCCGGTCGTGCACGAGCTCGGCGAGCTGCTCATCGTCTCCCAAGCCATTCTCTACGTGGAGATGAAGGACGACCGCGTGCAGGTCCAAGAGGCCATCACGCTCTACAACTTCGGCAAGGTCGCGTGGGTGCCCAGCGACCTCGTCCTCGCGCTGCCCGCCGAGTTCACCGCGCTCACCTCGCAGCAGCAAATGAGCGACGTCGTGATCGACAGCGCGCCGGCGCCGAAGAAGGGCGCCCGCGTCCGCGGCACGTTCGCGCCCGGCCGCCACGAGCTCGAGTTTCGCTGGCAAATCCCG
This sequence comes from Polyangiaceae bacterium, assembly GCA_035439005.1. Classification (GTDB taxonomy): domain Bacteria; phylum Myxococcota_A; class Polyangia; order Polyangiales; family Polyangiaceae; genus JAAFHV01. The sequence continues at coordinate 12,946 of DAORJJ010000134.1, read as the reverse complement.
TACGAAGGCACCCGCGACGTGGCGCTCCACGCCGGCATGCCGCCGCACCTCGCGCAGGCCCGGATCATGGCGCCCGCGTCGAGCCAGATGAAGCTCGTCGTCGACGGCTTCCCCGTCGCCCAGTCCCGCACCGACAACCAAGGCCAGCGCGTGCTCGTGACCGAGCGCGAGCTGCGCCGCGACGAGGCCCCGCTCGGGCGCGTAGGCGTCGAGATCCGCGATCTGCCGACCGTGGGCCCGGCGCGGTGGATCGCCTCGTCGCTCGCGCTCGGCACCGTGGCGGGCGCGATCGCGGTGGCCTTCGCCGTGCGGCGCCGGCCGCTCACCCGGCGGGGTCCGCGCGGCGACGACGGGGCGCGGACCTCGACGGTGCTCGACGAGCTCGCGGAGCTCGAGCGGGCCCACCGCACCGGCGACGTGGGCCCCAAGACCTACGCGCGCACCCGCCGGGAGCTGCTCGAGCGCCTCGCCCGGGCCCTCCGCGACGGGCGGGTCGAGGAGCCCAACGCGGGTGGCCGCGCGCCCGGCGTCCCCGCGTGAGAGACCTCGGGCGGGCCCGCAAACGGGTGTGGGAAAGCTGCTCGGGAGCCCCGTGAAGAACCCGTGGGGGCGCTGTCGCACGAATACCCACAGCACCCTCCCCAGCGGGCTCCCCGAGTTGTTCATCCCGAAAGGGGGGTGGAAGGTATCGGAATCTAAGACGATTCTGACTTTCCCCCGTCGTCCACAGGGTCTTCTTTCACCTCTATATTTCTTAATACCTATTCTTCAAGACGAGAGCCTCGCGTGGACGTGTGGAGACGCCTCGCGTGGACGCCTGCCGGGAGCCCTCGCGCCGGTCATGGCCTCCCCCTCCTCTGCCCCTTGACGGTCGCGCGGAATAAGGGCACCTAAGTCGGCCGCCATGGAACTGACCGTCGCAAAGAGAGATCTCCTGAGGCTCGCGGCTCGCATGCAGGGGGTCGCCGAGCGCAAGAGCACGATGCCCGTGCTCTCGAACGTGCTCTTCACGGCCGGCGGGGCGGGCTCGCTCCGGCTCTCCGCCACCGACCTTTACCTGGGCCTCAGCGGCACCATCCCCGCGGAGATCTCGAAGCCCGGCAGCATGGCCATCCCCGCGAAGGAGCTCGTCGATCGCGTCAAGATGATGCCCGACGGCCCCGTGCAGCTCGCGACGAGCGACAAGGACAACGGCCAGGCCACGATGCGCGCCGTGGGCAGCGCGCGGCGCTACACGCTCCGCGGCATGCCCGGGGGCGATTTCCCGCCGCTCCCGCAGCCGGCGGAGGGTGCGCCTTCGCTCGCGATCGAGGTCGACGTCCTCGCGGAGCTCATCGCGAAGACGCACTTCTCCATCTCGACCGACGAGACCCGCGCGCACCTGAACTCGGCGCTGTTCGAGTGGGAGGGCGAGATCGTCCGCATGGTCACGACCGACGGACATCGGCTCTCGAAGATGGAGGTCAAGGTCGCGGGTCGGCAGGCGTCCGCGACCATGCTCATCCCGCTGAAGGCCATCCACGAGCTCCGCCGGCTGTGCGACGAGGTGCTGGCCGAGGCGCGCGACACGAAGTCGGAGCGCCCGCAGCTCACCATCGTGCAGAGCGGGTCGTCGGCCTTCTTCCAGGCCGGCTCGATGACCTTCAGCGTGAAGCTCGTCGACGCGCAGTTTCCCCCGTATTCGCAGGTGATCCCGAAGTCGTTCGCGAAGAGCGTCCGCGCGCCGCGCACCGCCTTCACCGAGGCCCTCCGCGCGGTCTCCGTGGCCGCGAACGAGCGCACTGGCGGCGTGAAGCTGTCGCTCCAGGACGGCACGCTGCGCATCTCCAGCGAGTCGCCGGAGAGCGGCGAGGGCTTCGACGAGCTGCCGGTCGACTACTCCGGCGTGCCCATCGCGATCGGCTTCAACGCCAAGTACTTCCTCGACGTGCTCGGCGCCCTCACCACCGACGAGGTCACCCTGAACCTCTCTGGCGAGCTCGATCCCGCCGTGCTCCGGCCGGGCGACGGCGAGCCGTCGGAGCGGGATTTCCTCGCGGTCGTCATGCCGATGCGCATCTGAGCGGGTCGCGAGGCTCGCCTGCGCCCCCTCATCCTCGAGACGCTCGCCACCCACGCGCTCCGGAACCTGGCGGAGGTCGAGGTCACGCTCGCGCCCGGCTTCAACGTCTTCGCGGGCGACAACGGGCAGGGCAAGACGAACCTGCTCGAGGCGGTGTATCTGCTCGCCACGTCGAAGAGCTTCCGCACGAGCCGGCTCGGGGAGCTGGTCGCGTTCGGGCACGACGTCGCGGTCGTGCGCGGTCGCCTGCGCGAGGGGGACGACACGCGCGCCCAGTCGCTCGGGCTGCGGGGCGCCGCCCGGGCGCCGAGGATCGACGGCAAGCGCCCGCGGTCGCTGTTCGACTACGCGGTGCGCTCACCGGTGGTCGTCTTTCACCCCGGCGAGGTCGCCCTCTCGATGGGGCCCAGCGCGGAGCGGCGTCGCCTGCTCGACCGGGTGGCGCTGCACCTCGAGCCTGGGCTGCTGAGCGAGCTCGAGTCGTACCGGAGGGCCCTCCGGGAGCGCCAGCGCGCCCTCGAGACGCGCGGCGTCGGGGCCCGTGACCTGCCGGAGTGGGAGGCGCTCACGGTCGCCCACGGCCTGCGCGTCGCCGCGGGGAGGGCCCGCGCGGCGGGCGAGCTCGGCGGACACGCCAGCGACGGCTTCCGGCGCATCGGCGCGCCGGGGCTCGGGCTCGCGCTCCGCTACCAGCGCTCGGCGCCCGAGGAGCGCGGCGCGTACCTCGAGGCGCTCGCCTCGTCGCGGGTCCGCGATCTCGCGAGGGGCTCCGCGTCGGTCGGCCCGCACCGCGACGATCTCGCCCTCGAGCTCGGGGGCCGCGTCGCCAAGGGCGTGGCCTCGCAGGGGCAGCACCGGGCGATCGTGCTCGCGCTGAAGTCCGCCGAGATCGAGGTCGTGGCGGGCGCGCGGGGCGTGCGCCCCATCCTGCTGCTCGACGACGTCTCGAGCGAGCTCGACGCGACCCGCACGGCGGCGCTCTTTCGCTTCCTCCGGGCCCACGAGGGGCAGGTGCTGCTCACCACGACCCGGCCGGATCTCATCGCGGTCGGTGACGCCGGATCTCGGAAAGATTTCGTGCTCGACCAAGGCCGCGTGACGGGGGCCTAGGTCGCCCCGGAGGGGCGCGGCGAGGGGGCTACCGGACGCGCCGCGTGGCTGCGCCGGACCGGCCGGGAAACTGTCTGCGTAAGTGCTTGATATTGCATGGGTACTGGCGCGGGCACGGCTTGCCTGTTCAGTCGGTTCTTGCTACACTTCGGGCTCCTCTCGAAGCGCGGCGTCGCGCCGGCGTGAACAAACCGCCATTTCAATCGCGACACATGGCCGCCGCGCGCCGGTCTTTCGACCAAGAAACGAGCCCTGCATGACCACGGACTACGAGACGATCCCTTCGCCCCCTCCGACCTACGGCAGCGAGAACATCACGGTGCTCGAGGGCCTCGAGGCGGTGCGCAAGCGCCCGGGCATGTACATCGGCGACGTCCACGACGGGTCGGGGCTCCACCACCTCGTGTGGGAGGTGGTCGACAACGCCGTCGACGAGCACCTGGCGGGCTACTGCTCCCGCCTCGACGTCATCATCAACGCCGACGGCTCGGTCACCGTGGAGGACAACGGGCGCGGCATCCCCACGGGCATGCACGCCAAGGGCGTCTCCGCGGCGGAGGTCGTCATGACCGTGCTGCACGCGGGCGGGAAGTTCGACCAGTCGAACTACAAGGTCTCGGCCGGGCTCCACGGCGTCGGCGTCTCGGCCGTGAACGCCGTCAGCGAGGTGCTGAAGCTCGAGATCAAGCGCGAGGGTAAGATCCACCGGCAGGAGTACCGGAAGGGCGTCCCCCTCACCCCGCTCGCCGTGGCGGGCGACACGGACACCACCGGGACGCGCATCACGTTCAAGCCCGATCGCGAGGTGTTCAGCACCGTGGTCGACTACAGCTACGACATCCTGGCGAGCCGCCTGCGCGAGCTGTCGTTCCTGAACGCCGGCTTCACGATCAACCTCACCGACAAGCGCGGCGACGGCCGCCGCGAGACCTTCGAGTACAAGGGGGGCATCCGCGAGTTCGTCGAGCTCCTGAACAAGACGAAGGAGCCGGAGCACGACAAGGTGGTGCACATCGTGGCCTCGCAGGCCGCCGACAACGGTCACACGATCGAGGTCGAGGTCGCGATGCAGTGGAACAAGAGCTACGTCGAGCAGGTGTTCCCCTACACGAACAACGTCCACAACAAGGACGGCGGGACGCACCTCACGGGCTTCCGCGGCGCGCTCACGCGCGTGTTCAACAGCTACGGCGCCTCCGCGAACCTCTTCAAGGAGGTCAAGAACGGCCTCTCGGGCGAGGACATCCGCGAGGGCCTCACCGCGGTCATCAGCGTGAAGGTGCCCGACCCGTCGTTCGACTCGCAGACCAAGTCGAAGCTCGTGTCGAGCGAGGTGAAGGGCATCGTGGAGTCGGTGGTGGTCGAGAAGCTCGGGCGCTTCTTCGAGGAGAACCCCGCGACCGCGCGCAAGATCCTCGAGAAGGCCGTGTTCGCCGCCAAGGCGCGCGAGGCGGCGCGGAAGGCGCGCGAGATCGTGCGCAAGGGCGCCATGGATTTCACGAGCCTCTCGGGCAAGCTCGCCGACTGCCAGTCGCGCGACCCCGCCGTGAGCGAGCTCTACATCGTCGAGGGAGACAGCGCCGGTGGCTCGGCCAAGCAGGGCCGCGACCGAAAATTCCAGGCCATTTTGCCGCTGAAGGGCAAGATCCTCAACGTCGAGCGCGCGCGCCTCGACAAGATGCTCTCGTCGGCCGAGATCGGCACGCTCATCACGGCCCTCGGGTGCGGCATCGGCAGCCCCGAGCAGGGCGGCAGCTTCGACATCAACAAGCTCCGCTACCACCAGATCGTGCTCATGACGGACGCCGATGTGGACGGCAGCCACATTCGCACCCTGCTGCTCACGTTCTTCTACCGGCAGATGCCGGAGATCCTGGAGCGCGGGTACCTCTACATCGCGCAGCCCCCGCTCTTCCGCGTGTGGAAGGGCAAGAAGGGCCTCTACATGAAGGACCAGCCCGCGCTCGACCGCTTCTTCCTCGAGCAGGGCGTCGACGGCCTCGGCGTGCGCGCCTCGCGTGGCCCCACGCTGACCGGCGAGCCGCTCTTTCGCCTCGCCGAGAAGCTCCGCATGTTCCGGCGCTCGCTCAACAAGATCGAGAAGCTCGCCGACGCGCGCCTCGCGGCGGCCGTGCTCCGCGGCGCGGGCATCGGCGCCCCCGAGCTGAAGGAGCGCGCCAAGATCGAGGCGGCGGTGCCGGCCCTCCGCGCCCGGCTCGAGCGCAAGTTCCCCGACATCTTCCCGCTCAGCATCGCCGTGGGCTGGGACACCGAGCGGGGCTCCGCCACCCTCACGATCACGCCGCGCCCGGGCTCCGTCGCGCGCGCCACCGTCTTCGACGAGGCGCTGTGCCTGTCGCCCGAGTACGAGGAGCTCTACGAGCTCGAGCAAGACATCCGCTCCATCGGCCCCGCGCCGTATTTCGCGCGGGCGACGAAAGACGAGGACGAGGACGAGCTCGAGCTCGAGGACTCCGAGGCGCTCTGGGACCACATCGACGCCCGCGGACGCAAGGGCTGGCAGCTCCAGCGCTACAAGGGTCTCGGCGAGATGAACCCCGAGCAGCTCTGGGAGACCACGCTCGATCCGAACGCGCGCGTGATGCTCCAGGTGCGGCTCGACGACGCCGTCCAGACCGATCAAATCTTCAGCATTCTCATGGGCGACCAGGTCGAGCCGCGCCGCGATTTCATCGAGAAGAACGCGCTCAACGTGAAGAACCTCGACATCTGACCGCGTCGCCCACCGGCTGCACGGGGGAGCGGACCGCGCGCCCGCGCGCCCGCGGAGCACCGGGAGGCTCGGCTCAGTCGGGCACGCCCAGGCTCGCGCGGAGCAGGCCGGCGAGCTCGTCCGGGGTCGCCGTCTCCCAGGGGGCGGCGCGCGGCTCCGCGCTGCGGACGCGGTCGGCGGCGTCGGGGCAGGCGCGGAGCACCGCCGCGCGGTCGGTGGCGCGGAGGGGGATCACGGCGCGGGCGCCGGCCACGAACAGCGGCCAGGTGGGCGCGTAGGCGTCGACCGTCGGGAGGGCGACCAGCTCGACGCGCACGCCCTCGCCGAGGAGCAGCAGCGCCGCGACCCGCGGGACCGCCGTGGTGGGAGGGGGCGTGTCGGGCGTCGTCGCCTCGACGAGGCGCAAGGCCAGGCTGCCGATGGCCCCGAGCTCCGCGAGGCTCCCGGCGAGGATCAGCCGCGCGGGCCCCGTGAAGCCTGTCGCGCCCGTGCCCCCGGCCGCGCCCCCCGCCGCCGCTCGCAGCGCGGGGAGCTGCTCCGGGGAGGCGATCGTCGCCATGTCGCCGGAGGCGCGCACTTGCCGAAGCTGCCCGGCCGCCTCGAGGGCCAGGAGGGCGGCGAGCACCTCGCTGTCGGGCTCGGGGAGCCGCTCGAGCACCTCGGTCACGAGCGTGGGGCCGCGGACGAGCGCGAACACCCTCGCCGTGAGCGCGCGCCCCTCCCCCTCCTCGGCGTGGCGGGCGCGCACGTACCGCGTCGTCGCGAGCCCTCCAACGAAGCGCCCGGCCAGGTCGGACAGCGCGTCGGCGCGCTCGCAGGCGCGCTCGAGCAGCACCTCGGTGGGCTCGGTCAGGCGCGCGAGCACGTCGGGATCGCCGGGCGTGAAGCGGCTCGCTGGGTCGCGGAGCGCGACGACGCGCGCGAGCGCCTTGTCGCCACGCTGCTGCGCGAAGGTCACGTCGACGAGCCGCCCCTGCCGCAGGCACAAGATCGCCCGCTCGCTCTGCGGGGCAGCGCGCGCGGCCTGCGACGCACGGTGATCGTTCGGCGGCGCGCCGCGCGCGCGAAGCGCCTCGCGGTCTCGGACGATCGAGACGTCGAGCGTTCCCGAGCGCTTCTCGGCGGCGAGGGCCGCGACGAGGGCCGCGACCGGGGAGAGGGTCACGGAGAGGCGGGTCACCTGCGCGCTGCTGCGAGGGCTCGACGCGGGGGCAAACTCGTGCAGACGCGCGATAATCGAGGTCGGATTGTCTTCGTGAAGCTCTACGCCGGAGAGGCTCGCGCCGGAGGGCGCCAACACGAGCACGGGACCGGGCCTCGCCGCGGCCAGGGCGAGCGCGTCGACGAGCCCGAGCCCCTCGGCGCTCTCGCTGGCCAGCCCGCGGGAGAGCAACACCACGTCGCACTCGGCCGCGGCGACCAGCTCGAGGAGATCGGCGGAGGTGGCCGCCTCGGTGACGGAGTGACCCGCCGCCCGGAGGTGCTCGCCGAGCGACGCGAGCAGCGGCGGCTCGCCGTGGGCCAAGAGGACCCTCATGGGCAGCTCTCCTGGTCGCGACGGCGGTGCCCCTCTTCCAGGCGCTCCGCGAGGAGGTCGGCGAGCCGCGGGCCGTGGGTGTGCACGCCGACGAAGCGATCCCGCTCGAGGCGACCGCACGCGGCCCACGCGGCGTGCTCGGCGCGCAGGACGATGGCGAGCACGTCGGCGCACCCGGGGAGGTGGGCGACGCTTCGCAGCTCCACGGTGCTGCCTGGTGACGAGGTCGCCCTCCGCTCGGGTCGGACGTCGCGCCGGAGGGGTGCCGGTGGCCGCGACGCGGCGTCGCGCGCCGAGATCGCGCGCGCGGGCGCCTTGAGGTTGCGCCCCGGGTGGTCGGTGGCGAGGTAGGTGGCGAGGCCGCCGCGCTGCGCCTCGAGGCAGAGCTGCTCTGCGAGCGCGAGCAGCGAGGCGAACGGGAGGTCCAGCGGCGCGACGTTCGGGAAGTGGGCGAGCGAGCCGCGCGCGAGCGCCGGCACGAGCTCGCCGAGAGGCAGCGCGTGGACGTCGCGGTCCAGGGCGACGTAGGGCTCGTCGCACACCGCGCGCTCGCGCGCTGCGCGCAGGAGGGCGGCCAGCGAGTCGCCGGCGTGAGGGAACGTGGCGACGCCGAAGGCGACCTCGAGCGAGGCGCGCCCTTCGTCCCGCGCGAGGGCGCGCAGGCGGCCCTCGAGGCGGCGCCGACAGGCGCTCGCGCCGAACGTGTCGGTCTCCGGCAACACCAGCGCGACCTCGTCGGCACCGAGGCGCGCCACCACGTCGGACGAGCGCAGCTCGCGCCGCACGGCGCGCGCGGTCGCCGCGTCGCAGCCCCGCAGGACGAGCGCCGCGAGCCGTCGGCCGTGTCGTCGCGCCCGCTCGACCTCTCGCGCGTTGGCCGCCAAGAACGCCCCCTCGGTCGTGAGGGACGGCGTCGCCGGGTCGGCGGAGTGCTCGGCGTGTTCGGTGGCGATGAGGGTCGCGAGGTCGAGGACCGGGGTCGGGGCGGCGCGCGCGCCCGTGACCAGGAGCGCCCCGACGAGCGCGCCGTCCCGGCGGAGCGGGGCGCACGAGGCGTCGAGGCCGAGCGCCTCGACGCTCGAGGCCTCGCGTGGCGCGTCGGTGAGCGAGCCGGTGGCCGCGACGCGCACGGCCGCGCCTCCACGTGTCGCGTAGAGCGCGAGCCCGTCGGCGAAGCCGTCGGCGACCAGGCCCTCGAGGAACAGGGCGCCGGCCGCCGCGACCTCGCCGGCCGCGAGCGCGCTCATCGCCCGGTCATAGAGCCTGCGGGTCGTGTGGGCGGCGGCGAGCGCGGTGGCGAGCGCGTGCCGTTCGCGCGTGTCGAGGCGTCGTGAGCGCGCGGCGGCGAGCGCGGTCGCCACGGTGTCGCCGGCGAGCGGCAGCAGGTGGAGGGCGTCGGCGCCGACGGCGAGCGCGTCGGCGCCGTGCGCGAGGTCGGCGCGGTGCGCGACGGCGATGACGCGCGTGTCGTGGCGCAGCGCGGGGATGTGGTGGACGAGCGCGAGCCCCGCGCCACCGTCGATCCCGACGTCGACGAGCGCGAGGTCGATGGGCTCGCGCGCCGCGTGCTCGAGCGCCTCCTCGAGCGTCCGCGCGAGCAGCAGGCGATCACCGAGGTCGCCCGCGACGGTGGCGACCTGCGCCCGCGAGGCGTCGTCGGTGAGCACGGCGAGGAGCGTGAGCGCGTCGTCGGCGGGGCGAGCAGGCTCGCTCACGGGACCTCGCCCTCGAACGTGAGGCGCGCAGGCCCGCGCATCGTGACGCGGCCGTCGCGCGCGACGCGGACGTAGAGCGGCCCGCCGAGCAGCTCGAGCGTCAGCTCCTCGTCGAGCGGCGCGAGGCCACGCGACGCGAGCACCGCGGCCACGGCGCACGCGCCCGTCCCGCACGCGAGGGTGAGGCCCACCCCTCGCTCCCACACCACGACCGAGGCGCGCGCGGCGGCCGTCAGGTCCACGAACTCGACGTTCGTGCCCTTCGGGAAGCGCGGGTGCGTCGCGAGGGCGGGCCCGAAGACCATCACCTCGTCGCGGGGGAGGGCGCCGAGGTGGATCGCGTGCGGGTTGCCCGCGTCGGCGAGGACGAGGGAGAACTCCCTGCCCTCCGCGTCGACCTTCGCCTCCTCGAGGACGGCGATCCGCCCCATGTCGACGCGCACCTCCGCCTCGCCGGGCCGCGCGGGGCTCCACGTCGTGGCGCACGATTTCGGGCCGGCGTCCGTGTCCACGACGAGCTCCGCGCCGAGCTCGGGCCGCGTCCGCCGCAGGTGCAGCGCGACGCACCGCAGGCCGTTCCCGCACATCTCGGGGGTCGATCCGTCCGCGTTCACGACCCGCATGCGCGCGGCGCTGCCCGGCGTGGACGGTGGCAGTACGAGGAGGACGCCGTCGGCCCCGACGCCCCGCCGGCGGTCGCACAGCGCGGGCACGCGGTCGTCCAGGCTGGACGGCTCCGTGGACTCGACGACGAGAAAATCGTTGCCGAGCCCCTCGTACTTGGAAAAGCGGAGCGACGCCATGGCAGCACCTCAGCGTAGAGGGCGCCGCGCTCGCGTGGCAAGTCGCCCGCCTTCCACATGGCTCAGGCTCCCGCGGCGGCGTCCAGACCGGAGGTGAGGCGACGGACGAGGTCGGCCTCGGCGAGCCCGGTCACCGAGACCAATTTGTGGCGCGAGGAGGCGCCGCGAACGATGCAGACTGCACGCAATGGGAGCCCGAGCAGCTCGGCGAGGAAGGCGACCAGCGCCTCGTTCGCGGCCCCGTCGACGGGGGGCGCCGCGAGCGCGAGCGTGAGGCGTCCTTCGTCCACACCGACGACGCGGCTCTTCTTGGCGCGCGGCTTGGCGCGCACCTCGAAGCGCAGCGCCCCGTCCTTGGCGGTGATCGTCAGCACGTCTGGTACCGTGCGCGGAGCATGACCCAGCTTCGTTGGCTCACAGCCGGAGAGTCGCACGGATCGGGCCTCACGGTGATCCTCGAGGGCGTCCCGGCGGGGCTCGCGCTCCTCGCGGAGCACATCGACGAGGATCTCTCGCGCCGCCAGCGCGGCTACGGCCGCGGCGGGCGCATGAAGATCGAGACCGACCGCGTGGTGATCACCTCGGGGGTGCGCGGGGGCGTGACGCTCGGCTCGCCGATCACCCTCACGGTGACGAACCGCGACCACGAGAAGTGGCGCGACAGCATGGCCGCGGGTCCCCTGCCCCGCCCGCCCGAGCCGCTCGTCCGACCGCGCCCTGGGCACGCCGACCTCGCCGGCGGCCTGAAGTACGACCGGGCCGATCTCCGGGACGTGCTCGAGCGCGCGAGCGCGCGGGAGACCGCGGCGCGCACGGCGGCCGGGGCCGTGGCCAAGCGGCTCCTCGCCGAGCTCGGCGTCGACGTCTTCGCGCACGTCGTGTCCATCGGCGCCGTCGAGGTGGCGCCGGCGTCACCGCCCCGGCCGTTCGCGGAGCTCAAGCGGCGCGCGCGCGCGAGCGATCTCGCGTGCGCGGACCCCGAGGCCGAGGCCCGCATGCGCGACGCCATCCGCGAGGCGTCGCACGCGGGAGACACCCTAGGCGGCACGTTCGAGGTGGTCGCCACGGGGGTCCCCGTGGGCCTCGGCTCCCACGTGCAGTGGGACCGGCGCCTCGACGGCCTGCTCGCGCAGGCGCTCATGAGCGTCCAGGCGATCAAGGCGGTCGAGATCGGCGAGGGCTGGGCCGCCGCGCGCGCGCGCGGCTCCGAGGTCCACGACCCCATCGGCTACGATCCCGTCGGGAAGCGCTTCACGCGCCCGTCGAACCGCGCCGGCGGCCTCGAGGGCGGCATCACGAACGGCGAGCCCGTCGTGTGCCGGGCCGCGATGAAGCCCATCGCGACCCTCCGCCGCGCCCTGCCGAGCGTCGACGTGCGCACGAAGGAGCCGAGCGACGCCGCGTTCGAGCGCAGCGACGTGTGCGCCGTCGCCGCCGCGTCCGTCGTGGGCGAGGCCATGGTGGCCCTCACGCTCGCGCGCGCCGCGCTCGAGAAGCTCGGGGGCGACTCGCTCCGCGAGGTCGTGGAAAACTTGCGCTCGGGGCGGCTGCGGGCCGAAGACTACGGCAGATGAAGACGCTCTTCGTGTCGGGGTTCATGGGCACGGGAAAATCGACGGTCGCGCCGCGCGTCGCGAGCGAGCTCGGGCTCCCGTACGTCGACACGGACGCTGTGCTGGCCTCACGCTCTGGACGACCTGGCGCCACGGCCGCCACGCTGGTGCGCGAGGACGAGCGCTCGTTTCGCGCGGCGGAGGAGGCCCTGGTGGTGGAGCTCGCGCGGGCCGCGAAGCCCGCGGTCGTGGCGCTCGGGGGCGGCGCGCTCGTCTCCCGCCGCGCGCGGGAGGCGGCGCTCGGGGGCGGCGTGGTCGTCACGCTCCGCGCGTCGCGCGAGACGCTGCTCAGCCGCCTCCACGGCACCGAGCGGCCGCTGCTCGACGGCGATCCAGAGGCCCGGGTCGACGAGCTGCTGCTCGAACGCGCGGCGGCCTACGCCGAGTGCCACGGCGAGGTGTGGACCGACGTGCTCGACGAGGACGCGGCGGCCGCCGCGACCTGCGCGGTGGTCCGCGAGGCGCCCGTCGTGGTGCCGCTCGGTGAGCGCACCTACCGCGTGCACGTCGTGCACGATCGCCCCGAGGTCCTCACCGACGTGGTCGCCGCGCTCGGGCCGTCCGGCGTGCTCGCGGTGACCGACAGCCACGTGCTCCGCGCGCGGGGCGCCGCGCTCGCCCGGGCCCTGGACGCGGTCGTCGTGCCCCACCGCACCTGCACGCTGCCGCCAGGCGAGGAGCACAAGACCCTCGCCACCGTCGACACCCTCTGGGAGGCCGGGATCGCGCAAGGTCTCGATCGCGATGGAGTTTTCGTCGCGTTCGGCGGCGGCGTCGTGGGCGACCTCACGGGGTTCGCGGCCGCCACGCTCTACCGCGGGGTGCGGGCCGTGCTGGTCCCGACGACGCTGCTGGCCATGGTCGACGCGTCGGTCGGCGGCAAGACCGGGTTCGACGTCGCGGCGGGGAAGAACCTCATCGGGGCCTTCGCGCAGCCCTCGGCGGTGGTCGTCGATCTCGCCCACCTGTCGACGCTCCCCGCGCGGCACCGCCGAGCGGGGCTCGCGGAGGTGGCCAAGATCGCCCTGCTCCTCGACGAGGGGCTCGCGCGGGAGCTGCGCGAGCGTGCCCAGGAGCTCGTGTCCGGGCCGCCCGAGGGTCTCGCGAGCGTCGTGCGCCGCGCGATCCAGCTGAAGGCCGCCGTGGTCGGCCGCGACGAGCGCGAGCAGGGCGAACGGGTGCTCCTCAACTTTGGCCACACGGTGGGGCACGCGCTCGAGGCGCACGGGCAGTACCGCGCGCACCTGCACGGCGAAGCGATCGCGATCGGCATGGTGGCGGAGCTCGAGTTCGCGGCGGCCGCCGGCCTCGTCCGCCGCGGCATGGCGACCGAGGTCGAGTCCCTCCTCGCGGCGCTCGGCTTGCCGACGCG
>DAORJJ010000133.1:0-13802 GCA_035439005.1 Polyangiaceae bacterium | reverse complement strand
GAGAGCTTCGTGGAGGGCCTCCGCAAGCTCGACACCGAGCGCGCTCGCCCCTCGCGCTCACGACCGGAGCGCTCGCGCTGCTCGCGCTCGCGGGGGCCACGTGGTCCGTCTGCGCGCGCCACGAGGGGCCGTCGCCGCCACCGCGCGCGTCCGCCTCCACCGCCGCGTCCGGCCCGGCGACCTCCGCGACCTCCGCGACCGCCTCGGCCTCCGCGACCGCCTCGGCCTCCGCGACCGCCTCGGCCTCCGCGACCGCCTCGGCCTCCGCCTCCACTGTGACCGCCAGCGCCTCCGCCCTCACCGCCCCCGCGACGCCCACGACGTCCCTCCAGCCCTCCGCCGCGAGCCCCCGCGAGTCCCCGGCCCGCGCCGCCGAGCTCGTGCTGCTCGGCGAGCTCGGCACGCGGGTCGCGGTCGACGGGGCGCCCCGCGGCCGCACCCCTGCCCGGGTGTCGGTCGAGCCCGGCGCCCACGACGTGCGCTTCACCTTCGAGGCCACCGGCGAGTCGCAGGGCATGCGCGTGTCGCCCAGGGCGGGAGAGCAGGTCACCCTTCGCTCGGAGTTCACCGGGGCGGTGCCCACCGTCCGGGTCGTCCGTTGACGGTCGTCACGCCGCCGCGCGCGAGGGCCGCGGCGCCGCCCGAGAGGCGTGATAAGAGTCCTCGCATGGTCGACTTCTTCGAGCTCTCCCGCCACTTCACGGACGAAGAGCGCGCCGTGCGCGACAGCGTAGGCCGCTTCGTCGCCGCGCGCGTGCTCCCCACCATCGGCGAGCACTTCGAGCAAGGCACGTTCCCCACGGACCTCATCCCGGAGATCGCCGAGCTCGGTCTACTTGGGTGCAATCTGCACGGGTATGGCTGCGCGGGCCTGTCGGAGGTCGGCTACGGGCTCGCGATGCAAGAGCTCGAGCGGGGCGACTCGGGCGTGCGCAGCTTCGCGAGCGTGCAAGGCAGCCTCGCCATGTACCCGATCCACACGTTCGGCTCCGAGGAGCAGAAGACCCGCTACCTGCCGGAGATGGCGAAGGGGCGCATCATCGGCTGCTTCGGGCTCACCGAGCCCGACTGGGGCTCGAACCCCGGCGGCATGGTCACCACGGCCATCGACGACGGCGACAGCTTCGTCCTGAACGGCACGAAGCGCTGGATCACGAACGGCAACATCGCGCAGCTCGCGATCGTGTGGGCCAAGCTGGGCGGCGCGAGCGGCACCCCCGGCGACGTGCGCGGCTTCATCGTGCCGACCGACACCAAGGGCTTCGAAGCGCGCCTCATCCACCGCAAGATGAGCCTCCGGGCGAGCGTGACGAGCGAGCTCATCCTGGAGGACGTGCGCGTCCCGAAGAGCGCGCTGCTCCCGAACGTGCGCGGCATGAAGGGCCCGCTCTCCACGCTGACCGCCGCGCGCTTCGGCATCGCGTGGGGCGTGCTGGGCGCCGCGCAGGCCTGCTTCGACTCGGCGCTCGACTACGCGAAGAACCGCGTGCAGTTCGGCGGCAAGCCCATCGCGTCGCACCAGCTCGTGCAGGCGAAATTCGCGGAGATGCTGACGCAGATCACGAGCGGGCAGCTCCTCGTGCTCGAGGCGAGCCGGCTGAAGGCCGAGAAGAAGCTCACGCCGCAGCACGTGAGCATGCTCAAGCGCACCAACGTGCGGGCCGCCCTCGAGATCGCGCGCGCATGCCGGGACATCCTCGGCGGCAACGGGATCACGCTCGAGTACCCGATCATGCGCCACCTCTGCAACCTGGAGACGGTCTCGACGTACGAAGGCACGCACGACATCCACACGCTCGTGCTCGGCCAGCACGTCACGGGGATCTCCGCGTTCGCGTGAGCGCGTGAGCGCGTCAGGCGAGCGCGGTCTCGTCGAGCGCGCCGACCTGCCGCAGCGCCTCGAAGAGGGCGATGCCCGTGGCGTTCGCGAGGTTCAGCGACCGCACGGCGCCGAGCGTGGGGATGCCCACCACGCGGTCGGCGTAGGCGGTGAGCAGCTCCTCCGAGAGGCCGACGCTCTCCTTGCCGAACACGAGCGCGTCGCCGCGCGCGAAGGCGCGCCGCGTGTAGCTCTCGGTGGCCGTGCCCGAGAAGAGGTGGAGCGCCCCGCCCGGCGACGCCGCCCGAAACGCCTCGAGAAAAGCGTTGAAATCCACGTGAGTACGCACGTCGACGAGGTGCCAGTAGTCCACCCCGGCGCGGCGCACGGCGTGCTCGTCGATGCGAAACCCGAGCTTCCCCACGAGGTGGAGCGGCGAGGCCGTGGCCGCGCACAGCCGCGCGATGCTCCCCGTGTTCGGCGGGATCTCGGGCTCGACGAGCACCACGTGAAAAGGGAGCGCGCCCGGGTCGACCTTCGCGCGGAGGCGCTTCGTCTCGTTCGAGGTCCGCGGCACGCCCGCACTCTACCCGAGCGACGGGCGACGGGCGACGCCGACACGGGCCCGCGTGTTCGGGCGTGGTGTCGGGCGGCTCCTGGTGTACGTTCCCGCGCATGGCCCGAGCCTGGCGCACCTCCCCCGCCCTCGCCGCGGCCGCGTGCGCCCTGCTGACAGCGTGCCCGCCCGCGCGCTCCCCGGACGACGGCCCCGCGGTCGGCGTCTCGGACAAGCCCCGGGCCGCGCGCAGGCCGTCCACGCCCCCGACGACGTCGGCCCCCACGAAGGAGCCGCCCGATCTCCGCGCCGGCACCGCGCCCGTAGGGGCTCAGCGGCCGTCGCTCGGCCACGCGGGCGGCCGGTGGGACTACCGCCTCTCCGCGAACGACGCGGGGCGCGCCGCGCTCACCGCCAGGAGCCCCACAGCCGAGGCCGCCGTGGGGGCCAAGCTCGTGATGGACCATTTCGAGCGGAGCGACGGCGCGAAGGGCCCGACGATGGCCATGGAAAAGAAGCCCAAGGGCTACGATCCGGCGCACGGCGACTGGCGGTGGGTCATCGTGGGCTCGAGCGGCGCGCTCCTCTTCGACGGCAAGACCGAGCGCTGCTGGGGCTGCCACGACGACGCGCCGCACGACCGGGTCTTCCCGCAGCCCGAGTAGCCCATCGGTCGCCGTGCGCGCCCCGCCAGTCGACCTGCTAGGCTGCGGCCATGCGCGTCGTCGCCATCCGCGAAAACCAGCTGGTCCTCGAAGAGCGCCCCGCGCCCACGCCCGAGAAGGGCGAGGTGCGCGTGCGCGTCCACGCCACGGCGGTGAACCGCGCCGATCTCCTGCAGGTGCGCGGCGGCTACGCGGCCCCGCCCGACGCGGTGCAGGACGTGCCCGGGCTCGAGTACGCGGGCGTGGTCGAAGCGGTCGGCCCCGGCGTGCACCGCCGGCGCGTCGGCGATCGCGTGTTCGGCCTCGTCGGCGGCGGGTCGTACGCCGAGGCGCTCGTGGTCCACGAGGAGGTCACCTGCGCGCTGCCCGAGGGGCTCGACTTCACCGCCGCCGCCGCGCTGCCCGAGGCGTACCTCACCGCGTACGACGCGATGGTCACGCAGGCCGGGCTCGCGGCAGGCGAGACCGTGCTCATCCACGCCGTCGGGAGCGGCGTGGGCACCGCCGCCGTGCAGATCGCGCGGGCCGTGGGCGCGCGCTCGGTGGGCACGGCCCGCTCCCAGGAGAAGCTCGACGACGCCCGCGCGCTCGGCCTCGACGTCGGCATTTTAGTGCAGAGTGCACAGTTTTCGAGCGCCGTGCTCGAGCACACCGGAGGCCGCGGCGCCGACGTCGTGCTCGACCTCGTGGGCGGCGACTACTTCGGCGAGTCCGCGGCGTGCGCGGCGCAGCGGGGGCGCGTCGTGCTGGTCGGCCTGCTCGCCGGCCCGCGCTGCGACCTCGACCTCGTGGCGGTGCTCCGCAAGCGCCTCACCCTCCGCGGCACCGTGCTCCGCTCGCGGCCGCTCGAGGAGCGCATCGCCGGCGCCCGCGTGCTCGAGCGCCACCTCTCGCCGCTGTTCGCGACGAGCCGCCTCACCCCGGTCGTGCACGCGGTGCTCCCGCTCGAGCGCGCGGCCGAGGCCCACGCGCTCGTCGCCAAGAACGTGGGCTTCGGCAAGATCGTGCTCGACTGCGGGGCCACTCCGCGCTGACGCGGGGCGCGGCTCAGTTCGCCGGGGTCGAGGGCGCGGGGGCCTGGGCGGCGAGGCACTGCAGCGCGTGGCGCACGGGGCGGCCGAGGCGCGGCGAGGACACCGAGACGGCGGCGGCGCCGTCGAACGAGAGCGTGACCGAGTCGCCGTTCTTGCGCTGCAGCACGATGGTGCCGGCGGTGGGGCACGCGAAGCGGTTGCCGCAGACCTTGAGGCCCGTGACGGTGCGCGAGTGCGTGCGATCGCCCACGGTCGTCTCCGCGCTGCCGTCGCGCGTGGTGCAGCGCGAGGCGGGGTCGAACACGGTGCTCATCGTCACGGAACGCGAGAGCGCCTTGCCCTTCTTCGTCGTGCCCGTGGTCTGCGCCTGCCGCGTGCGCACCAGCGTGCCGGCGGACTTCTCGTAGGTGATCGTGGCGTGGTGCTCGACCGTGGCCGCGTCGATGCGGAAGCCCACCGCGTCGTGCTTCACCGTGAGCTTGCCGGCCGCGCGCGACCACGTGGTGACCACGGTGCCGTTGTACGTGCGGCGGTTGTACGGGCCGACGCAGTTGGTGAACACGCTCGTGGCGCTGTTGGCGCTCGGGTCGACCGTCGTGACGATGCAGCCCGCGGGCGTGAAGAAGCGGCCGGGGTTCTTCGCCATGCGGTCGCGGAGCTCGGCGTCGGTCTCGGCGGAGCCCGCGGTGCCGAGCGGATCGGCCGCCTCGGCCCCGGAGAGCGGGTCCTCCATGCCCGCCTCGGCGTCGGTCTCCACCTCGGAGGCCTCGCCGTCGTCCTCGACGAGCGCCGAGTCCTGCGTGCCGAGGACGTCGGAGTCGCCGTCGGCGGTCTTGACCGCGCAGCCAGCCTGCAAGGCCCCGAGGACGGCGGCGGCGGTGAGGAGGGCGAAGGCGTTTCCGAAGACGGTGAGGTGGCGCATGGGAGGCTCCTGGGGGGGCTGGGGCGCCGCGGGACTGCGGCGATGACCAACGAAGAGCAACACGCGTGCCGCTCCGTGACGGCGCGCGGACGAGCGAATTTGCCGACATTTTGCGCGCATTTGCGCGAGCGGGCGGCGCGCAGGACCGGCGCGCGTCCGGACCTGAACCCGGCGAGGTCCAGGCCGACGCGCGGCTCAGTGGTTGCGCGCGTGCTCGAGGCAGAAGGTGGTGGGCACCCCGCACTTGGCGCACGAGCACACGCGAATGTCGGCCCCGTCGGCCTCGGTCGCGCCGCACGTGCCGCAGGCCCGCGGCGCGGCGACGGGCTGGGCCTCGGGCCTCATCGAGGCGCGGCGACGCTCGCCGACCGCGGCCGTCTGTCGCGCGCGCGCGAAGCCGACCAGCGTCGGCGCGAAGAAGAAGAGGTAGTTCGCGAGCGCGGCGAGAATGCCAGCGCGCGTGCCCCACGAGCCCGTGACGAACGCGAAGCCGAGCAGCCCGAGGCTGAGCAGCGCGAGCCACTTCACGCGCACCGGGATGAGCAGGTAGAGCGTGACCTGCTGGTTCGGGAAGAGCGTCGCGAACGCGAAGAAGAGCGACGTGTTGAGGTAGATGTTGCCGGGTGAGCCGCCGGTGAGCCACGCCGCCGCCGTGGTGCCCAGCATGCCGAGCAGGTAGTACGCGTTGAGCTTGAACGCGCCCCACTCGCCCTCGAGGCTGCGGCCGATGAACCAGGTGAAGCCGAGCTGAAACAGCAGGAAGATCGGGCTCGTGGTGCCGGGGAGGAAGATGTAGCTCACGAGGCGCCAGACCTGGCCGGCCCGAATCGCGGCGAAGTCGAGCGCCATGGCGTCGGCGATCTCGGGGCGCACGACCCCGAGCACGAACGCGATGGCCATGCCCCCGACCACGTAGGACATGAGGTTGGGGATCGCGAAGCGCCCGAGGCGCCGCTCGAGCCGTGTGAGCACGCTGTCCATGCGCGCCTGGGTAGCACCCGAGGCGTCAGGCAGGAAGCGCGCCGCGCGGGGCCGCCCACGCCGCGGCCCGCTCGATCAGTTGTTCGGCGAGCCGCAGCCGAGCCAGGTGTCGAGCTGGGCGGCCAACGTGGGCTCCTTGCTGAGCACGCCGGGCGTGAGCTGGGGCATGGCCAGGCCGCACGGGTTGGTCGCGGCGATGTTGCAGGCGATGGTGGAGGTCGCCTTGTCGGTGCTGCACGGGTTGATGTACGGCTTGCCGTTGATCGGCTTCGTGCGCCCTTGCAGCAGGAAGTTCTCGTAGGTCGCCGCCGCGTTCGCGTTGTCCATGCGCGGGGCCGTGCCCGTGGCGGTGTGGCAGGCGCCACACTCCTTGATGAGCTTCGGCATGAGGTCGTTCTTGAAGCTCACGGTGCACGGCCCGCCGTCGATCGGGCCACCGCCGTCGCACAGCGTCGCGACTGACGTGCCCGCGTCGCCGCCGTCGAGCGCGGGGTTGTACGGATCGGGCGGGAAATCACCGCGGAGGCTGTCGGGATCGGCGTACTTCTTGTCGTACTCGCCCTTCGTGTAGTCGGTCTCGCCGCAGGCCAGCGCCACGCCCACGAGAGCGACGCCCACGAGCGCCATCGTCCACCGCACCATGCGGTCATTCTGGGCGCGCGATCGCGCCGTCGCAAGACGGAACCGCATGAGGCCGTGGATCGACCGCGCCTCGGGCGCGCGCGATCCAGGCGGAATCGGGGTGGAAATCTCGGACCAGATCGTTACCTTGAGAGGAGGTGACCATGACGCGCTCCCCCCGCTCTCCTCGCTCGCTCGCCTCGCTTCGGCCCGCGGCCGCGCTCGTCGCGGTGGCCCTCGCCGCCGTCACGCAGACCGCGTGCGTGAAGGTCGCGCCCTACGAGCGCGGGACGCTCGCGCACCCCACCATGACGACCGACGACGTCTCGCTCGGGGTCGACGCGCACGTCCGCGGTGTCTCGGAGGGCGCGTCCGGCGGCCTCGGCGGCGGCGGCGGCGGCTGCGGCTGCAACTGAAGCCTCCCCACCGTGCGGAGATCCCCTAAGACTTTCGCCCTCATGCGGCCCCGCGCTTCGTGTACGTTAGCGCCGTGACCTCGCGCTCCCTCACGCGCCAGTCTCGCTCCGAGCGCCCGCGAGCGCCGGCGCCCCGTGGCCGCAGGAGCCCCTCGCCGCTCATCGCGAAGCTGCTGGCGGGCGGCTTGCTCGCGGCCGCGCTCGCGGCCCACGGCGTGGCGTACGCGAGCGAGGACGCCGCGGTGCACAAGGCCGTCCAAGACGCGATGAGCGAAGACTACCCGGGCAGCCTCGGGCCCGCGAAGTCCAAGCTGTCCGACGCCCTCGGCCTCTGCCTGCGGAAGGGCTGCACGGGGAAGGTCAAGGCCGAGGTCCACGTCGCGCTCGGCATGGTCGCCTCCCAGCTCGGGCAGGCCGACGAGGCGAAGGCCCAGTTCACCTCCGCGCTCCGGGCCGATCCCACGGCCAAGCTCCCGGCCACGGGCGTGACCCCCAACATCCGCGCCCAGTGGGCGCTCGCCGCCAAGAGCGCCGCGCCGCCCGCGGAGGAGCCGCCCGCGGAGGAGGCCCCCATCCCGGAGGGCTGGAAGAGCGCGGAGGCCTTCAAGCTCGCCAAGCAGGGCCTCGACGCCGACCAAGCGGGCAAGCTCGACGAGTGCATCGCCAAGGACCAGGCGTCGCTCGAGCTCGACGAGCAGCCGCGCACGCGCCTGCATTTGGCCTCCTGCGAGAGCCGCGCCGGCAAGCTCGTCGAGGCCACCAAAGACGCGCAGAAGGCCCTCGAGATGGGCCTCCAGAAGCGCGACGCCGGCGTGATGAAGGTGGCGCGCCAGCGGGTGAAGGACCTGCTCGATCGCATCCCTCACGTCACGTTCGCGCCACCGGCCGGGGTGACGGATCTCGTGGTCAAGTTCGACGAGCGCCCCGTGCCGTCGAACGCCCTGACGAAGAAGTTCAGCGTGAACCCTGGCAAGCACCAGGTCGTCGCCGAAGGCCTCGTGAACGGGCTCCCCGCCACGTTCGAGCAGGAGGTCGACATCAAGGAGCGCGAGCTCGTCACGGTGACGATCACCCTGAAGCCCCAGGGCGGGGCCGTCACGCCGGCGCAGATCAAGTGCATGCTGCAGGCGAAGTCGCAGGAGGAGGTGCAGAAGTGCCTCCCGCAGAACACCAAGAACATGGTGATCCGCATCGGCGCCGACTTCAGCGGCTACGCCGACACGAACTCGGTCTACGTGGTGTCCCCGGGCTTCAACGCCTCGGTCACGTCCCCCACCTCGGGCTGGAACGTGGGCGGCAACTTCCTCATCGACGCGGTGAGCGCGGCCTCGCCGGACATCGTGTCGACCGCGTCGCCGCCGTTCCGCGAGCGACGCTACGCCGGCGGCCTGAGCGGCGGCTACAAGCCCGGCACGCTGGGCGTGCAGGCCCTGATGAACGTCTCGTCGGAGCCGGACTACCTCTCCGTCACGGGCGGGGCGGCCATCACGGCCGACCTCAACGACAAGCTCATCACGCCGAGGCTCGGCTACTCGTACTCGCACGACAACATCTACCGCGGCCCAGACAACCCCACGAACAACCTCTTCCAGGTGCACGAGTTCGAGCTCGGGGTCACCTTCGTGCTCTCGCCCACGATGGTGGTCCTCGTGGGCGCGACGGCGCAGTTCGAGCGCGGCGATCAGTCGAAGCCCTACCGCTACGTGCCCACGTTCGACCCGGTCACGGTGGCGCCGTTCGTCCCCAACGGGGCGACGATCGACCTCGTCAACAAGTACCGCCAGCCCATCCGCCCGCTCGAGCAGCTCCCCACCGAGCGCGACCGCTACGCGTTCGGCGCGCGCCTCAACAAGCGCATCGGCAACGCGACCCTGCGCCTCGAGGAGCGCATCTACTTCGACACCTGGCTCACGAAGGCCTCGACGACCGACGTGCGGTACATGGTCGATCTCACGCGGCGCCTGCGGCTCTGGCCGCACCTGCGCTTCCACGCGCAGTCGGCCGCGAATTTCTACCAGCTCGCCTACCCCGCCCTCGCCGATCCCGGCGGCGTGACGCCCACGACGCTGTTCACGTATCGCTCGAACGACCGCGAGCTGTCGCCCATGATCTCGGCCACCGTCGGCGGCGGCCTGCGGGTCGCGCTCGGCTCGCTCGAGGGCGACGTCCGCTACGGCATCAGCTTCGTGGGCGATCTGCTGTACTCGCGCTATTTTAAGGCGCTCTTCCTCACCGCCCGCACCGGCGTCTACGGCACCGTCGCCTTCGACGCCGAGTTCTGAGCGGGCTCGCCCGCCTCTCGCACTGGCCCTACCCACTCACCGCGACCGTCTCCCGGCCTACCGTCTCCCGCCTCCATGCAACGCCCTCCCCGCTCCACCCAGCTCCTCGGCGCCGCCGTGCTCGTGACCGGCCTGTTCGGCGGCTGCTCGCTCGACCCGGTGCAGAACGGCAGCATCAAGGCGCTGGGCGACGAGGACCCGAACATCCCGCGGGGCGAGCACCACCGGCAGGGGCAGCCGTGCGTGCTGTGCCACAGCACCACCGGCCCCGCGTCGGACAAGCCGTTCGCCGTCGCCGGCACGGTCTTCGTGGGCCCCTTCTCGGGGCGGGGCGCGGGCAACACCTGGGTGCGCGTGGTCGACGCGAAGGGCACGCAGGTGTGCAAGACCACGAACTGCAAGGGAAATTTCTTCTTCCGCGACGAGGACTTCACGCCGAACGGGCAGTTCCAGGAGAAGCCTGGGCCGAGCTTCCCGCTGCTCGTGAGCATCCAGCGCTCGCTGCCTGGCAACCCCGTGGGCGCGAACCGCGCGATGTCGAGCCACATCGGCCGTGAGGGCTCGTGCTCGGCGTGCCACAAGCCGCCCCCCGACTCGAAGTCGATCGCCTCGTTCGACACGCCGGGCGTCGTGCGCCTCTACGACACCGAGGCCTCCGGCGACCAGGCGCTCCCGCCAGGCAACGAGGCGTGCCCGCCGGCGGAGCCCGAGCAGCTCGTCCCGTGCCCGGAGAACCCGCCATGAGCCTTCGAAGCCCGCGAGCCCTGCCTGGTGCTGCAAAGCGAAGGGGCATGCGCGTCGCGCTCGTGCTGAGCGCCGCGGTCGCCGGCTCGCTCGCGTTCGCCGCGTGCGCCTCGGTGCCCGACAACGCGCGCCTCACGGTGCTCGTGGCGGAGGACGGCGCGCCCCTCGAGCCCGACTACGCCATCTACAAGGCCCACGTGAACGAGATCCTCGAGCGGCAGTGCGGCACCCTCGACTGCCACGGGCAGGCGGGGCGCGCGTACCGGCTCTACGGCCGCACGGGGCTCCGCATCTTCAACCCCGACGGCTCGCTTGGCTCGGGCCTGAACCCGACCACCGAGGAAGAAAAACGCTACAATTTCCAGTCATTGGTGACGCTCCAGCCCGAGGAGATGCGCCGGGTGATGGCCCGCAACGGCACCGATCCCGAGACCCTCATCTTCCTGCGCAAGCCGCTGAAGGTGGAGCGCCACAAGGGCGGCCAGGTGATCGCGTTCAACGGCCCGGCGTACAAGTGCATCACCGGGTGGTTGCGGGTGCCGATCGGCGGGGCCCTCGACGCCGACTCCGAGAAGGCCTGCAAGTCGGCGCTCGAGGTGCGGTAGTTTGGGCGGTGGGGCGGCGCCCGGTTCACCCTTGGGGTAGCAAGTTGGCTCTGTGAGGACGTTCCCTCCTCACACTCCTCCCTTGCCCTCGGCGTCCTTGGCGTAGCCCTCCCCTGGCGCCCTTTGGCGTAACCTCGTCGCTCTGTGTGAGGACGTTCCCTCCTCACACTCCTCCCTTGCCCTCGGCGTCCTTGGCGTAGCCTCGTCGCTCTGTGAGGACGTTCCCTCCTCACACTCCTCCCTTGCCCTCGGCGTCCTTGGTGCGCCCTCCGTCCTGGCGTAGCCCTCGGCGTCCTTGGCGTAGCCTCGGCGTCAGCGGAGCGAGGGCGGGATCGAGTGGCGCTGCGGCCGCAGCGAGGGAGGCACGCCCTCTTCGGAGGCCTTCGACGTGGGCGGGTTCGCCATCGACGCGGGCATCTTCTCGGTCATCTCCGCGGCGTCGTTCACGATCTTCGTGGCCGCCGCGGCGCGCGCGTTCTTCTGGCTGAGCGTGTCGTGGTCGACGACGGCGTGCCCCTCGAGGAGGTCGAGGTACTCGAGGTCGAGCTCTCCGCCCGAGGGCAGGATGAACACGCCGAACAGGTGCGCCTGCCGGCGGATCTCGGCGACGAGCGGGCGCGGCACGTGGAGCGCGGCGTGCGTGATGAGGTGGATCACGGGATCGCGCTGGTCGCGCGCCCGCAGGAGGGCGATCTCGGTGGCGAGCTGGGCGAACACGCGCGCCGGGTTGCGGCCGCGCTCGCCCTTGAAGCCGAGGAGATACGCCGCGGGGAGCTGCCCTGGGCGCGCGCGCTGCACGTCGTAGAGGCGTGAGTCGAAGAAGCGGAGCCACACCTCCTCGCCGGCCAGCTGGAGCTTCTTGCCGAGCGCGATCGCGAGGCCGCGGGCGAAGACTTGGCGGTCTCCGCGCATGGAGGCCGAGGCGTCGATGAGCAGGTAGTGGAG
Organism: Polyangiaceae bacterium; assembly: GCA_035439005.1. Classification (GTDB taxonomy): domain Bacteria; phylum Myxococcota_A; class Polyangia; order Polyangiales; family Polyangiaceae; genus JAAFHV01. The sequence goes on along the minus strand of DAORJJ010000133.1, from coordinate 2,212 downwards.
CCTGCGCGCCTCGTCGGGCGCCTGCTCGCGCGTGTAGAACAACAGCTCGTTCTCGATGAGGCGGCGCGCGAACTCGGTCTCGTCCCACGCGAGCTCGGTGAGCACGAGCGAGTCGAGCGAGCCCTTCTGGCCGATGCCGGCGTACCCGTGCACCGCGTGCGTGCCGGTGGCCTGCGTGCGCCGCGTCTCGAGCACGCTCGGGAGCAGCTCGAGGCTGAAGTTGACGATGTCGTTCGCGGCGGGCGTGCTCATGGCCGCGAGGAGATCGACGTGCGCGAGCGCGCCCGCCGCGGTGGACTCGGGCCCGAGCATGCCGAGCAGGCGGAGGGTGTCGAGGTCGAGGGCGTCGGCGAGCGTGAGCACGTGGAGCCGCGCGCGCGCGAGCGCCTCGAGCATGGCGATCTCGAAGTTGCGAGGCATGCCGGCGAAGAGCTGCGCGAGCTGCGGGTCGAGATCGCGCACCATCTCGGGGTCGAGGGGGATGCTCGCGGGGTAAGGCGGCCGGATGCGCGCGCGCTGGACGAGCGAGCCGAGCACCCGCGCGAGCACGACCACCACGAGATCGTCGGAGAGCCGCATGGTGGCCGCGCGGGCCGAGGCCTCGCTCTCGGCGATCTCGCTGACCACGCTCCGGTAAATGGCCGCGAGCTCCGTGCCCTTGGGCACCCGCGCGAGCACAGCTTCGGTGCTTTGGCGCGGGCCGATCTCGAGCTGCTCCTTCGGGCACGCGTAGAGGAGCCCGAGGTCGTGCACCATGAACAGGGGCAAGTGCACGCCGAGCTTCGCGAGATCGCGGTACCAGCGCAGGGCGCGCAGCACCATCATGGGCGAGGCGGCGCGCACGGCGGAGAGCGCGAGCCCGCCCAGCGGGCCAACCACGGCGGGATCTTTGGCGAAAGCGGGCGAGACGGGCATGCGCCCCGACAGGGTATCCCAGATCGGGGGCGCGCGGGCCACGCCGCGCGGCGCCCGTTTCTGGCTGCCCGCGCCGGGCGAGTCTCCGATAGGCTCGTCGCATGCCCTCGCCCACGCGCCCCGCGCTCCGCAACGCCCTGGTCGTCTCGCTCGTCGCGCTCTCGCTCGCGGTGCTCACCGCGGGCTGCAAGAAGGCGAAGCCCGGCGGGGCGTGCAAGACGAAGGGCGACATCCAGTGCGTCGACAAGACCACGGGCGTCATCTGCGTGAACAACGTGTGGGAGACGCTCGCGTGCGAGGGCCCGATCGGGTGCATGACGGTCGCCGGCTCGGGCAGCTGCACGCACACGAAGTACGCCGTCGGCGAGCCCTGCATGAACGAGGGCGAGCCGCAGTGCTCGGGCGATCGCAAGGCGATGATCAAGTGCGAGAACGCGCACTGGAAGCTCTTGAACAAGTGCGGCGGCGTGCTCGGGTGCGTCGCCAACGTGAACGGCGCCAAGTGCGATCTCGGCGCCGCGTCCGCTGGCGACGCGTGCACGAAGGAGAACGAGGGGAACGCGTCGTGCACGCCCGACAAGAAGAACCTGCTCGTGTGCAAGGGCGGCAAGATGACCCTCGCGCAGACCTGCAAGGGCATGCACGGCTGCCGGCAGCTCGGCACGAAGCTCGAGTGCATGCAGACGATCGCCGACCTGGGCGATCCCTGCGAAGGCAACGACGGAGGCTACGCCTGCACGCCCGACAAGAAATCGCGCCTCGTCTGCAAGGGCGGCAAGATGGTGAAGGAGCGCGACTGCAAGTGCTCCGTGATGATCGACAAGGTCAACTGCAACTAGCGCGGGCCACCGCCGCCTCGAGGCGCGCGCGACGCGATCGTTAGCGGATCACGATCTTGCAGTGATCGCGGAACCGCAGCTCGTACGTCTTGCTCTTGCCCTCGAGCACCGTGGCGACGGTGGCGACGAACGGGCCCTTGCAGACGCCGAAGGCGTCGAGGTTGCCCACGGCGTCGAACGACGTGGGGCCACCGCCCATGCGGAACGAGAAGCCGTTGTTCGGGTTCAGCGCGGTGCCCTTCGCGGTGACGGTGAGCGTGCCGTCGCTCTCCACCTTGACGGCGCAGGAGCGCGGGTAGCTGTCGACGCTCTCGTGGAACTCGCACGGGCGGGTGCCTCGCGGCCCGCCTTGGGCCTTCGTGAGCGTCGGGGGCGGCGGCGCCGCGGGCGGCTTCGGCGGGAGGTCGGGCTGCGCCACCGGCGCGTGCTCCGGGCAGGCAGGCGGGGGCGGCGGCGGG
>DAORJJ010000132.1:0-13821 GCA_035439005.1 Polyangiaceae bacterium | reverse complement strand
GGCGCCGGATAGACCCCGAGATGGGAGTGCGTGTCGATGAGCCCCGGCGTGACGACCCCGTCGAGCTCGGTGCAGGCGCCGGGCGGGAGGTCGGCGGCCGCGCCGACGAACGCGAAGCGCCCGCGCTCGTCGACGACGAAGCCGCCGTCGTCGATCGCCCCGAGGGGATCGTCGGCGGTGGCGCGCGCGGGGTCGCAGGTGACGAGGCGGCGCGCGCGGTAGGCGCGGGGCTCGAGCGGCGCCGGCGCGCTCATTTCGCGCCTCCCAGGCGCCGCGCGAGCTCGACGCGCAGCGCGCCGTGGCGCTCGAACAGCGCCGTGCGCGCTTCGGCCGACGCGACACGAGGCGGGCACGCGCGACGCATCGCGAGCCCACGCGCGAGCGCCTCTTCGCAGCGCGCGCGGAACGCGGGGTCGGCGGCCGCCTCCGCCACGAGGGCGCTCTTCGCGCGCGCGTAGAGCGCCTCGTCCGAGCACACGAGCAAGAGATCGCAGCCCGCGCGCACGGCGCCCACGGCGGTGCGCTCGACGGGGTCATGAAGCGCCTTCATCTCGAGGTCGTCGGAGATGAGCACGCCCTCGAAGCCGAGGTCGCCGCGGAGCAGGTCGGTCGCGATCGCGCGCGAGAGCGTCGCGGGGACGCCGTCGAGCGCGGGGTAGAGCACGTGCGCCGTCATGAGGGCGGGGACGGCGAGCGGCGCGCGGGCGGCGCGCCGAAAGGGCGGCAGCTCGGTCGCCTCGAGCTCGTCGCGCGACCTCGACACGACCGGCAGCTCGAGGTGGGAGTCGGTGAGGGTGTCGCCGTGCCCGGGGAAGTGCTTGCCGCACGCGAGCAGCCCGCCCTCGCGGAGCCCCTCCCCGAACGCGAGCGCGAGCGTCGCCGCCGCCGCGGGCTCTCGGCCGAAGGCGCGGTCGCCGATGATCGGGTTGTCCGGGTTGGAGTCGACGTCCAAAATGGGCGCGAAATCCATAGTGAAACCAATGGCTTGGAGCTCCTCGCCGAGCGCTCGGCCCGCGCGCCGCGCGAGATCCTCGCCGTCGCCGTCGACGGCGGCGAGCGCGCGCATCGGCGGCAGAGAGAGCACGGGCGGACCGAGGCGTGCGACGCGGCCGCCCTCTTGGTCGACCGCGAGGAGCGGGGGCAGCCCCGCGGGGGCGCGTCGCGCGAGCTCGGCGAGCGCGCCGGCCAGGGCCTCGACCCGCGCGCGCCCCTCGGCCTCGAGGGCCAGGTTTCGCTTGAAGACGATGAACCCGCCGCACTCGCCGGCCTCGAGCGCCGCGAGCAGCGACGGAGACGGGAGCGCGCCTTGGTAGCCGACGACCAAGAGCTGCCCGCAGAGAGAGGCGAGCGAGAGGCTGGCGAGGTCGCTCGAGCCGCCGCGCGTCGACGAGGTGATTTCCATGCCGGATGAGTCTATTCGAGAGAGATGGGTCGTCGCGTGTTTCGTTGCCTCGCTGTCGCCGCGCTCGCCGTCGCGTCCGCCTGCGCGCCCACGGTGGCGCCGCCGGGCGCCGCCGGCTCGGGCGCCACGACGAGGCCTCCCACGCCGACCGCCTCCGTCGCCGCGCCGCCGTCGCCGCTCTCTCCGGCCTCCACGGTCAACGCGCCCGGCGCCTCGCGCCCCGTGCCTCCCGGCAAGCTCCGGCTCGCGGACGCGCGTCGCCGGATGCTCGCGCTGCTGAACCGCGATCGAGCGAGCCAAGGGCTCTCCCCGCTCACCCTCGACGAGGGGGCGGCGCAGCGCGCGGGCCAGCGCCACGCCGAGGACATGGCGCGCCACAGCTTCCTCGGCCACTGGGGCACCGACGGCTCGAACCCCGAGCAGCGCCACACCGAGGCCGGCGGCGTCGACATGGTCCTCGAGAACGCGTCGTGCGTCGACGACCTGAAGCCGCGGCAGCTCGAGACCGAGCCGCTCGTCGCCGAGGCCGCGATCGCCCACGCCGAGCACCTCTTCTTCGACGAAGCGCCGCCGAACGACGGACACCGTCGCAACATCCTCAAGCCTCACCACACGCGCGTGGGCATCGGCATCGCGCTGCCCATCACGACCGCGACCGAGATCGGCACGCCCTGCTTCACGCAGGAGCTCGTCGACGGCTACGGCACCTACGCGCCGCTCCCGACCTCGGCGCGGCTCGGGCAGACCGTGCACGTAGAGGGCACGATCACCGCGCCGGCCGTGTTCGGTGGCGTGGGCATCGCGCGGGTCGAGGCGCCTCGCCCCCAGAGCCCCGCCGAGGCGAACAAGCGCCGTGTGTACCCGGTGCCCACGCCGTTCCAGGTGTACTGGCCGCGCGGCTTCGTGACGCCCATCCCGGTCGAGGTGAGCGGCGCGACCTTTCGCGTCGACGTGCCGCTCGACGACCAGGGGCGCCCAGGGCTCTACGAGATCAGCGTGTTCGGCAAGCTGCCCGGCACGAAGAGCCACGGCATGCTGAGCCTGCGCACGATCGAGGTGCGCTGAGCGCGGTGAGGAGTGGATCGGCGATCCGCGCTGTCACTCGCCTTCGTTGACCACGAAGATCTCGTTGGTGAACGAGCTCGCGACGCCGCGCGAGAAGACCGCGTCGCCGTCCTCGTTGAGCTGAGCGTAGGCCACGAACCAGTCGGCTGCCGGGGCCGGCGGCCACACGAGCTGCGGGAAGTCCGCGCCCTGGCCGGGGACGGCGGTCACGGCGATGCCGCTGCGGCCCGCGATGGTGGCGTACGCGTAGCGGACCGGGCCGTCGGACTTGACGGGGAGCTGCGACCACTGGCCACACGCCTGGTTCCAGCCGACCTTCACGGCGCCGCCGGCGCCCGCCGGGCAGAGCGGCGCATAGCCCGGAGACACGTTCGCGTACGAGCCCGTCTCGGCCTTGCGGCCCTCCTGCGCGAGCCGGATGGCGCCGAGCATGTGGCGCGCCTCCGCCGCGTGCGACGAGTTCATGATTTGCTGGTAGCCGACCATCCCGAGCAGCGCGAGGACGGCGACGATCGCCACCACGATCATCAGCTCGACCAGGGTGAAACCGCCGCTCGAAGCTCGCTGTCGATTCGTCATTCGTTCCTCGCTGTGCGGGCCAAAACCGCGCTTCCCCTCTCGAGTGTATCGCGCGTTTCGCGTCGTGGCAGGGCCAATTGGGCCACCGGTGAGAAAACCATGACCGTCGCCCCGCCAAACAAAAGAGGACCCCCAAACGCCGGGAGCCCTCCTGCGCGCCGCGCGCTCGCGTCCATCTCGGCCGCCAAGACCGCCGTCGCCTTCACGCAGATCGTCGTCGAGAACCCCGAGGAGTAGCTGGCGCCGCCGGTGACGAAGCGCCCGAAGGTGCCGTCGCCGTCGAGGTCGCCCTGGGCCTCGGCCAGCCAGTGCGGGCCGGCCGGCATGTTGGCGGGGACGCCCAGCTGGGGCGCGACAACCGCCGGGTTGCCGAAGGTGCCCGTGTACGCGTAGCGGTAGTACTGCGGCTCGGTCATCTCGTGGCGCAGGCACCGCCAGCCCTTCTGGTTGTCGTTCGTGCCGATGACGAGCTTCTGGTAGTCGCCGTTGGGGCTGGGGGTGTACTTGCGGTTCTGGATGCTGGCGGGGCCGCCAGGGACCGGGTTGGAGCTTCCGCACAGCGAGTGCGAGGGCGTGGCGCTTATCCCGCCGGCGACGCGCAGCTGGGCGGTGCCCGACTCGCGGTCGTACGCCTGGATCGCCAGCTTGTTGATCTGCCCGATGGTGTTCGTGGCCTCCGCCGTCTTCGCGGTCGCGAGGAACTTGCTCACGCCGAAGATGGCGAGCAGGGCGAGGATGGCGACGATCGCCACGACGATCATCAGCTCGATGAGGGTGAAACCGCCGCGTCGACGGCTCCGGAGGGAAGTCTTCATGGCGCTCCGTCACGGGGGTTGTGAGCCCTCATAGCAAGAGGCGTTCCATAAATCAAAGTTTAGAACTATCCATGCCTTACGCCAGTGTAAGGCCCCAGTCGCTGACGCTATTTGTCGGCTGTCCGCCCGCTAAGGACGGGAATTGTCGCGTGGGCACGCGCGCACAATGGGGGTGAATCGGCGCTCGCACGCGAGGCCGCCCCCGGTGTCGGCACGAGGGGTGGCCGTGCTCGCCCTCCGGGCGGGGGACGGACCCGAGCCGGAGGTCTCCGAAGGTACGAGGGACGCGACACACGACCCGCTCGCCCGGCCGGCGGTCGCCCGAGACGACAAAAAAAACGAGAGGCCCCCGGTGTCGGGGAGCCTCTCGCGTCGCGCGTGGCGAGGAGTGGAGCGGGGCTCTACTCCTCGGGGTTCTCCACGACGATCTGCGTGAAGGCGATCGCTGTCTTGGCCGCGGAGATGGCGCCGCCGGTGACGAAGCGCCCGAAGGTTCCGTCGCCGTCGAGGTCACCCTCGGCCTCGGCGAGCCAGTGCGGACCGACCGGCATGTTCGCCGGGGTTCCCAATCGCGGCGTCACCACCGCCGGGTTGCCGACCGTGCCCGTGTACGCGTAGCGGTAGTACTGGGGCTCGGTCATCTCGTGCTTGAGGCAGGCCCAACCGTTCCGGTTGTCGTTCGAGTTGGCAACGACCTTCTGGTAGTCGCCGACCGGGTTCGGCGTGTACTTGCGGTTCTGGATCTTGGTGGCGACGTCCGGAACGAAGACTGAGTTGCCGCACAACGAGTGCGCGGTGGTGGCGCTCTGCCCGCCTGCAATAATGAGCTCGGCGTTGCCGGATTCACGGTCGTACGCCTGAATGGCAAGCTTGTTGATTTGGCCGATCGTGTTCGTCGCCTCCGCGGTCTTCGCGGTCGCAAGGAACTTGCTGACGCCGAAGATGGCGAGGAGGGCAAGGATGGCGACGATCGCGACGACGATCATCAGCTCGATCAGGGTGAAGCCGGCGGCGCGGCGTGCTCTCAGGAAGGTCTTCATTGGGCTCCTCGTGGGGGTACGGTCCAGCAGAAGCAAAGGGTGTGCCATGCGCCTTTCGCGGCTACTCACGAGAGCTTGCCCCCTTGGGCGTTTGCGCAGTGACGCTTTCGGGGACCTCGTCGGGTCCGAGTGACGAGAATTGTCGCCGCCTGGGCGCCGCCGGCGGGTGGTTTGGGGGGCCGACAGGGTCGGGACGCGCCGATCGCGGCCGAGGAGGGGCGGCGCGCCGCGCGCTTTCCATTGCGAGATCGACGGGTGACGGAATCCGTCACCGGCGGCGGAGGGCCATGCTCATGCTCATGTCTTCACGAGACTGGCGAGCACGAGCGCCCCGTAGCCGATGCTGGAGCGCTGCTCGAGCTCGTGGAGACGGTGGGCGAGCCGACCGCTGAGCGCGGCGGCCCAGGGTGCGCAGAGGTGCACGGTGCCGAGCGTTGCCACGTCGAACCCCGCGCTTCGCGCGAGCGCCGCAACGGCGTCCGGTGTCCACGAGCTCACGTGTTGTTCGCCCGCCAACGCGGGTGCGAGGCGCAGTCGGTCCATCGCCCACTCCACGACGGGCCACGCGCTCCGCGCGTTGGGAGTGGTGAGCACGATCCGTCCGCCGATCGGCAAAAGATCTCCGAAGCCGCGCAGCGCCTCGCGCGCTTGTGCCGGGGGCAAATGCTCAAGGACCTCGAGGAACGCGATCTTTCGTATACCGAGGCCGCGCAGGTCGAGCTCGTCCGCGAGGCCGAGGCGAAACTCGACGTTCTCGGCCCCGTAGGTGCGCGTGGCGAAGGCGATCGCGTCCGCGTTCGCGTCCACTCCGATGACGCGCACGCCCGGCGTCCGCGCTAGGCGTCCGCAGAGCACACCGGAGCCGCACCCGACGTCGAGGAGCACGTCCCCGTGGAGTGGACCGAGCGCGCGCTCCGCCGCCATGAGCTTGCCGAGGTGCCAGAACCGCTGAACCGGGGAGCCCTCGAGCAGAGCTCGGTGCTGGTAATCGCCGGGTATCGCGATCGCGTCGCCGGTGCGGCGACTCACGGGCGCGCGCCCTTCCGCCGCTCGGCCGACTCGGGGCGGGGCGAGCTGTCGATGCCGAGGGTGACCGGCGACACGGGCTTGTAGTGACCGGCGAGCTGGTGCCAACGGATGACGGCGAGGTCTCGGGTCATCGCGGCTCCGTCGCGGAGGATTCGCACGCTCGACCCCTCCTGGACGCGGAGGCGGACGGGTAGGCGCTTGATGTCGTAGTTGCGCTTGAGCGCCACGTAGAAGAGCTCCACGTCGAACGCGAAGCCCGCGACACGGCCGACGCGAAAGAGGTCCTCAGCGACCGCGGCGCGAAAGCCCTTCATGCCACACTGCGTGTCGAACCAGCCGCCCGCCACGAAGCGCCCGACCACGAAGGAGTAGACGTGACTGCCCAGGGTACGCAGCAGCGGGATCTCGGTGTAGTATGCAGACTCGTCGAGGGTCCGATCGCCGGTGACGAAGTGGTATTCCTTCGTGTCCAGGTAGTGGAGGAAGCGCTCGATCGTCGTGAGCTCGTACGGGACGTCGCAGTCGGTGAACATGCGAAACGTGCCCCTCGCGGCCAGCATGCCGCGCCTCACCGCGGCCCCCTTGCCGAGGTTCTTCGGGTTGCGCACGTAACGGCAGCTGAGGTCCCGCGCGATGCGCTCGGTCGCCCCTTGGTCGGGCGTTCCGTCGTCCGAGACGACGATCTCGTGCGAGACACCAAGGCGCTCGAGATAGCCGAGGAGCGTCGGTACGTGGCGGGCGAGCAGCTCGGCCCCGCGGTACGCGGGCAAGACGATCGAGAGTGTTGGGTTCATCGGCTCTTGGAGGCGCGGCACTGGCGGAGGTCGGCCGCAGCGCGGGCGTATCCTGGATTGATGGCGAGAGCGTGCCGCAGGGCATCGCACGATTCCGGCTCCTGTCCGCGAGCGCGGTGGACCTCCGCCAGATTGTACCAGGCCCGAAAATTGTAGCTGCCCTCCCGCGCGAGCGTCTCCCGCAGCGTGCTCTCGGCGAGGTCGAGCATGCCCAGATGGAGATACGCGACGGCGAGGTTGTTGCGGGCTCGAGAGTTCGTGGGATCGAGCTGCGTAGCCAGGCGGAACTCCGGCATCGCGGCCGCCCACCTTCCCGCGGTCGCGTGGACGAGACCGAGGCCGTAGTGGGCCATCGCGCTCGAGGGCTCGACGGCGACCGCGTTCGCATAGAGTGTGCCCGGAGTCGCCCACGTGACGACTTGCTTCGTGGACACCCACGCCAGCGCGAGCGGTGCCGCGATCGCGAGCGCCTTCCCCAGCTTGACCAGACGATTTCGTTCGCGCCCCCGCGCGAGATGAAGTCCCAGCGCCGCTGTCGTCAATGCGAAGCCGAAGACGGGGAGGTAGGCGTATCGATCCGCTGCGACGCCCATCATGAGCGCCACGACGGTCGCCGGAGCGAGAGTCACCGCGCTGAAGAGCAACCCGAACGCCGCCCCGGCGAGGCCGCCACGCAGCGCCCCTCGGCGGTGGAGGACGACGGAGCCGAGGCCTGCGGCTCCCACAACGAGAAACCCCGCGAGCGTCCAGTGAGCGAGAGGCCGAACCGTCGACAAGTGTCGGGGCAAGACGAAGAGCGAGGCGTATTGCGCGAACACGCCGGGGATCTCGAGGAGTGCGTCCACGATGGGGCGCCCATTGGCGAGCGAGCTCGGCCCGTCCGCCACGAGGGCCGCGCGCGCCATCGCGTATACGGGAAGCACGCCGACCAACCACGCGCTCGCGCTGAGGCGCGTGCGCCGCGGGAGCAGCCACGCCCCCGCGAGCACCACGATGGGGAGGCCGATCGCGGCCTCCTTGGTGAAGAGCGAGGCGAGAAACGCGAGCGCTGCGAGGGCGCCCCGTCCGCGGAGGACGAGGGTCAGGCTCGTCAGCGCGAGGAGCCCGGCGAGGACATCGGCGCGGGCCGACACATAGCAGACGGGCTCCACCTGAAGCGGGTGGACAGCGAAGACGGCGGCCACGAACAGGCCCGCCGATCGCGAGCGGAGCAGGCGTCGCGCGACATCGAACGCCAGCACCACCGCCGCGAGCCCGAGCGCGAGGTTGGTGGCGTGCATGACGTGAGGCGAGCGCCCGAAGAGCGCAACCTCCGCCGCGAACGTCAGGAAGAGCAGCGGGCGGTAGCTCTCGTGGGCGGGCTGCTGCCCTGGCAGATGCGTGACCGTGGGGTCGAGGTGGCTATGCTGGGTCGCCCGGAGACCCTCGAAGAGGGGGCCGTCGAGCGCAGGGTTGCGCTCGATCGTGGGGATGTCGTCCCAGACGTATCCGTGCGTGGTGGCACGCGCGTAGACGAGCACGAAGAGGGTACACACCATCGCCAGGCCAACGACGGCGCGCGCGGTCATCGGCTGTCGCCCGGCTCGGTGCACGGGCCGATTCTGTACCCTCCATCGGGAGCCGGCGGTCAAAAGAGTGCGGGACGTTCATCCGTCGCCGGGATCTTGTGCCATTGCGCACCTCCGCGAGGTCCGAGGGGCGGCGGGGGCGCAGACAAATTAGCCTGATTCGCTCGCGAGGTCCGTCACCGCCCTCCGAGGGGGGTAGGCGCCTGTGCTTGGAAGCGGGCGTACTCCGCCTCCGCCGCGGCGAGCTTCATGGGGCGGGTCCGCTTGAAGCAGTCGCGCTTCGCCAAGAGGTACTCCTCTTGCCATGGAGTCGGCCCGCTCATGGAGTCGAACACCTCGGCGCACGCGTCGCTCTTGAGGAGCATCGCGAGTCGCAGAGAGGCGGTGCAGCGCTCGCGCTCCAAGGGCGACAGGAGGAACGGGGTCCTTACCGCGGCGTAGAGTCTCTCGGCCAGATCGACGCGCGTCGTCGCCAACTCGACGGCGAGCTGCAGCATGCGCTCAAGCACCGACGGCGTCAGCCACGGCGAGGTGTGGGCGATCGCAAAGCCGCGCACGAGCTCGTCGGCGGCGCGTTCCGGGTTGTTGTGCTTCAAGGCGCTGATGCCGCGCAGGCCCGCGGCTGTCGCGGGCTCGAGGTCCTTCACGAGTACGTCGAAAGCAGCCGGGTCGATCGCGGCGCTCCTGGCAGCGGCCCGCGCGACGAGCAAGCGTTCGAGGTACGTCGGCTGGGCCACGGCGGCCCCGCTCCACGCGCGGATGACGTCGGCGCTCGGCGCGGTGAGCACGGTGTGATAGAACCGGTGAAGGGCGGCGTTCTCGGGAGAAGGGTGCGGCACACGCCATGGAGGGGCAGGCTCGTCCCGCGAGAGCCGGTACAGAATCCACGCGTCGTCGACGCGCGTCCAGTCGACGGGGCCGAGGACGCGGGGCCGGTACCAGTCGAGGTTCTGAGAGAGCCGGGAGGCGTCCACGGAGAGCGAGGTGCTCGCGCCGACGGAGCGCGCGTACGAGAACTCGAGGATGTTCTGATCGTCGCGGTTGATGCGCGACTGCTGGAGAAGCTGCTTGGCGAGCTCGTCGCGCGCGATGAAGTGCGAGAGGAAGACCTCGACCGACGAGCCGCCCCACACGTACCGGCTGGCCGTGAGGTACGGCTCCTCCTGGAGGCGCTTGCCGATCGCCACCGTGTCGAGCGGGCCCGGATCCACGCGTCGAGCGACCATGAGGAAGTCGCCGGGCATGCTCTCCCACACGGTCACGTTGCCGAAGACGCTGCGCAGCGTGGCGACGACGGTGTGGAAGGCCTCGGCCTCGACCTCGTACGACTGCATCCACTGCACGAAGACGCCGTCGTCGGCCAGCCGGTCCTGCACCGCCCGGTAGTAGTCTTGCGTGTACAGGCTGGAGATGCCGGCGCGGTAGGGGTTCGACGGCTCGGAGAACACGACGTCGTAGCGCTCGCGCGTGGTGAGCAAGAACTCCCGCGCGTCGCCGAGCGAGACGTGCACCTTGGGGTTGTCGAGGACGTTGTGGTTCATCGGCCCGCAGTCGCGCGCCACGCGGAGGATGGCGGGCTCGAGCTCCGAGACGTCCACGCGCTCCATCGACGGAATGCTGCCGAGCCACCCGGACGTGCTGCCGGTGCCGAGGCCGATCACCATGGCCCGCTTGGGGTTCGGGTGGATGAGCGCCCCGAGGAGGCCGCTCATCACCTGCGTGGGCGCGTCGGCGAAGATGTTTCCGTCGGCCTTGCCGTTGACGACGAACGTGTAGCCGGACGCCGCGTTCAAGGCGACCGCGCTCTCGCGCCCGTCGGCGTCCCAGAGCACGCTGAGGCGGATCTCACGGCGCCACGCCTCGATCGCGTTCGGCGTCGGCGTCGCGAGGAGCGCGTCGGCGCGTCCTGCGCCGATCGGGGTGTGGCGCCAGGCGACCGTCGGGCCCTCGGCCGCGAAGCTCGCGAAGGCGAGGCCCACGCTCGCGAGGCCGCCGGCGTACACGAGCCCCTTCTTGCCCGTCTCGAAGCGCGCCGAGAGGAACAAGGCGACCAAGCCGGACGCCGCGAGCATCGCGATGACGAGCTTCCAGCAGCCCGGGGCGCTCAGCACCGGGAGCAGGCCGAAGCCGCCCGACAGCGAGCCGGCGATGGCCCCGAGCGTGTTCGCGAGGTACGCGACGCCGATCTGTCGGCCGATGTCCTTTCCGCCCTTCCCGAAGAGGCCGATGATCAGCGGGAACTGGGCCCCCGAGACGACCGCGGCAGGGAAAATCACGAGCGAGCACACGATGGCCCACGAGAGGACGCTGCCCCCGAAGCCGAGGATCCGCAGGGGGCGAATGGCCAACGCGAAGAGCGCGACTCGGTCGCCGGCCGCGAGGGGCAACGCGATGAAGAGCGCCTCGAGACCGCAGGTGAGGGCGAAGCCGCGGAGGGTCGGGACCGCCTTCCCAAAGGAGTAGAGAGCGCCCCCCACGCCGATGCCGAACAGCGCCACGGCGAGGATGAGCCCGAACGTGTACGACGACCCGCCGAGCAGCGGGGCGAGCATGCGGTACCACACGAGCTCCATCAGGAGGAACGCGAAGCCGACCACCGCCGCTGCCGCGGACGGGAACCACGAGAGGCTCGGGGGAAGCACCTCCGAGCCGCCAGGGGCGGCCCCGGCCCCGGCTCCTGCCTTGGGCCCGGCGGAGGTCGGCTTCGGGTCCTCGGGCTCGTCGGAGGTCGGCTTCAGGGCTTCCGGCTCGGCGGAGACGGGCTTCAGGGCTTCCGGCTCGTCGGAGGTCGGCTTCGGGTCTTCGAGCTCGTCGGAGGCGGGCTTCGGGCCGTCGGGCTCGTCGGAGGCGGGCTTCGGGTCTTCGGAGGCCGCAGGCGTGGGCGCCGGCTCCTTCGGCGCGCCCTGCGAGCGGGCCTCCGCCACCGGCGAGCGCGAGAGCATGCGCCCGACGAGGCCGACGAGCAGGTTCAGGAGGCAAATCATCCACAACGTGAGCCGCGTCCCGAAGACCTCGAGCATCACGAAGTTGGCGGCGAGCGCCCCGACGACGGCGCCGAGGGTGTTCACTCCGTAGAGCGCCGACACCGCGCGGCGACCGGGATCGTCTTCGCTCGAGACGGCGCGCGCCGCCGCGGGCATCGTGCCGCCCATCAGCGTCGTGGGCACGATGAGGACGAGCGCCCCGAGCACGAGGCGCGCGACCGTCGCCCCGACGATGCCCAGCGTCGACTGGCCGCCGAGCGCGAGGTAGCTCGTGCGCGCGAGCCAGACGAGCAGCGGGGTGAGCGCCGCCGAGAGCGCCACGAGGAGCTCGAGGTTGGCGTAGAGCTCGAGCGGGTTCTTCGCGCGGTCGGCGCGCTTGCCGATGACGATCCCGCCGAGGCCGAGCCCGCCCATGAACACGCCGAGGACCGCCGCGGAGGCCGCCGTGGAGGCGCCGAAGATGAGGCGCAGCTCGCGCAGCCACGCGACCTGGTAGACCAGCGCGCAGGCGCCGGAGAAGAAGAGCAGCGGGGCGACGCGGGTCAGACGAAAGCGCACGGCGGGATAAGACCCGGGTGCGAAACCGGGCGCAAGTAGGATATTGTTGCGCGCTACGGTGACGACTCGCTCCCAACACGACGGTCGCAGGGCGCACCCCCCGCGTCGGAACGCGCGGCGGACGTGGCGCTCCGCCCGAGGCGTCACGCTCGTCGACGTGATGAACCTCATCGTGGTCGCCGCGAGCGTGAGCGCCGTGGGCATGTACGCGACCGCGCGCTACATCAGCCACACGAAGACGACCGAGGCGGTGAGCGAGGTGGCGGCGCTCGGGAAGGGCGCGGCGGAGTACTACGACACCTCCGACTCGGGGCAGCCAGTCGGCGCCACGGTCGCGGCGAAACGCGCGATGAGGCGCTTCCCGGCCTCGTCGAAGGAGAGCGTCCCGGCCGATCCGCTCGACGTGCGCGGCAAGCGCTACCAGTCCTCGTCGGCGGACTGGGCCGGCTCGCCTTGGAAGGAGCTCGGCTTCAGCGTCGCGCAACCCCAGTACTACGCGTACAGCTTCACCTCGGAGGGCACGGGGTTTCAGGCGCAGGCGAGGGGGATCGCGCGGGGCGACCTGAACGGCAACGGCACGCGCTCCCTGTTCTACGTCCCGATCACGCCGGGCGCTGACGCGCACGCGCTGGTCGGGAACCTGGTCACGGAGGACGCCGAGGAATGAGCCGGCTCGCGGGGCGGCGAGGCCGCGTCACGTGCCGCCGCGCCGCTCGGCGCGGGGCCACGATGATGCAGATCGCGGTGGGCTTCGCGGTGATCGGGTCGGTCCTCGCGTCCGCGGTGCCCGCCTTCCTCCGCGACTTCCACGCCTCGCGGCTCGCCGAGCCCGTCTCTGGTCTCGCCCGCATCGGCAAGGCCTCGGTCGCGTTTGGCGAGGCGCACGCGGGGGAGCTGCCCGGGCCCGCGCCGCTCACGCCCGCGCAGGTGCCTCGAGGCGTGCTGATGATCGAGGCGCCGGGCACGTGGGATCACCCCACGTGGAAGGCGCTCGGGTTCGAACCCGTCGCGAACGGCGCGCCGCACGCGTTCTCCTTCGCGTACGATCGCCACGAGGCGGAGTTCATGGCGCACGCGCACGGCGATCTCGACGGCGACGGCAACCTCAGCACGTTCGAGCTCCGGGGCCGAACCGACGGCCGCGCCGTCACCGTCGAGCCTGGCCTCACCGTGCTGTCGGAGGTCGAGTGAGCTCCGGCCGAGCCGGCCTCGTCGCCGCGCTCACCGCCGCGGCGTCGCTCGCGGGCATCGTCGGCTTCCAGCCGGCGCTCGCGCGGGACGCGACCCTCGCCCGCTCGAAGGCCGACATCTTCCTCCTGCCCCCGCCGCGCGAGCTCAAGGCGATGTCGCTCGGCTACCGCTCGGCGTTGTGCGACTTGCTGTGGGCGAAGCTGCTCGTCGAGTACGGCCGCCATTGGAGCGAGAAGCGCACCCTCCAGCACGAAGATCTCGTCCGCTTCCTGGACGGCATCATCGCGCTCGACGACGATTTCCCGCCTATTTACAAGTATGTAGACACGCTCCTCGTCTACCGCCCGCCCAAAGGCGAGCTGAGGGACGCGCGCGCGGCGCGCGCCTACCTGGCGCGTGGGACCGAGTCGCACCCTCGAGATCCGGCCATCTGGCTCCACTACGGGGAGTTCGTGAGCTACCTCGGCCCGGCGTGGCTCGAGACCGAGGGGGAGCGCGACCAGTGGCGCCGTGAAGGCGCGCTCGCGATCGTGCGCGCGGTCGAGCTCGGGGCGAAGTCGGACCGGACGCTGGGCGCCGCGGCGCTGCTCAGCCGCACGGGCGAGCGCGACGCCGCGCGCCGCGCGCTCGAGCGGGCGTACGCGGTCGCCGAGAGCGACGAGGCGCGCTCCGACATTCAGCGCCAGCTCGAGTCGCTGCACGCGACCGAGTCGGTCGAGGAGCGCGAGCGTCGGCTCCAGCACCAGCATCTGCAGGATCTCGTTGCGCTTCTTCTCGCCGCCCGAGAAGCCCTCGT
>DAORJJ010000131.1:0-13886 GCA_035439005.1 Polyangiaceae bacterium | reverse complement strand
CAGTGCCGGTGAAGACGATGCGGTCGACGCCGAAGCGCTCGATCAGCACCGTGGCCGTGGTCGCCGCCGCCAAGTGCGACACGGCGCCCGACGTGCTCGCGTGTATGCGCGGGCTCGCCGGCGCCGAGCTGCTGAAGGCCTATCCCACCTCCGTCAACGTCGCCGGAAAGGGCAGCGGCTGGGGCGCCACGGTCGACAACGCGTTCCTCGACCAGAAGCCGCTCGACGTCATCGCCTCGGGGCGGCACGCCAAGGTGCCCGTCGTGATCGGCGCCAACGCCAACGAGACCTCTCGGACAGTGCCGCTCCGCTTCGCCGCGACCGACGCGGAGTACCGCGCGGCGGTGACGGCGCTCCTCGGCCCGACCCTCGCGCCCGCGGTGCTCGCGCGGTATCCCTCGTCGAGCTATCCGTCGCCGTGGGCGGCGTTCGTGGCCCTCACGAGCCAGGCGAAGTTCATCTGCCCGAGCCGCGCGATCGCGCGCGCCCTCACCGCGGCGGGCAGCCCCACGTATCGTTACTACTTCGACCACCCGCTCGACAACTCGCCCCTTCTGAAGGCGTTCGGCACTTTCCACGGCGTGGACGTGGCCTATCTGTTCGGCAAGCTCGACGTGGGCGGGTATACCCCCTCCGACGCCGAGAAGGAGATCTCGCGGGCCTTCATGGTCTATTGGGGCGGCCACGGGGCGACCGGCGCGCCGAGCGGCGCGGGCCTCGCCGCGTGGCCCAAATACGACCCTGCGAAGGACAACGCGTTCGGAATCGGGACGACCCTCGCCGTGCGCGAGGGGCTGCACCGCGCCGAGTGCGACTTCTGGGACGGGCTGTAGCCAAGTCGACGCTCGTCCCCGCGGTCGGGACCTGGACGCCCGGCACGCGCCGCCGGTAGCCTGCGGCCATGGGCGTCCTCGTCGACTTCGCATGCGACAAGCTCCTCCTCCCTCACGCGAAGCACCCGCAGGCGAAGAGGGCGCTGGTGAAGCTCGCCCGGGAGCGCCCGGAGGTCTTCGAGGACGCGGAGGCCGTCGCGGCCGCCGCGGACCTCGGGGAGGCGCTCGCGAGCGCGCGCTTTCGGTACGACAAGGACGCGAGCGGGGACATCACGAGCCTCCGCTATGGCGTCGACAAGGCGCCCTCGGACGACGAGTCGTGGCCCGAGGCCGTGCTGCGCGCGCTGGCCCCCTCGGTGAAGGAGGGCGCGGTCACCGTCGGCTTCGAGGGCGAGGCGCACGAGACCACGTACGCCTTCGCGGGCGGCAAGCTCCGCGTCGCGCGGAGGAAGAAGGCAGCGAAGAAGCGGCCCTCCGCGAAGGCCTCGAAGGCGCCCGCCCCGGTCACCTACGCCGGAGAGCCGTCGACCTTCGAGGTGCTCCCCGAGGCGAGCCTGGGCGTCGCGTGGAGCCTCCACGTCGAGGTGGGCAAGCGCGGCTGGTACCGCGATCGCGGCCTCGTGGGCGCCGTCCTCGATCGGCTCCTCGCGACGGCGTACGCCGCGGAGCTCGAGACGCTCGCCAGCCTCGATCGCGCGCCCGTGCTCGCCGCCACGGCGACGCGACGCGCCCTCGAGGCCGCCAAAGTGAAGTCGCACGTCGCCAACGGTCAGAAGGAGCGCTGGTCGTTCACGCGCCCAGACGGCGAGGTGTCGGTCGACCTCGGCGTCTACGAGGTCGACCTCGAGCTCACGTTTCGCGCGCGCGACGCCGGCCTCGCGCGCTTGGGTGACGCCGTCGACGCCGACCCGCGGGCGATGCTCGGGCACCTCGCGGCGCTCTTCGGCGACGACGCGTGGCTCCACGGCTTCGCCGCGCCCTTCGCGGCCACGCCGCTCGACGAGGGCGCGGCGGCGCGCGTCGACCTCCCCACGCGCTGGCACCCGGCGGCGTACGCGGTCGTCCTCGACGGGCGCATCCCCGACCACGAGGAGCGCCACGACGAGGTCCGCGCGCTGCTCCGCGCGAAGCCGCCGAAGGGCTGCGAGATCACCGAGCACGGCGCGGTCCGCGCGCTCTACTGGCCGTGGCGCGCTCGGGAGGGCGCGCACCGCGACGGCCTGCGCGCGGCGGTCCGCGCGTACGACGCGTGGCTCGGGGCGCGCGTCGAGCGGTTCGTGGCACGCACGCCGAAGGGCGCGCCCCCGAAGCCGCCGAAGCCGCCCGCGAGGCCGGCGCGTCCGCCCGGCGACATCGCGAACTACGAGCTCTGGTGGCGCATCGAGCTCGAGGTCTTCGATCGCCCGGGCTGGTACCGCGAGCCGGCGCGCGTCGCGCGGGTGGTCGAGGCGATCTCGCGCACCGCGTGGTGGCCCGAGGTGAGCCGCCCGCGCGGCGCCACGGCGAGCGTCGCGGAGGCCAGCGCGCTCGCCACGACGGGCGCGCGCGGCGAGACCCGCCTCGCCGGCCCCGACGCGACGATCCAGCTCGAGCGGTTCGGCGTCACGGGCATGAACGTGCGCTTCACGGGCAAGGCGCCCGCGCTCGCGCGCATGGGCGCCCGCGCGACGGCCGACGTGGTGGAGCTCGTGCGCGAGCTCGCGCGTGATCACCGCGGGCGCGCCGAGGTGACCTACGCGTGCGCGCGGCCCCGGGGTGGGCCCTGGAACCTCCGCTACTCCGAGGACGACGAGCCCGTCGACGACTACGAGTGGCCCGAGGGCGCGTGCACCACGCTCGTGCTGAACCCCTGGGCGCGCGGGAGCGAGGCCAACGGCAAGCTCGCGCGGGTGCGGGCGCTCGCCGCGGCCCCCGCGCCCGAGGGCGCGCGCCGTGAGGTGCGTGACGGGCTGGTGGTCCTCACCTTCCTGGAGGACGCGACCGATCCCGTCGTCGCCGCCGACGCGAGCCAGGCCCACGCGCGCTGGCAGCGCTGGGTGCGCGGCGAGCTGCCTCCGCGCGGCAAGCGCGCGCGCTGAGTCGGCTGAGCTACTAAGGTCCGAGGCCGCCTGCGCGGGCGAACCCCGCGACGAGGAGCGGCCGCTTCGCGCGGTCGTTGGTCGCGCGCACCGCGACGAGCGCGGTCTCGTCGAGCCGCACCGAGAGGCTCTCCTTGCGGTCCTCCGAGATCGTGCGCTGGGCGCCGTCGACGTAGTCGACCTCGCGTCCGGGCCCGCGCTCGAGGATCGCGTAGCGGAGCTCGGTCACCTTCGCCGGCGGGAGCGCCGCGGCGCCGACCGCGCGGAGCCGCTCGAGCGAGACGCCCTCGAGCTTTACGCCGAGCGAGCTCACGGTCCCCATCTCGACGCCCAAGGGCGACCAGAGCAGCCAGCACGCCTCCTCGGCCGCGCTCTTCGGCGTGGGCCACGGCCTCGGGACGCACGCGCCCACGTAGGTCTCGGGCTTCTTCTGCAGCCCGCGGTCGCCCTTCTGGTGCTCGTAGCGCTCGAGATCGGCGCACGCGCGCGCCGTGGCCGGCAGCTTGTCGCCGCACCCGTAGTCGTAGTCACGCGCCTGTCGCACGGCGGTGAAGGCGCCGGGCTTGGAGACGAAAGGCAGCGCGCTGGCGCTCCCGCGGCCTCCACGGGGATAGCCGACGACGGCGTTCCCGAAGCCGCGCGCGTCGCGGAGGGCGAGGCCTATCGCGCTCCCCTCTCCGGCGACGATCGCGACCACGGAGCCGCGGCGCACGAGGTCGCCCTGGGGGAGCGCGAGCGCGGCGGTCGGGTCGGCCGGCAGCAGGAACAGGTGCGCGTAGTGGAGGCTCGCGCGCCTCGCGAGCGTCTCGTCGCCATAGTCGATGGCCACGAGCACTGCCGGCTTGTTCGCGCAGTCGAAGCCGAAGCGCCTGCGCGCCCTCTCCGGGATCGGCGTCGGCAGCGCCGCGAGCGACGCCTCGAGCGCGGCGCTCACCTTGGCGCCGTCGCGGCGAGTGCAGCGCGCTTCGGGCACGGCGGACGCCAGCTCGTCGAGCGCGAGCGGCGCGAGCGGGGCCGACGCCGACGCCGAGGGCCCCGCGCTCGCCGCAGGCGACGGCCCCTCGCTCCTCGAGCGACACCCCATGACGCCCACCAGAACCAGCGCCAGCCAGCGCACCGTCGCCTCCCCGCCGCTCATGCGCCGAAGGCTACCCGAACCGCTGCGGGCGCCGCCACGCCTCCGTGGCGTCCCCGGCTCAGGGGCTCGGCCCCGCTTGTCCCGCTTGTCCCGCTTGCCCCGCTTGCGCGGCCGGCGTCGCGCCTTGCCCGTGCGCGCCCCTTCCACGCCGCGCGCAGCCCTCGCGGACGACCGACGAGAGCATGACGAGCAAGATGAGGCCGGCGGTGGTCACGAGGCCCCCGGGACCTCCTCGGAGGCGCATGTTCGGTGTGGGCACGGGAGGCCCGAGGACCACGGGGGCCCGCTCGGCCGCGGGGAGGCTGCGGTCGCCCTCCACGCAGAACCGCAGGAGCGCCGGCAGCTCCCCCGCGTCGAGCCAGACGCCGTGGCGATCGCAGAGATCCATGAGCGCGGAGCGCCCCGCGAACCTCCCGCGCTCGAGCTGCTTGTGGCACGCCGGGCAGCGGAGCAGGGCGACACCCGCGCCGCTCGGGGGGCCCGCCGACGGGAGCTGAAGCGCGCGCGTGGGCGAGAGCATGAGCGCGCACCACGCGCGCGCGGAGACGAACACTCCATGGCACGCGTTGCACCCGTGGAGCGTGAGATCGTCGGCCGAGACCCGCACGAGGGGCTGGGCGTGACGCCCCGCGGCGGTGCAGGCGGGGCACGGCATCGGGGGCAGCTCCGGCTCGCGCAGCGGCGCGTGGCAGTGCGCGCACGCCGAGGCGAGGGGCGAGCAGCGCGCCCCGCACCCGCACACGATCGCCGGCATCTCGACGAAGCAGGCGTCGCACGGCCGATCGGCCCGCCCTGGGCGGCCGCAGAAGTAGCAATAAGACGCGCAGGGATCCGCGTCTGCCGCGCCCGGCTCACGGTACATGGTGGCAGCTCATCTCGAGGTTGGGGGCATCATCGGGCACCGCGAAGCCGCGTCAAGCGGAACCGACCTGCAGACTCCCGACTTCAGCCCCGCCGCGCACGCGAGCAGCTGCGGCCCCTCGCCGGCCTCCCCGGGCCTGTGAGGCGCGCGCGTGCAGCGCCGCGCCCCTCATCTGGGCGAGTGCGCAGCGAGAGAATCCGATGGGCGAAAGGTGACGCCGGCCACGCCCGCTCCCTCGAGCTCGCCGCTCGCCGCCCCTCGTGGCGCCTCGGGCACCCAGAGCTCGCCCCCCGCCGCGTGGTCGTAGGGAAAGAAGCGCGCGGTCGACCGCCCGACCGTCGCTCCGTCTCCGGCCCTCCACCAGACCGTGCGCGGCTCGGCGTATTCGAGCGGTACGTCGCCAGACTCACGGTGAGGCAACGCGGTCAGCTCGCCGTCGAGCCCTACGCGGAACGCGACGTGGGCGCCCGGCGACACGTCCCGCCGAGTCACGCCCGGCAGCGCGCGTCGGAACGAGCTGCTCTCGGCGTTCGCGCGCGAACGCTCGAGCAGCTTCGCGAGGTGATAATCGCTGATCCAGCGAGGAAAACAATACGACATGAAATCCCTTGCCGGATTCGCTCCACCGGGATCGACGAGCCGCCCAAGCACCTGGTCGTATCCCCACTGTCCAATGGAAGCGGCGGAGTGTCTGGCGTCGCTTGGATACTCGGGATCCGGAGCGTCCGGGTCCCCGCAAGGCGCGTGAAATAGACCGTGCGAGTGCCCGATCTCGTGCGCCGCCGCGATCGCGGACTGGTCCGCCCGCTCTCTCGTGTCCGCATATCCTACTCCGACGCTGACCGAATTACCCTGTATTGCCAGACCGGCCAATGTATCCCGCTCCGGTATTCCCACATAGAGGTCTCTCGCGTCCGCGGTGGGCGTGAACAAACCATGATAAAACACCGATTTCTCGGCCCGCTCCGCGACCCGAAGCTCGCCAACGGCTTCCAGGATCGGCGTGAACCCCGCTCGGTCTCCGGTTATTCGGCGGTTCCAAGGGAAGGGCGCGTGCACTGTGATCTCCACGGCCGAGACCGGGAAGAGCCTGTACAGCAGCTGGCGATACCGCTCGACCTGTTCGGCGCTCACGTCCGGCAGCCGGTGCGAGCCGTCCGCGTCATACCGAACCGGGACCAGGGTCACGCGGAGCGGCTCCCCCCCCGGCTTCGCGTCAAGTGGGGCGAGGGTCCCGTTCGCCGGGTAACGTGCGGCGCTCGCGGAGACGCTCGCCGGGTCGCCGGGAGCCCCCAGACCCACGACGCCGTCGGCGGCGTGCAACGTCACGGAGGCCTTGCTCGTCGCTTGAACGAGCCGCCCGGGGATGGGCACGTTGATGGTGGACTCGAGGTCGGACTCCGTCGAGGCGTGGACGACCGTCTTGGTCGCCGAGACCTCCGCCTGGACCTGTCCGGTCGGGGTGTCGACCGTGAGCTGGATGCGTGCGGTGATGGACGGTGGATAGTCGTGCTCTGGCTTCACGTAGAGCCGGGCGAGCGCGTCGCGCCCGGCGATGAGAGGCGCGAGTCCTCGCTCGGCGGGTCGACCGTCCTTCGCGAGTGGCACCTTGAGGACCTGCATGAGCGCGACCTCCGAGAGGGTGATGCCCGTGGCGATCGGCCGCACGACTCCGTCGCGCTCCATGCCGGGAGCACCGCTCGAGCTGTCGTCGCCGCTGCAGCCGGCGAGGCTCGCGGCGAGCGCGAGGAACGCGATGGACCTGAATGGCATTCCCGTGCGCACGTCAGCCCCCGCTCCGCGGCGCACGCGGTGGCCCGCCGTCGGTTTGTCCCATGCACAGTCGAAGCCCCCGGCACTCCGGAGACGAGAAGAGGAGCGTGGCGCAGGGGTCCACGATCTCCTTGCGGCGACAGGCCTCCCACTCGCTGACGAGCACGGAATGGCAAGCGCTCGGATAGCTCTCGAGGCAGGCGAATTGGTCCCTCGCGTTGGCGACCGTGACGCCGCCGCTGCACGAGGTCCTCTTGCCGTATCCACCTCCGACGTTCGCGGTCCAATCGCAGAGCTGCTTGCGTTCCTCGAGCGTGAGCTCCGTCAGGTCGCGCTTGGCCGCGCCCTCGATGGTCAGGGGACCGGCGTCCACCGCCGCGCCCGAGTCCGGCGCGGGCGCTACTTCAACCTGGGTCGAGCGGCTACACGCGACGAGCGCCGGGAGCGCGAAGCTGAGGATACGAACCCGCAACAGCCTCGTTCGAGGGCTCCTGGAGCGGCGGGAGTGAGTCGGCATGCGAGCGGCTCTGCAGCATGTGTGCCGGGTGACGGGCGCGAGCGGGGCATGGCGTCATGCGGCTCGGGCGGCCTGTTGATCTACGGACCGAGGTCCGTCGTCGAGTCGATCAACGGCGAGGACTCGCGTCGCGCCACGGTGTGTGCAGCGAGCTGCACGGTGCGCGGGAACCGTGCGCACGAGGCCGCGCACAGGTCCGACCCGTCCAAGGCGTCGCGAGCGCTCTCCGCTCGCGTCGGCCCGAGAAGTGCAAGAGTCTCGACCGATGCGCCATCTCTTGCTCCGTCTCTTGCTCACCCTGGCCGCGACCCTCTTCTTCCCCGCGCTGGCCTCGGCTGCGCCGAAGTCGGGGGCCGAGCTCGACGCCCAGCTCGCGGCGGAGCTCTCGGTGACCGACGCGACGGCCGCGACGCTCTTCGTCGAGGCCAGCCGCGCCCAAGAATTTGAACCCGAGCGCGCGGCTCGCCTCTACGGCGAGGTCGTCGCGAGGGCGCCGGGGTTCGCGGCGGCGAAGCGGCGGCGGTGCGGCGCGCTCGTGACGCTGGGTCGCTCGTTCGAGGGCATCCGCCTGTGCCGAGAGGCCGCGGCGCAGGAGCCCAGCTCGACGAACCTCGCGGCCCTCGCGGTCATGCTCGCCGCGTCCGCCCCCAAAGGCGAGGCCCTCACGGCGGACCAACTGGCCGAGATCGAGGCGACGCTGCAGCGCGCGGAGGCCGCCGATCCCGAAGACCCGTATCCGGGGGTGGCGCGGTGTCAGGTGCTGATGGCGAGCGCCCGCCTCGCCGACGCGGAGACGTGCATCGAGCGCGTCGCCCCGAAGTGCCCGAAGGCCGACGCAGGGGCTCTGTGGGTGGCGCTCGCCGTCCTTCACGCCGACGGCAACGTGCGCGATGCGAGGTCCCGTGCGGCGGCCCAGCGCGCGATCGCGGCCGCGCGCTGGGCGGATCCCGAGGGGACCGCGACGGAGCTCGCGGCGTGCGAGGTCGCGGTGCGCGCCGGTGATTTTCCAGCCCTCAAGACCTGCTCGGCAGCCTTCGTCGAGCGCGCTCCGCGCGATCCGAGGGGGCACGTGTTCGCCGCGATCGCCTCCGCGTCGGCGGGCGACTTCGACGCGGCGCACGCGTCCGTTCGTCGGGCACGCGAGCTCGGCCTGCCCAACCACCGGGCGGACGACCTCGATCGGGCGCTCGACCGCGCGAGGCCGCTGCATCTGCGCTGGGGCCCCACCGTCGCCGTGGTGGTCGCCGCGTGGGTGGGCGCGTTCGCCATGCTCCTCCTCGCTGGCGGATGGCTGAGCCGCAGCGTCCTCGCGCACGCAGCGCGGGCTCCTCGGGACGGGGCCCCAACGGCGACTCCCGGCGAGCGGCGCCTCCGGGCGACGTACGCCGCGGTGCTCTGGAGCTGTTGCGCGTTCTACTACCTGTCGCTCCCGCTCGTCGCGGCGGTGGTGGCGTTGGGGGGCGCCGCGATCGTGCTCGGCTCTCTCTCGCTCGGGCACGTGCCCGTCAAGCTCCTCATGATCGTCGTGGCGGTCGTGGCGGTGACGCTTTGGTCGATGGTGAAGAGCTTCTTCGTCCGCAATCGCGACGCCGATCCGGGGGAGCGCCTCGATCTCGGCGAGCACCCGCGCCTCGCCGCCACTCTCCAGGAGGTGGCGGACAAGGTGGGGACGCGGCCAGTCGACGCGGTGTTCCTCACTCCGGGCACCGACGTCGCGGTCTTCGAGCGAGGGGGGCTCGGGTCCCAGCTCCGGGGTCGCTCGGAGCGGTGCTTGGTCCTCGGGGCGGCCGTGCTCGACGGGATGGACCTGACAGCGCTGAAGGCGATCCTCGCCCACGAGTACGGTCACTTCGGAAACCGTGACACGGCCGGTGGCGGCCTCGCGCTCGGCGTGAGGCGCTCGCTCCTCCGAATGGCCATGGGGCTCGCGCAAGGCGGGGCGGCGGCTTGGTACAACCCGGCGTGGCTCTTCTTGCTCGGGTTCCAGAGGGTGTTCCTCCGGATCTCCCAGGGGGCCTCCCGGCTACAGGAGGTCCTCGCGGATCGCTGGAGCGCGGTCACCTACGGCGCGGCGGCCTTGGAGCGTGGGCTGCGGCACGTCGTCGCCCGCACCGTGCGGTTCGACGCGCACGCTGCAGCCACCCTGGACGAGGTGGTCGCGGGCCTTCGGCCGCTCAGGAACCTCTATCGATACACCCCCGCTACGCCGGCCGACGAGGGCGCGCTCGCTTCGGCGATCGAGGCCGAGATGTCCCGCGAGCCGTCCCCCTACGACAGCCACCCGGCGCCGAACGAGCGCTTCGCGTTGGTGCGAGGCATCGCCGAGCCCGACCTGGGCGGTTCGAGCGGGGGCATGGCGTGGGATCTGTTTGCGCGCCGCGAGGAGCTCGAGCTCGGCATGACCCTCCTCGTGCGCACTCGGCTCCTGGAGAGTCATGGAGTCGTGCTCCCTGAGACCCTGGCCGAGGGGCAAGCCGAGGGCGGCGCCTGACCCGCATCGGCGTGGCGCGGCGGTCCTCGTGCCGCCCGAGCGAACGCCTCGACGAGGCGCGGGGCCTCGTCGCTGACAGCCACGTCGGCAGGTTGCGCCGCCCCGACTCGCGATGACTCACCGTGAACCACCGCCCGGCGCCCTATCGCCCGCTGTTGGCGCACAGCGGACGCTCGCGCCGAACCGTGTGCAGCCCGGTGCATGCATGGTCGCGCCCCGAGCAGAACACTGCGCGCGCCGCGCGCGCGGTACCTCGCGTGGCAAGGCCTTCGCGGCCCCTGGCATCGGATAGGGAGGCGTGGAGAGGCTGGGTCGCGAGTGGCGCGCGTGAACGCCGCGCGCTCCGACGGATGGCACCGGAGTTGCTCTTAGGCACGAGAGGCGTCCAGCCCCGGTGGCCCGCCTCACGGAGAGCTCCGAACATGAAACGTGTTATCCCGCTCTGGTCCGCCTTCCTCGTTCTCAATGCGTGCAGCGGCGGCGACCCGCCGTCCGAAGACCCCACGCCCCGCGCGAAACCGGCGAGCGGGGCGCCCGTGGTGCTCGGCGTCCACCCCGACGCCTGCGCCTTCAGCGGAGACGTGCTGCCGAGCGCGGCCGCCGCGGACGGGATGGTCGACCTCCCGCCGAATCATCCGATGATTCGCTACGTGGGGCGGGTCGACTGTCGCCCGGGCGCGCCACGCTTCTCGTATCCGGCCGTGTCCGTGAAGGCGCGCTTCACTGGGAGCGCCATCGACGTCAAGCTGAAGGACTCCGTGGAAGGAGGCGAAGAGCAGGGCAGCTGGTACGAGGCCCTCGTAGACGGCGTGCCACAGCAGCTCCTCGTCACTGGTCAGAAGGAGGTCTACTCGATCGGGCGCGACTTGAGCCCAGGCGAACACTCGCTCGAGATCTGGCGGCGGATCGAGAGTCGCGGGGTCGGGCAGGGCGAATTTCTCGGTCTCCGCGTCCGTAGCGGCGAGACCCTGAAGCCCGTCCTGGTCTCCGGCCGGAGGATCGAGGTCATCGGCGACTCGGTGACGTGCGGGTATGGCAACTTGATGCGCACCTCGACGCCAGACGACTTCCACTACACGACCAAGAACACCAACGCTCGCCTGACCTACGGGGCGGTCGCCGCGCAGCTCCTGTCGGCGGAATACGTCGCTGTCGCGTACTCCGGGAAGGGCTTGTGGAGGAACTACCAGGCGGCCCCTGGCCCGACGCTGCCAGAGCTCTATCTGCGGGTCCTGCCCGACGAGGCCACTCCGCTGTGGGACGTCCGCCGGTCACCCCCCGACGTGGTCATCGTGAACCTGGGCACGAACGATTTCTCGCCCTCGGCGGGTGGAGCGGACCCAGGGCCGAGCGGCGAGCGATTCCGGGCGGCCTACGTCGAGTTTCTCAAGACCCTGCGAGGGCACTACCCTGGTGTCCCCCTGGTGGCGGCGCTCGGACCGGTCATGTCGGACAACTACCCTGTCGGTGCTCGTGCGCTGACGACCGCCACCGGCGCGGTCCAGGCCGCGATCGACGCAAGGAAGAGCGCTGGCGACGCCGACGTGCACTTCATCTCGTTCCCGCTCCAGAGCGCACCGTACGGTGAGGACTGGCACCCGACCGTGGAGACCCACGAGAAGATGGGGCGGCAGCTCGCGGAGCTCGTCCAGCGCCTCAAGGGCTGGTGAGTGCAGTCGCGACTGCTACTTCAGCACCCGCCGCACCTGCGTGCCGCTGCGGTACCAGGCGTGGGTCGTCGTGAGATAGAGCGGCTCCTCCACCGCCTCCACGGGCCCGTGAGGCACGAGCGTGCAGGTGCCCGCCGTCCCGATCTCGGCGAGCGCGCACCGAGAGAGTCCGGTGGGGGTGCCGATGTAGAGGTGTCGGTCGTCGAGGTTCAAGATCGTGCCGAGCGCGCCGAGGTTCAGCCAGGCGAGACAGGGCGCGGCGAGGGGGCAGGCCTCGACGTTGCCGTCGCGGAGGACGACCACGGTGGGGTGAGGAACGGTGGGGCCGGCGGCGCTCACGGCGACGAGCGTGGGGCGGGTCGTGGGGATCGGAGCCGGCACCCCGTTGAAGGCGGCGGGGACCGGTGCTCCGTCGGGCGGGGGACTGTGGGCGGGCGTATAGGAGGCTACGGCGCCGCCGATGTTGGTGTGATAGATGCCTGTCGCCCGTGCCACGCGCCCCGTGTGGATGCCGCCACCGAAGTTGAAGAGGTAATCTGAGCAGCCACCCGCCGATAGACAGCGGCCGGACCAGGCCGCAATGATCACTCCAACGCTTCCACCGTGGTACGCTATCACACTCGCGCCGGAAAACGCACCTGTCCGCGTAATCTCGCTGTATGCTCCCCACGAGTTGTCGAAGAGGACCGAGCCGTTGCTCAGAATGTCCTGCCCTCCCATCGCGCCACCAACGTGGTAGCGGTAAATGAAGTGGAGCCTTTCGTCCTCCCCGACCGTCCAACCTGCCTCCTCAATGCGAGCTGGTGGGACGAGTAGCGGAGGCCCGAGGAGGGGAGTCTCATCCGTGCACGACGGAAGAGTGCAGTGCTTGAAGTCCGGAGTCCGATAGACCAGGTGGCTTCCGCCGAAGTCAAAGTCCGTGAGCCCCGGGATATCCGCCACGGTCTCCACCGGCCCCGGCAGCGGCGCCCCGTCGTACCCATCCGCGCCATCCGCCGCATCGCTGGCGTCCCGCACCTCCGAGTCGGCGACCGCATCGCGAGGCACCCCCGAGTCGCCCGCGTCGGTCGGAGGAGCCGTCGTGGACGCGCTCGGGCTCGGGATCGCCGACGCTGCCGGAGTGGTCGCCGCGTCGGCCTCCGCGCTCGGCTCCTTGGTCCCCGAGCAGGCCGCGAAGGTCGCGACCACCACGCCCACGCCCACCAGACATGCCACGCGAATACGCTGTTTCATGAGCGCCTCTTGCTGCTTCGTGAATCTTGCCCGAGCCGCGAGCGTCTGCGCGTGCTGCCGCAATCGATCGTCTCCTCTGTGGCGCGGTAGTTGGAGATCGTGACCCGCACGAACCCGGCACGCCACGCGAAACACGTCCTCATGACCCCCTCCAGACGGCCCGCGGTCGATGCGCGCGGGCCAACTTGGAAGCAGAGCACGTGCCGGCTCACGCCGCCAGGGTAAAGAGCCGTCTTCGGATGGGCCCTGATCGACTCCCCCGGGCTCTCGTGGAAACCACGTAGTGTGCCGTCGCGGGTGTGACCGAACGGCAAAACCGTAGGGTGCCGCGAGCCGCGAACGGACGTAGGCTCGTCGGATGTGCCGTTCTTCTTCGAGTCAGTCGGTGGCTCGCGCTGGTGGTGACCGCGCTGCTCTTCGTGGCGTTCGCGGGGGCGTGCGGCGGTGACACCGGGGGACCCGTCGGGGAGGCCCGGGACGGCGGCGACGTGGACGCGAGCGTCGCGACGGAGGCCGAGGCGCCCGCGCCGGACGGGGGCGCCCCGGACGCGGGACGCGACGCTCGAAACGACGCCGTGACGGAGGACACGGGCCGCCCGGACGCTGCGCTGAGCTGCGGCGCGGAGACGGAGTGCAGACCCGCGGGCGCGGCGGCGTACTGCGCGAACACGAGCGTGGACAAGGCCAACTGCGGGGCGTGTGGGAAGTCGTGCCGTGCCACGTCGAGCTGCGCGGCGGGCCGCTGCCTCGCGTGTTCCACGGTGTTGGGCTTTCCGGGGCCACCGCTGGTGGACGTGGGCTGGGGTTCGGTGGTCTGGGGAGACGTGAACGGGGACGGCAAGCTTGATCTCGTGGTGGCCGACAATGGCGCCCAGCGATTCCCGTCCACCCCAAGCACCGTGGGCGTGCTGATGAACAGCGGGACGGGGACGTTCGCGCCGAGGGTCGACTACCCTGCGAGCACTCCCATTTCGGTGGCGGTGGGAGACGTGAACGGGGACGGCAAGCCCGACCTCGTGGTGGCCAATGGCGTCAGCGGGACGGTGAGCGTGCTGGTGAACAGCGGGACAGGGACGTTCGCGCCGAGGGTCGACTACCCCACGGGGACCATTCCCATGTCGGTGGCATTGGGCGACGTGGATGGGGACGGCAAGCTCGACCTCGTGGTCTCGGGCCCACGGTTCGTGAGCGTGCTGGTGAACAGCGGCACGGGGACGTTCGGCCCGGGGGTCCTCTACCTAGCCCTACTTTCGCACGGTGGCACGCCGGAGGCGCTGGTTTAGGCTGGTGC
>DAORJJ010000130.1:0-13998 GCA_035439005.1 Polyangiaceae bacterium | reverse complement strand
CTCGATGTACACCGACACCCCGATCCCGCCGGACGAGCCGCGCGCCGAGAACCCGCCCGACGGCGCGGTGATCGACTACCACCTCTCGCGCGACGCGCAGCGGGTGACGCTCGAGATCGTCGATGCGGCAGGGCGCGTGCTCCGCACCTTCTCGAGCGAGGATCCGACGCCCGCGCCGGCCGACGCGGGCACGGCCGACGCCGCGCGTCCGGACGCCGCCGTGCCGCCGCCCGGCCCCACGGAGCTCCCCTCGTTCGAGGGCGCCCTCGTGCTGTACGCGAACGGCGGCAAATTCTTCGGCTACAAGGCCGTGGCGAGGAGCGTCGACCTCGACGCCTCGAAGGTGGACCCGGCGACGAACACCTACTCCGCCTACTTCGACGACAGCACCAACCGCGTCGTCGTGACGCTGCCGAGCCGCACCCCCGGCACGCTCGATCTGTCGGCGGGCGGGCCCGCGAAGGTCGACGTGCTCGCGGTCGGCGACGACCGCGCCGAGGGGCTCCTCACCGGGGGCAAGCTCGAGGTCGTCGAGGCCACCGACAAGAAGCTCCGCGCGCGCTTCTACGGCGACGTGGGCGGCGTGAAGGTGCACGGCGCGCTCGACGCGGTCCTCGTCCCGTGAGCGAAGGCCCGAGATCATCAAACGCGGTACCTGGAGAGAACACACCGAGCAGCTCGCGCGACGACGCGCGGGCGGGGCTGCACCGCGCGCTCACGCTCACCCCGCTCGAGGCCGACGGCGACGGCTCCTTGCGCTACCGCCTGTCGATCGAGGACGGCTGGCAGCAGGGCCGCGGCGCGTTCGGCGGCCTCGTGCTCGGGGCGCTCGCGCAGGCGATCGTGGCCTCCGAGCCGGATCCGGCGCGCGCGCTCCGCGCCCTCACGGGGCAGCTCCCGGGGCCCGTGCCCGTGGGCGACTCGATCCTGCGGGTGGCGGCGGTGCGGCGGGGGACCGGCGCGTCCACCTGGCAGGCGCGCCTCGACCACGCGGGCGAGACCCTCGCGGTCGCCACGGCGGTGCTCGGGCGCGCGCGGGGCGACGAGGCGGCGGCCGACCTGGAGAAGCGCGCGACCCCGGCGTGGAGCGAGGTGCCCGTGACGCCGATCGGCCCGCCCGTGGCGCCGCGGTTTCTGCAGCACTTCGAGCTGCGCCCGACCGGGCCGCCGCCCTTCTCGGGCGGCGAGCCGCGCTGCGAGGGCTTCGTGCGCGAGCTCGCGCCCCCGCGCAGGCGGACCGTGGCCGACGTGATCGCCCTCTCCGACGTGTACTGGCCCACGTTCCTCGTGCGGCAGAGCGGGCCGCGCGCGCTCGCCACCGTGTCGTTCTCCTTGCAGCTCCTGGCCTCGCCGGGGGAGCTCGAGCCAACCGCGCCCCTCTTTCACCAGGCGCGCGAGCTCGGGCGCTTCGGGGGCTTCGTGGCCGAGCAGCGCGATCTCTTCACGCCCGAGGGCGCCCTCGTGGCGGTGAGCCAGCAGACCTTCGCGATCGTCAAGTAGCCTGACGATTGGCCGCGCGCGCTCAGACTCCTTGCGTGTCCGGAGGCCAGACGAACTTGTGCATCTGGAGCTGCACGCGCACGGGCAGGCGGTCCTCGAGCACCCACGCCACGAGGTCGCGCGGGGCGAGCGCGCCGAACACCGTGCTCGCGAGCAGGTTCGGTGTCCGCTCGGCGAGGCCGCGCTCCGCGATCACGGCGCGCATGAACTCGTAGTCTTCGCGGCTCTTCAGCACGAACTTGAGCTCGTCGCGGGGCGTGATGTGGGCGAGGTTCGACCAGCGGTTGCGGTGCGACTCGCCCGAGCCCGGGGCCTTCACGTCCATGATCTTGTGCACCCGCGGGTCGACGCGCGACACGTCGGCCTCGCCGCTCGTCTCGATGAGCACGGTCTTGCCCGCGTCGCACAGCTCGGCGAGCAGGGGCACCACGCCCGGCTGGAGGAGCGGCTCGCCGCCGGTGAGCTCCACGAGGGGCGTGTCGAGCGCGAGCGCCCGCGCGAGCACGTCCGCGCGAGGCATCCGAGTGCCGCCGTAGAACGCCTGCTCGGTGTCGCACCACGAGCAGCGCAGGTTGCAGCCGGTGGTCCGCACGAAGGTGCAGCGCAGCCCCGCGAACGTCGACTCGCCCTGCACGCTCGCGTAAATCTCGTGGATGACGAGGGTGTCTTCTTTGGCCACGGCGGGCCAGTAGCACAAGAAGCGGGCGCGCGCGGCGGGCGGCCCCTACTCGACCTCGATGGGGATCTCGGTGGCCGCCGGGCGCGGCGCCAGCATCGAGGGGCGCGGCGCCGTGTAGTAGCGGTAGACGCCGTACGCGGCCGAGACCACCGCCACCGACGCCAGCAGGAAGGTGCGGAGCAACGGGAACGCGAGGCTGCTCGGGGTCTGCCCTGCGGCCCGGCGTTTCTTGGGCACGTGCCTCTTCCTCGCGCTCACGTGATGCCGCGCTCCCTTCGGTCGTTTGGCAGGCACGCCGCTCGCCTCCGGCTCGCTCGCGTGTTCTTCGCAACAAATTCGGAGTGTTGTCCGGAGAACGCTACCGTAATTGGCGAGTACCGGTGAATCCTGGACGCCCTCAGACGCTCTCCACCGCCGCCGCAGCCGCCCTGGCGACCGCGGCGACCGTCGCGCTCACAGCGCTGGCGGGGTGCGTGGACGAGGCCACCCTGCCGACGCCAACCTCGGCGGCGCCGCGCCCACCGATCGTCATTCGGGCGAAGGCGCTCCCGGGCCCCGCGCCCGCCGAGTGGACCTACTGGGACCCCATCGAGCCGGCGCTCCGCGTCGACGTGCCGCGCGTCGCCAGCCTCCCGCTGGTCACGCCCCAGGTGACGCACGCGCTCGGCGCGCAGGCGCGCTGGGCCGCCCTGCCCGAGTCGGCGCGGATCGCGTTCCACAAGAACGGGTTCGTGTCCGTGGAGCCGCCCGCGCTCCTCGACGACACCGGCGACGGGCCCACGCTCGCGGATCTCTACGCGAGCCTCGAGAAGGACAAGGTGCCGGCGCTCCTCACCGCCGACGCGCTCCTCTTCCTCGCGCAGGCCGCCATCGATCGCGCCGTGGCGGACGTCGAGGCGTCGGTGCTGAGGCCCGCGCTCGTGCGCGTGCTCGCGAGCCTCACCGCCGCGCTCGCCGTCGAGGATCGCTCCGTGCGCCGCGACGCCGTCGAGGGTCTCCACCTCGCCCGCGGCTTCGTGGCCGTGGCCTCGGCGCTCGCCTCGGGGGCCGCGCCGCCGGCGGACGCCGCGCCGCTCGTCGAGGCCGAGCTCAAGCTCATCGACGCGTCGGCCGGGCGCTCCCAGAGCCCGATGTTCGGGGTCGAGCTCGACTACGCCACGTTCGCGCCCTCGCACGCGCTGCGCCCGGCCGCGGAGGGCGACGCGGCGCGCGCCCGGCTGCGCTTCGCGCAGGCCGCGACCTGGCTCGCGCAGGCCCCCTTCCTGCTCTCGTCGCGGGGCGAGACCGAGGGGAGCCGCATCAACGTGCAGACTGCACGTGTTCACACGCGCGCCGCGCTGCTGCTCGGCGGGCTGCTCGCGAGCGAGTCGTCGCGCGAGCGCAGCGACGACTACGCGAAGCTGAGGAGCGTGTTCACCTTCCTGCTTGGGCCCTCGGACGACCCGTCGCCGGTGGCGCTGCTCGGCGTCGCCAAGGCCGCCGGCGAGCCCATGGACCGCCCCGCCTCACTGGCGGACGTGGCGCGGGTCGATCGCGTGCGGCGCGCGGGACTCGAGCGCTTCCAGCCGGGCGTCTACGACGGCGTGGCGGCGGTGAGGGTGCCCGAGACCGCGCAGGGACCGACGACCGCCGGCGTGGGACGCGCGGCGCTCGGGGTGCGCTTCCTGGGCGCGAGCGGGCCGGTCGACTCCCAGGCCCTCCAGGGCCTCGTGTTCCCCTTCGTCGGGCACGCGCTCCGTGAGGCCGGCTCGACGTCGCTGTCGGGCCACCGCGCGTTCGCCACCGCGACCGACATCGTGGCGTGGCTCGGCTCGGCCGAAGCGCGCGCGGTGCGACGCGAGACCGGCGACGACGCCTTCGAGGGGTGGGACACCGCCCGCGAGCGCACCGAGCGCCTCCGCCCCACGCCGCTCGCGCCCGCGCGGCACGCGACGCTCCACATGAGCCTGCTCGACGTGCTCACCACGTACCTCGAGCCCTCGCGCGGCGAGCTCTCGCTGCCCGCGAGCTTCACGACCGCCTACGGGCGACGCAAGATGGAGGTCGCCGTGTGCGCCTGGGCGCACGAGCGCCACGACGCGCGCCCCTTCGCGCGCGCCCCGGTCATGGCCGCGGCCGCCGGCGCCGCGCGACCACGACCGAAGCTCGAGGTCCGCGACGCGCCCGTCTACGTCGAGCCGCACCCCGAGGCGCTCGGCCACCTCCTCGCGCTGCTCCGGCAGGCCTCCCGCGGGCTCGCGGCGCAAGGGCTCCCCAAGGGCTCGCGCGGGGAGCTCGCGCTCACCGAGCTCGAGGACCTCGTGGACGCCGCCTACCAGACCGCGACGCGGGCCACGAACGACGAGCCCCCCACGGTCGAGCTCGCCGCGCGCCTCGCCGGCGTCGCGGCGCGGCTCGAGTGGCTGGAAGAGGTCGTGGGTCTGCGCACGGGCGGCGTGCTCGCCGTGCACGTGCACGCCGACCCGGTCTCGGGGCGCGCGAGCGTCGCGGGGATTGGCGGCCTCACCGAGATCCACGTCGCGCTCCGCGATCCGCGCACCGGCGGGCTCGTCCACGTGATCGGCCCGCGGCTGTCCGCCGTGGACGTGGTCTGGCCGCGCTCGAAGGCGCTCCACGACGCCGCGCTGAAGGCCGATCTCGGGAAGAGCCCGCTCGCGCCGCCTCCCTTCGTGTCGGCCTACTACACGCGCTGAGCACGCTGGGCGGCCGCGGCGATCGGCGGGCCCGCGCGCTTTTGTCCTTGCGCGAAGCCGCGGGCAGGCTATCGATAGGTCATACCTATTGACTGCGAACCCCTCCCCATGAACCTGAGAGTGAGCCCCGAAGGGGCGAACGAAGGCCCATGCCAATGAAGCTGACCCTCCGCGAGGCCCTCGCGCTCGACGACATCCCCCGCAGCCTGCGCGACGCCCTCCTCGTGTTCCGGGGCGACGAGAACGTGCTGCCCAGCAAGTGGGGCCTGGCCAGCACGAAGCAGCTGCGGCCCCGGCTCGGCTTCTCGCTCTGGCGAGGCAAGACCCTGCACGGTCGCCGAATTCCTCTGATGAACCTCTTCAACCACACCCCCACCCCGGTGGAGGAGGGCTGGTCCACGCTCGTCACGCAGGTGCGCGACTTCCGCGGGGGCTCGAACACGTACGACAGCCACAACGGCACCGACTTCGCCATCCCCCCGGGCACGCCGGTCGTCGCGGCCGCGCCGGGGCGGGTCACCCACGTCGTCAACGAGTACAACCGCGGCGGCCTCAAGGTCGTCATCGACCACGGGGGGCACCTGCTCACCTCGAGCAACCACCTCGCGCGGGCGGAGGTGCGGGTCGGCGATCTCGTCGAGCGCGGCCAGCTCGTCGCCCACTCGGGCTACAGCGGCCTCGACGGGCTGCTCACCTTCCCGTTCGGCACCCCTCACGTGCACTACAACGTGTGGCTGAACGGCGTCGCGGTCGATCCGTTCGCGACCGACTCCGAGGTGTCGCTGTGGCGCAGCCACAACGCCCCCACCCCGCTCCAGCCGGCGGAGCGCGGCGCGCCGGAGGCGATCCCCGAGTCCGACCTCGACCTCGTGGGCATGTCCGACGCGCTGGCGCTCTGCAAAGACCGCCGTATCCGGGCGGAGCTCGCCGCGATCCGCGATCCGCAGCTGCTCGCCACGCGGCTGGTCTTCCAGCACATCACGTACCCGCTGCGGTTCAGCGAGGCCCCGCGTGTCTACCGGACCGAGCACCCCCGCGCGCCGCGCCTCGACCTGCCGTTCCGCGCCGAAGACTTCGACGGCGTGGTGCAGCTCGACTGAGCCCCCTCGCGCCCCGACGCGGTGAGGGGCTCGGTCAGAACGAGCCGCTCAACATGAGGCCGTTCGTGGTGCCGAAGAGCGGCTGCATCTTCACGCGGTCGCGGAGGCCGGTCGCCTTCGGCAGCGGAGGCTGTCCCTCGGTGCTCGCGGGCTTCGTGAGCAGCAAGTACGCCCCGATTCCGCCCGCGGCCAGCGCGCCGACACCGAAGCCGATGAACATCGCGCTCGCCGTCTTCGCCGACTTGTCCTTGTCGCAGTAGAAGTTGGTGTCGTTGCCGCTCTTCTGGACCGTGCGTGGCGAGCCGGAGAAATCGCAGGGATCGCCGCTCTGGTAGTCGTTGGCGCTGAGGGCGTTGTCCCGGCCGACCTTGAGCTGCGCGGCGAGGTCGGACTCCTCGCCCTTGAGGCCGAGCCACCGCACGCCCGACACGACGCTCACGACCGCGAGCGTCGCGCCCACGACGACGAGCCCGCCGCCGACCACCGTGCGCGTCGGGAAGGGCTTGCTCGGCTCGGTCTTGGCCACGTCGACGTCGACCTCGATCACCTCTTCCTGGCCGCTCTGCAGGGTGAGCTGCTTCGTGCGGCGCGCGGCCCCCGGCACCACGATCTCGATCGTGTGCGCGCCGCTCGCGACGTCGATGGTGGCCGTGCCGTTCTGCACCGGGACGCGCCGCACGCCGTCGACGATGACCTCGCCGCCGCCGGTGCCCGCGCGCACGATGACACGGGCGGCCGAGGTGCCCGTGAGCTCCTCGAAGAGGCGCCGGGCGAGGCCCGTGAGGCGCGCGTCGTCTTTGTTCTTCAGCTTGTCCGAGTAGGTCTCGCGGATGACGAAGTCCTTCATGCCGCGGCGGTAGAGGTGGAGCTCGACGTTCACCTGGCCGCCGCCGCCGGCCTTGGCCATGACGCCCCACACGTACCGATCGCTCTTCACGGCCTCGGCGA
The DNA here is from genome assembly GCA_035439005.1 of Polyangiaceae bacterium. Classification (GTDB taxonomy): domain Bacteria; phylum Myxococcota_A; class Polyangia; order Polyangiales; family Polyangiaceae; genus JAAFHV01. The sequence continues at coordinate 7,078 of DAORJJ010000130.1, read as the reverse complement.
TCTTCTGCTGGCACCCGAGATCGGGCTTGGCCGAGCACTTGAGGGACACGGTGAGCGCCCCGAGCGACGGGCTGTTCTCGAGCAGCACCCAGCCGGGCGCCTGCCGCGCGCGCTCCTTCAGGGCGTCGGCCAGGGCGTCGGCCTCGTCTTGGGCGTCGTCCGAGTCGATGCCGAGCACCGCGATGGTCTGCTGGCCCGCAGGGGTCGGCGCGGCCGCCGGGCTCGTCACCGCAGGCTGCGCGGCCGCGGGCGCCGGGCCGGGCGGGGCCGCCGCCGGGGGGCTGGGCGGGTTGGCCGCGAACGCACGGCTCGGAAGCGCGCCCAGCGAGAGAGCGAGGATCGAGAGCGCCAGAGCGGAGAGTGGGGTTCGAGTTCGCATGCCTGGCGGGAGAATACCGTGCGGCTCCCGGCGCCGTCGACTCTTCTCAGCGCGGCCCAACTCCGATAGGCACGGCGGCCCATGCGCATCACAGGAGGCGACCTCCGCTCACGACGCTTGGTGGCGCCCCGCTCCACCGCGACGCGCCCCACGCAAGACCGCGTGCGGGAGGCCCTCTTCTCCATCCTCACGTCGCGCGGGGCGTTCGAGGGGCCCCCGCCGCGGGCCCTCGACCTCTACGCGGGGACCGGCGCGCTCGGCCTCGAGGCGCTCTCTCGCGGCGCCGCGCACTGCGTGTTCGTCGAGAAGGCGCGTGACGCCCTGCGCGCCCTCGACGAGAACGTCCGGACGCTCGGCGTCGCCGACCGGTCGACGGTGCTCCGCGTGACGGTCGACCGCGCGCTCTTCGACGCACCGCGCCTTCGCGCCGCCGGCCCGTTCGACCTCGTCTTCCTGGATCCCCCCTACGCCGCGCTGGCGGAGACCCAGGCGCTCCTGCCCTCGCTCGCCTCGCGGCTGGCCGCCGGCGCCACCGTGGTGCTGGAGCACGCCTCGTCCGACGCCGCGGGCGACCCACCCGGATTATTTCTTGAGGATACGAGGATTTACGGGGACACGGCGCTCTCGCTCTTCGCCGTGAGTGCGCAAACTTGAGTGCGGGCCAGGTCTGGCCTGTATACTCTCCGCGCTTCGTCGCGTTTCAAGACCTGAGGACCCCGAGGACTAGAGGATCATGAGCACCCCTTCCACGCCGCCACCGGCGGGACTCCCTTCTGGAAACGGCAAGTACATCGCGGGTGCGGTGCTCATGCTCGTGGCGGTCGGCGCCGTGATCGGCTGGAAGAAGTGCCAACCCGAGCCAACGCCGCCCCCTCCTCCCGACGCGGCCGTGGCGTTCGTGCCCCCGAAGCGGAACACCGACGACGACATCCCGCTGCCTCCCCCCGAGGAAGACGCCGGCCCCGACGCCGCCAAGAAGATCAACTACGTTTACCTCTCGAACGGCTGCGAGGTGAAGAAGTGCACGGGCACGCAGCACCCCGACATGGCCACGATGCTGGCGTTCCGCGCCAAGGCCGCGCACAAGTGCTACGACCAGGCGCTGTCGCAGGACGCGACCCTGAAGGGCGGCGTGACGATCGCCCTCCGCCTCGGCACGAACGGCCTCGCGTGCTCGGCCTCCGTCGCGTCCAACTCGACCGGCAACGCGGGCGTGGCGCAGTGCATCGCCGCGTCGATGCGCGCGGGCGGCTACCCGGCGCCCAAGGGCGGCTGCGTGGACGTGGCCGTTCCCATCCAGCTGAAGACGAGGTGAGCCGGTCGGGGCGCCGCGTGGCTCGCTTGGCGGCGGCGACCTGGCTTGCCGCGCTGCTGACGAGCGCCTGCGGCGAGACCCGGCGGCCGCTCGGCGACGAGTGCCTGCGGGACGACGACTGCCTCTCGAGCGTGTGCTCGGGGCGTGTGTGCGCGGCGGCGCCCCCTCTCACCACCGAGCAGCTCGGCCCCCCCGACCGCGGCGCCCAGCTCCCCGACTCGTCTCCCGCGCTCCCCGGAGACGCCGGCGGTGGCTAGCGACGGCCCCGACGCCGCGGCAGACGACCTCCCCGAGCCCAGCCCGCCTGCGTCGGGCGAGCCGCGCGGTGTGCTGCTCGAGGTGGCCTACAGGGGCACGCGCTACTCGGGCTTCGCCGTCCAGCGCGACGTGCCCACCATCGAGGGCGAGCTGTCGCGCGCGCTGCGGATCATCGACCCGACCGCGACCTCGCTGCGCTTCGCGAGCCGCACCGACGCGGGCGTGCACGCCGACGGCAACCTCGTGGCCTTCGACGCCGAGCTCGCCCTCCCACCGCGGGGGTGGCTCCAGACGCTGAACCGCGAGCTGCCGGACGACATCGCCGTGCGCCGCGTGCGGGCCATGCCGCCGGGCTTCAACCCGCGCTTCGCGAGCCGCTCGAAGCGCTACAGGTACTCAATATTATTAGATAAAGTTCGCGATCCCGCGTTCGCCGACCGGGCCTGGCGCGTGGGCTACGAGGTGCGGCTCGACGTCCTCGAGGCCGAGTGCGGCGCCGTGCTCGGCACCCACGACTTCGCGGCCTTCCGGGGCGCGGGAGACGCCCGGGAGAACACCGTGCGGACGCTCACGCGCGTCGAGCTCGTGCGCACGCCCGATCCGCGCGTCGTGCAGCTCGTGGTGGAGGGCAGCGCCTTCCTCTACAACATGGTGCGCATCGTGGCCGGCTCGCTCGTCGACGTGGGGCGCGCTCACATCGCGCCGGGGAGCCTCGCGCGCGCGCTCGCCACGAAGGACCGCCGCGACCTCGGCCAGACCGCGCCCGCCCACGGCCTCTGCCTGGAACATGTGGACTACACGCTTCCGGCCGACGTGCCCACGGCGACCTCCGAGCGAGACATCACGCCGTGGCCGAGCTGAGCGACCCGGGTGACGGCCGCGTGGAGGTCCGCGCCCCCGCTCCGGGTGACGGCCGGCGTCTCGCAGACCTCTGGCGCCTCTTGTGGGACGTGCACGAGGGCTGGGGCAGCTACCCTGGCACCCGCGAGGAGCGCGTGTACGACGAGCTCGCGGCGCGCCTGTCGGAGGAGGCCCGCTCGCGAGGGGCGAGCGCCGTCTCGGGGCGGCACGTGCACCTCGTGGCGAGCGTGCGCGGCGAGGCCGTCGGGCAGGTCGAGGGGTGGCTCGATCGCCACGGCTCGACGCGCGCGGTCCGGTGGACCTGCGAGGTCCGGTCGCTCGTCGTCTCCGAGGACGCGCGCCACCTCGGCGCGGCGAGGGCGCTCCTCGGGCGGCTCGCGGGCGTCGCGGGGGAGCTCACGGTGGGGGCGCCGGCCGTGCTCGCCGCCGAGGTGCTCGAGGGGAACCCGGCCATGGCGTTCTATCGAAAGCTCGGCTTCCGCACGCCGAGCTACGCCGTGCGCCTGCCCACCGAGGCGGCCCGGGCGCTGCCCTTCCCCGCGCCGCTCGCGAGGCTGGCGCGCCCCCGCGACGCGCTCGCGCTCACCTTCCTCGAGGCGAACCTCGCCGAGCGAAGGCGCGCCGCGGGCGACTGCCGCTTCGACCCGCCGCGCGCGCTCGACGCCGCCGTGGTCGACGCGATCGCGAAGCACCTCGAGGGCGCGGAGCCCCGCCAGCGCCTCGACCCGGCCGACCTCGCGGTCGTGGACGCGCGCGGCGTGGCGCGCGCCTCGGGCACGCTCACGTTCGCGAACCTGGAGCCGCCTTTCCTGCCTGGCGTGCGCGCCATCTTGGCGCGCGTGTCGCACGACGCGTGCGTGTCCGCGGTCGAAGCGCTCGGGCCGCTCGTGCGCCTCGCGGGGCAGCTCGCGCACCTGGCGGGCGCGCAGCACCTGGAGATCGTGGACCTGCCCGGGCCGCGCACGGCGCTGTACGAAGCGGCGCGCGGGCTGGGGGCCACGCCGTGGTCGCGCGTGGCGCTCCGCGACGTGGGGTGAGGCGGGGGGCGCGGGCGCGACGGCGGGCGTGACGGCGGGCGGATGTTAGGGTGCAGCGTGCTCCTCACAGACGCGCCGCTCACACTGCGAGAGTTCATGAGCCACGAGCTTCTGCCGCTCGCGACGATTTTTCGCGATGTCCTCGCCTTCCTGGGCACGCGAGAGGACGGCGTGATTTTCGGGGCCCACGCGGTCAACGCCTACTGCGAGCCCGCCCGCATGACGTTGGACGTCGACGTTCTCTCGACGGACGCGGCCAGCCTCGCTGAGGCCCTACGGGAGCGGCTCGCTGCGCAATTTCACATGGCGGCGCGGGTTCGCGAGGTCGTCCCCGGTGGATTTCGGCTCGACCAGGTACGCAAGCCGAAGAATCGGCATCTCGTCGACGTGCGCCAGGTGCTCGAGCTGCCCCCGTTTCGTCGCGTGGAGAGCGTCCGCGTCCTCGAGCCGACGGAGCTCGTGGCGATGAAGGCCGTCGCGATCGCGGCCCGCCGAGGCCAGGAGAAGGGGTTGTCCGACACGCTGGATCTCCACCGGCTCCTGCGCGCGTTCCCGGAGCTCCGATCCGAGGCGGGCCCCGTGGCGGAGCGCCTCCGCGCGCTCGGGGCGGACGCCGCCGCGCTGGCGGCATGGCTTGAGGTTGCCCGGGCCCCCCTGGATATCGACGATGAGGACGACGAAGACGACGGCGAGGACTGAGGCTCGCTCCGACGGCAAACACGACGGCAGTCTCCCCACGCCTCCGCATGGTGGTGCGTGGCCTGCGTGGGCGTGGTACTCCCACGTCATGAGAACATCCCGTTCCTGGGTCGTGCTGCTCGCGCTTCCCATGGCGCCCTTCGTGGGAGCGGCCGCGCTCGACGGCTGCACCGCGCAGAACGACAGCGCCGACGGGGGCGACAACGCGGGCTGCACCGGCGATCGCTGCGTGTGCGCCATGACCTCCCCGGCGTTGAACCGCGAGTGCAGGCCCACGCGCCCGTGCCCCTCCGAGCTCGACTGCATCTACCAAGAAGGCTGCGCCGATCCGAAGGGCAAGTGCCTCCCGTGGGGCCGCTGCCCCGACTCCGCGGACGGGCTGCCGCCTATCTGTGGCTGTGACGGCGTCGAGCGGCAGACCCGCACGGAGCCGTTCCCGGTCGACCCGCGCAACGACACCGGCGGTGCTCCATGCCCCAAGGACGGCGGGCGCGACTGAGCCGGCGCGTGCACCGCGCTCGCCTTTGCCTAATCGCCACCTCCCGACCGCCGTCGCTGCGATGAGCCCTGCCCAGCGCGCGTGCGTGCGCACCTAGAAAACTAGACTCCGCGCGCTCCTCGGATCGGATTCCCGAATGTCGGCAGCGTGGCCCGGAGGAACCGTGTGCGCCACGTGTTCCTCACCGTCGCTGTCGCGAGTCGGCCGCGTGGGCCGAGGGCCGGGCTGGGGGCCACGCCGTGGTCGCGCGTGGCGCTGCGCGACGTAGGCTCCCCGTGACGCCGGAGTGCGCGCGCCCTCTCCCCACACCCGCCGGTGCCCTCGTGCCCCTCCCCCACAAGGGGCCTCCGGTCAACCCGATTACGCCCCTCTCCCCTCGTGGGAGAGGGGCACGCGAGCGGCGTGAAGCTTCCCGTGGGGGTGAGGGCACGCGGGCCGACGGGGACCGAGCAATATGAGGGAGCGGTGAACGTGCGAAGGAGCCAAAGGCGACTCGCTTGCCTGAGAGCCGGCTCGTCGACACTGCGCCTGTGCGCGTCCCTACCGTGACGATCCTGGGGCCTGACAGCAGGACCTCTGCGGCGAGGCGTGGTATCGTCTGGAGGTGAATGCTCTGCTCGAGCGCCTCCAGCTTGCCTTCGATCTCTACGACGCTGGCGAGGACTTGATGCGGCAGAACCTCCGCCGCCGGCACCCTTCGGAGAGCGCCGAACAAATCGAGGAGAGGCTCGTCGCGTGGTTGTCGACCCGTCCCGGGGCCGAGCACGGCGACGCTCCGGGCACGCCGCGGTGACCCGCCTCGCCGCCGTTCTCGAGCGGGTCGCACGGCTCCTCGGACAGCGAGGGAAACGCTTCGCCCTCGTAGGCGGCCTCGCTGTCTCGGTGCGCGCCGAGCCGCGCTTCACACGCGACATCGATCTGGCCGTGGCCGTGGACGCGGACGCGGACGCCGAGGCCCTCGTCAGGGATCTGGCTCATGCGGGGCTCAAGGCCATCACCCTCGTGGAACCCGACGTGCAGAAGCGTCGCGACGACCAGCGCCGGCCCCAAGACACCGTCGACCTGCATGCGCTGCTCGAAGTGGCCGACGCGACGGAGATCGCGCGCGCCGAGGAGGCGCTCGACCTCATCACCGCGCGAGGCTTTCATCGGGGCCGCGATCTGCGCGAGGCCCTGGCTGCCGCACGGCGCTGAGCTCGAACGACGCGGGGGCGCCGGCAGGACCACGCGGGCGCGGTCACGGTCAGGGTCACGGTCGCGGTCACGGTCAGGGTCGCGGTCAGGGTCACGGTCAGGGTCAGGGTCAGGGTCAGGGTCGCGGTCGCGGTCGCGGCTACGGTCGCGGTCGCGGCTGCGGTCACGGCTACGGCTACGGCCGCGGGCAAGGGGCCGCGTCGCGAGCGGCGGTCGCGATGGGCTCTCGGATCCAGGGGCGGATGCCGGTGGCCACCGCGCGAGGACTGGGTTTTTGGGTCACGCGAGAGCGCGCACGAGTCGCGCCAGCGCCGTCGTGGGACGGCGAGCAGCTCGGGCGCCGTCACGCCTCCTGCGCGACTTGGGGCATGACCCAAAAACCCAATCCTCGCGCTACTTCACTTCCACATCACAAGCTCATCGCCTACGGCGTGTCGGTCGAGCTTCTTCTCGCCGTCAAAGGCGCCAACATCCGCGATGCGAAGCTTCGGGACGAGGCGGTCCGCGCGGCGAAAGGGACCTGCCTCAACTGCGCGGAGGGCGCCGGGCGCGTCTCGCGCGCCGACAAGGCTCGCGTGTTCGCCATCGCGCGAGGCGAGGCCGTCGAGGCCATCGCCGCCGTCGAGATCGCCGCCCACGCGGGAGACACCACGCCGGAGGCCGCCGAGCGGTGCGTCGTCATCGGCGAGCGCTTGGTCGCGCTCCTCACGGCTCTCATCCGATAGCCCAACGCGACGGACCGGGGCCCCTCACGACCCTCGCCGCAGCGGCCCCGGTAGCCCAACGCGCGCGACCCGGGCGTCTCGGAGCCCTCGCCTTGACCGTAGCCCCGACCC
>DAORJJ010000129.1:0-14059 GCA_035439005.1 Polyangiaceae bacterium | reverse complement strand
CCGCCGGACGCGCAGGCCGCCGCCCTGCCCGAGCCCGCGCCGACGCCGACGGTGCTGGCGGAGACCGTGATCGTGATCCCCCGCGGTGACGGCGGCGCGGTCGCGCCACCGGAGGCGCACGCGGGTCCGGCGCTCGGCAAGGCGACGGAGGAGTCCCCCGTCGGGCTCAACACGGCGACGCTCGAGGACCTCCGGCGCCTCCCGGGCATCGGGCCGAAGAAGGCGGCGGCGATCCTCGCGCTGCGGGCGAAGCTCGGGCGGTTCCGCCGCGCCGAGGAGCTCATGCGGGTCAAGGGGATCGGCCGCGGCACCTTCAAGAAGCTCCGCCCGCTCGTGAAGGTGGACGAGCCCCCGAGCTAGCTCGCGACGGCAAGCTGCGCGCGCCCTCGGGCCCTCTGGGCAAGGGGGCGCGCGCGTGGCCCCACCACGGAGATCGTCACTCACAGAAGCCGAAGCTGCAGGTGCGCGCCTTGCCGGTGCACTCGCTCGAGTCGCGGCACGGCGTGCACTCGGCGCGCGTCGTCCCCGGGGCGGCCGCCTCGAACGCGCAGCCGCACGACACGGGCGGCGTGTAGGGCTCGAGCGGCGCGCCGTCACGCGCGCGTCGCACCCGCATCGCGCACGACGGGACATTGCCCTGGCGCTTCATCGCGCCGAACAGATCCACGCCGCGCACGGGCGCCTGCTGGCGGCTGACCATCACGTAGAGCAGACGCTTGACCGACGCGTCGCGCGCCGCCTTGCGGCTGCCGTCCGGGTCGAGGGCGGGGTTCGCCGCGGCCACCGGCTCGCCCGCGACCTGCCTGCTGAAGACGTGAAGGGGGCTCCACATGAAGTAGTGCCCGTCGCGGACGTTGCGGCGGTCGAGCGCGCCGGGATCGCTGTCGGGGTAGAACGCGACGGGCTGCCCATAGTGCCGAAACGCGAGCGCCTTCAGCGAGTCGCGGCTCGTGTCCACGATCTCCGAAGAGCTGATGCCGATCGTCCGCGTCGGATCGTCGGTCGAGAGGAGCGCCGCGCGCATGTTGCTCGAGCCGTTCGAGTCGCGGCCGCGGAGAAGGTCGGCGGGGATGCCGAGGGTGCGCGCCACGGCCTGCTGGTTGCCCGAGCTCGGCCGGCGACGAAACACGTAGCGCTCGTCGTCCCACGGGGCGACGCGCGAGCTGCCCGACAGACCAAACACGCGGTACGCGGCCTCCGCGCTGATGGCGCGCTCCCGCGAGGTCGCCGGCGTCGCCAACATGACGGGGTTCACCGGGCCGAGGTCGTCCTCCACGTCCCGAGGCAGCTCCACCGGCTCGGCCAGGCCCGCCTGGCCGCCGCACGAGCTGGCAAAGAGCGCCGACAGCACGAGATCGGCCGTGTGCTCGGCGGTGAGCGTGCAGCGCGCCCGCTGCCCGTCCGAGTCGTACGAGGTGACGACGCCGCTCATCTTCGTGCGCAGCACGAGCGCGGCGACCGCGTCGCACGAGCCGGTCTCCTGGAAGAAGATCGTCGCCTCCTTGCCCATCGCCTTCGCGAGCGCCTCCATGGGGAAGCCCGTCGCGCCGAGCACCATCACCGGGTTCGTCTTCGCCTCGGGCGCGCACGCGGGCGGCGGCGGCTCCGGCTCGGAGGTCGGGCCCCCCGGCTCGAAGGCCGGCGGCGTCTCGCCCTGCGCGCCGATGGCGGGCCTCGGGCTCGACGGATCGAAGCCGGGAATGCGGACCGCGTTGTCGAAGGTCTCGAACCGCGACGTCGTGCAGGCCGCGAGGAGCTGCTCGCTCGTGGTCGGCGGGCACGAGTAGCAGCCCTTGCCGCCGAAGCCGGCGGGGTTGACGCAGGGCTCCGGGGCGCGAGGCTCGGGGGGGGTGCGAGGCGCGCCGGGAGTGCTCGTGGACTCGGCCCGCGGCTCGTAGTCGCCGACGTACCTCCGCGAGCCGGACTCGCCCGAGTAGAAACAGCCGCCGAGCCCCACGGCCGCCAAGAGCAGGATGGATCGCTTCATCGAGACCTCCGTCACGTTCACGTCGAATGGTTGAACCATTCAACGACTAGCAACGTGCGTGCCACGCGAATCGCGCGAAGAACGCGCGGATCTGTGCCGAGGTGTCGCGGCGCGTTCACGGGGCGCGGGTGACGCTCGGGACGCCAGAGCGGGTGCGGGCGGCTCCGCGTGTCGCCGAAGGCTCGCCTACTCGCCCGCGGTCGGCGCGCTCGCGCGGCGCTCGAGCACCACCGGCAGCCCCTCGCTGACGGCGAAGGTGATCCCCCGGCGCACGAGCTCGGGCCGGTAGCCGGGCGCGAGCGTGAGGTGCGCGCGCTCCACGATCCGCTGGAGCACGCGCTTCATCTCGAACATCGCGAACGCGAGGCCGATGCACCGGCGCACGCCGCCCCCGAACGGCAAGTGCTCGTACGGGCTCGGCTTGCGCGCGAGGAAGCGGCTCGGATCGAAGCGGTCGGGGTCGGGCCAGGTCTCGGGGTTGCGGTGGGTGAGGTAGATGCTGGGCGCGAGGATGACGCCCGCCGGGTACTCGCGCCCCCCGACCACCGCGGGGGCCTGGAGGCGCCGCCCGACCATCGGGACGATGGGGTGCAGGCGCAGGCTCTCCTTCACGACGGCGTCGAGGTAGTCGTCGCGCCCTTCGGCGAGCTCCTCGCGGAGGCGCGCGAGCACCTCGGGGTGGCGCAAGAGCTCGAGGAGCGCCCACGTGAGCCCGGTCGCCGAGGTCTCGTGGCCCGCGACCAGCAGCGTCTTCATCTCGTCGACGAGCTGCTCGTCGTCGAGCCCGCCGCCCTCCTCGTCGCGCGCCGCGAGGAGCATCGACAAGACGTCGACCCCCGGGTCTTCGCGCAGCGCGCGCCGCCGCCGGATCTCGGCCAAGAGGAGCGCGTCGACCTCGCCGATCGTCCGCTTGAAGCCCGCCCACGGCGAGAGCCGCCCCAGACGCTCGTGGGCCCCTCGCCACCGGAGCTCGCCGTCGGCGCCGATGAGCAGGAGCAGCCACGGGCGCTCGCCGAACGCGAGCATGCGCACGAGCGCGCCGCGCAGCGCCTCGTGCCTCGCGGCGTCGGTGACGCCGAACACCGCGCGGACGATCACGTCGAGCGTGATCGCCTGCATCGCGTGGTGGATCGCGAACGGCTCGCGGAGCGGCCAGGCGTCGATCGCGCGATCGGCGGCCTCCTCCATGACGCGCCCGTAGGCCAACATGCGCTCGCCGTGGAACGACGGCATCATCAGCCTGCGCTCCTTCATGTGGCGCTCGCCGTCGAGGAGCAGGAGCGAGCTCCGCCCGAGGATCGGGCGCAGGATGATGTTCGCGCTGCCGGCGTGGAAGACCTCGGGGTCCCCGGTGAAGATCTCCTTGATGTCCGCCGGTCGGCTGAAGAGGACGAGGGGCGGCATCGCCGCGAACCGCAGCGTGAACGTGTGCCCGAAGCGCGCGCGGCAGGCGTGGAGGACCGGGATCGGCCGGGCCACCCACGCCCCCGACTGCACGACGGGCGGCAGCCTCGGGCCCGGCGGGAGCCCTCGCGCGACGCTCGACGCCTCGCCGTGGCGCGGCTGGGCCTTCCCTTCTTCGCGGCTCAGCATGACCGCAGCGTAGGGCGGGGCAGCGCCCGTGGCGAGGCCGCTGCGCTGAAGCGGCGAGCCACACGCGCTCCCGCGCTCGCGCGGCCAGCTACCCGGACGACGGGCGGAACGTGCGCTGGAGCACGGCGGCCGAGCCCAGCAGGTAGAGCAGCGGGTCGAGCGCGCGCTGCTCCTCCACCGAGGCCTTCGCCGCGCGATTTGCGAGCGCGATCGCCGCGCGCCGCGAGAGGAACGGGAGATCGTCGAGGGCCTGGCCGCCGAGGAGCTCGCGGACGCGCGCGCCGAGCGGGTGGGTCGCCGAGGCGGCCGTGGGCGGGCCGAAGAACGGGCGCTTCGGCCCCGCGAGCACCTCGGGGGTGACGAGGTCGGCGGCGACGCGGCGGAGCAGGTATTTGTTCGTGCCGTCTCGAAAGAGCAGCGACGCGGGGAGCGCGCGCGCGGCCTCGAACAGGGGATGGTCGAGGAACGGCAGGCGTGACTCGACGCCGTGCGCCATGTCCATGCGCTCGCCGGCGAGCACGTAGTTCGGGAAGAAGGTCTTCAGCCACCCGTAGAGCAAGACGCGGTAGGCCGGCCGGCCCGCGAGCTGGCGGGCCCAGGGCAGCGAGCGGAGCAGCGCCCAGTACGGATCGCGGCCGCGGTGGGCGCGCACGAGGTCGGGGTGGAGCAGCGCGCGGAGCGCGCCGAAGCGCGCGCCGAGCGCCTCGGTGAGCTCGGGCGGGAACCCGAGGAGCCGCGCGCCGCCGAAGAGGAGCCGCGACGCGGCGCGGACGTGCGCCTCCCCGCGGCCGATCGGCGCGACGAGAGAGAGGGCGCGCGCGAGGGCGCCGCGGCGTGGCGCGGAGCTCTGCCCGAGGGCCCGCGCGATGAAGTGGTATCCGGCGAACACCTCGTCGGCGCCCTCGCCCCCGAGCACCACCTTGAACCCCGCGTCGCGCACCGCGCGGCTCATGAGGTAGCGCGCGGGGGCGTGGCCATTGAGCACGAAGCCCTCGGCGTGACCCACCACCGCTTCGAACGCCTCGGCGTAGTCGTCGGCCCGCATGCGGATCGGCACGTGCGGCACGCCCGCGTGCGCGGCCATGCGCGCCGCGATGTCGCCCTCGTCGTAGTCGGGATCTTCGAACGCGACGGTGAAGGCCGCGGTGGGGCGCGGCGCGTGCTTGGCGGTCAGCGCGACCACCACCGACGAGTCGACGCCGCCGCTCAAATAACAGGCGACGGGCACGTCGGCGCGGACGCGCAGGCGGACCGCCTCGTCGAGCCGCGCGCGGAAGCTCGCGACCGCGTCGACCTCGGGCGGAGGCGACGCGGCGGGGAGAGCTGCGGGGTAGTCGACGTCCCAATACCGCACGAGCGACGCCCGCCCCGACTCCACCACGAGCGCGTGCCCCGGCGGGACCTGCCGCACGCCGTGAAAGAGCGTGCCGTCGGTCGCCCCCGCGAAGTGGAGCGCGTCGTACCACGCGCCGGCGTCCCAGCGCGCGGGGAGGCCGGCCGCGAAGAGCGCCTTCATCTCGGAGGCGACGAAGACCCGGCCGTCGTGCTCCGCGTAGAAGAGCGGCCGGATCCCGAAGCGATCGCGGGCCGCGACGAGGCGACGCGCGCGATCGTCCCACAGCGCGAACGCGTACTCGCCGCGGAGCCGCTGGAGAAAGCCGAGCCCCTCCTCCTCGTAGAGGTGCAGGGCGATCTCGCTGTCGGAGCGGGTGGCGAGCGCGTGCCCCCGCGCGCCGAGCTCGCGGCGGAGCCGATCGTGGTCATAGAACTCGCCGTTGTGGCTCATCACCAGCGGCGCGCACCGGCTCTCGATCGGCTGGCGTCCCGTGTCGAGGTCGAGGATCGACAGGCGCGCGTGGCCGAGCGCGGCGCCGCGGTGAGCGGCGAGCCACACGCCGCGCTCGTCGGGGCCGCGGTGGTGGAGGCTCGCGACGGCCCGCGCGAGCGCCTCGCGCGAGATCGCCTCACGCCCCGCGACGAGGGACACCACCGCGACGACTCCACACATCTCGGCGGGCTCCTAACCTGGATAGCGCGCGGGGCGCAGGGTGGGGACGAGGTCCCGAACCTCGCCCGAGTGGCAACGAAAGGTCGAGAGCGCGTGGCGGTGCTCGCGCGCCGCGGGGTACCGCACGGGATCGACGCGCACGATCGTGACCTCGACGTCGACCTCGACGTCCTCGCGCGCGCGGGCGCAGTAGCGCGCCGCGGCGCGGGCCTGGAGGCTCGCGCGGACCTCCACCTCGCGGGACGCGGGCACCGGCGCCCACCGCCCGCCGAGCAGGTACGAGAGGGTGATGCCTCCGCGCATCGTGCGGGGGAGGTAGCGCTCCGCCGGGAGCTCGCGGAGCGCGCCGCGCGCGTCGCGCTCGCGCACGTGGAGCGAGAGGGCGTAGTTGCGCTCGTCGATCCAGTCGAGCAGCCGGTACTGCTGCGCGAGGCCGAGGACCCAGAGGCCGGTCACGCACGCGCGCTGGAGCGGGCCGCCGCCCTCGGTCTTCGGGTCGTCGGAGGGGGCCTCGTCGGCGCGCCAGCTCGGCTGGAGGGCCGAGCCGACCATCGCGCCGTAGAGCAACGCCACGAGGGCGAGCGACGTGCCCGCGACGAGCCGCGGCGTCCGCGCAGGCTCCGCGCGCGAGGGGCGTCCCGGGCGGCGCGGCGGGGCCCCGAGCTTCGCCCGCGCGAGGTCGACGAGCTCGGTCCGAAAGAGCACGAGCCCGAGCGCCACGCACGCGACGTTCGCGAGGCCCACGTCGAGGGTGAGCGCGATGCAGACGTGGAACCCCACGAGCAGGGCCCCGAGCACGCGCTTGCACACGTGGCGCGGCGGGAGCACCACCAGCAGCGCGAACAAGGGCTCGAGGGCGAGCGCGGCCCAGTTGAGCGGCCGGAGGAGCCACGACTGCTCGGCCGAGAACCGCTCCGGCCAGAAGCTCGCCGGCAGCTTCATGACCGCGAGCAGCGCGTCGCCCTGGAGCCAGAGCGGGCTGCGCCACTTCGTGAGGCCGGCGACCAGATACACGAGCGCGACGTTCGCGAGGAAGAGGCGCAGCGCGAGGCCCGGCGCGCGCACCTCCAGCGCGTCGCGGAGCCGCGCGCGGGTCGGCCGGAGCAGCGTCGTCGGCCCGAGCGCGCGCCCCACGGGCAGCAGGATCATCCACGCGAGGAGCAGGTGGACCACCGCGTCGTCGACCGACACGACGAGGAAGCTGTAGCGATAGCTGCATACTGCAACCATATACGCGACCGCGGCGGAGAGCCGCGCCCGGGCGCCCGCGGCGAGGGCGAGCGACGCCAGCCCGCCGACGGCGTACACGGCGCGCACCCACGCGGCGCCCATCCAGGTGTGAAAGAGCGGCTGCGCCGAGAACCAGAAGATGTCGCGCGAGAGCGCGTGATCGTAGAGGCCGTCGGCCGCGACGATGTCGCCCGCCTCCCACGCGAGGCGCGCGAAATAGGCAGTCGCGACGAGGCCCACGGCGACACGAAAGAGCTCGAGCGGGAGGGCGTCGACCTCGGCGTCCATTCGGCGAGCCAGCGCCGCGAAGGGCCTCGGCAGGGCCCGCCGCGAGAGTGGCCGGGGGAGTCGCGACGCCGGGGCGGCGCCCGTGCGTGGGAGATCCATTCGCTACTTGAGCGTGAACCGGCAGGGCCCCGCGCACGGGTGGGTGATCTGGCCTTGCGGAGTGAAGAACTTGTCGAGCTGGCTCGTCGCCTCGGGTCGCTTGCGCAGATCGTCGTGGACCGCGTTCGGGGGGATGGGCTTGGGGAGCGGGTTGTTCGAGCCGAGCCCGTAGTCGAAGAGGGTCATCGCCGAGGAGAGGGTCTCCGGCGGCGCGGCCTTCACGCCGAGCACGGCGACGGGCTCCGGCGCGGTCATCGCGAGGCCGAGCTCGCGCGCGTAGAGGAACGCGCCGAGGTTGGGCACGGCCGCGTCGCCGAGGCCCACCTGGAGCAGCACGCGGCGATCGGCGGGGGAGCCCGGCAGCCGCTGCGTGAGCATGCGCGACGCGTAGAGCGCGGGATCGACGCTGTCGAGCCCTCCCTGCAGGGAGGCGGCGAACGCGTGGTCCAGCAGCGGATCGCCGAACACGAGGTGCACGAGCGCGAAGAGGGGACCGAACGCCTCCGAGCGGGGCATCATGTGGGTGAGGCCGGCGCCGGGCACGTTGAGGACGGCGCGGGTGATGTTCGGGTCGAGCGTGGAGAGCACGCCGCCGAGGATCGCGCCGAGGCTGGGCCCGTAGTAGTCGACGCGGGACGGGTCGTACAGCAGGGCGCCGGCCTGCCCCTCGGCGACGCACGCGCCCTCGCCGGCGTCGGGGCGGCGCAGCTCGGGCGCGGCGAAGCCCGACCGACGCACGGCGTCGGTGACCACCATCCAGTTGGCCATGGCCTGGTGGAGACGGTCGGTCAGCTCGGCCGCCCGCGCGGGCTCGGCCGAGAGGGTGTTGGCGAGCCAGCCGAGGTCGGGCTTCGAGAGTCCGAGCCAGTCGACCCCGAAGGTGACGGCCCCGAGCGCGTTCGACGTGGACGTCGCGGGCGCGGAGGTCATCTCCTCCTGCGTGCCGAAGAAGCCGTGGCCGTACGCGAGGGAGCGCCCCGCGGCGCAGGTGGTCTTCAGCGAGGCCGGCACGTGCGCGGAGAACGGCACCTTCGTCGTGCCGCGGACGATGACGGCGCCGGCCTTGTCGCGGGCGAGGCGGGCCCCGGGCTCGTCCGAGTCGACGAACGCGGGGACCTGGATCGTGCCGAACACGACCCTCCAGGTGGGCCCGCTGCGGGGCTCGACGCGCGTCACCTCGACCTTCGGGGCGTTCTCCTTCAGCCACGCGAGCGTGAGCTCACGCACGCGCAGCATGTCGGCGAGGGGCGCGTCCTCGGAGCCGGTCGTGAAATCCCACGCGAGCTGGAGCTCGGCGCGGGGCACCCCGAGCTTCTCGAGCGGCGCGAAGACGTCGCGCTCGAACCGGTCGCGCAGGGGCGCGAGCGCGGGCTCGTCGGCCGTCTTGTCGCGGAGGCGCCGGAAGCCCTCGGCGGGGGCGGCGCGAGCGCCCGCGTCGGTCAGGACTCCGCGGAGCGCGACGACGTAGCGCGTGCGCGGCTTGAGCTTGCGGAACGGCCGCAGCGACAGCGGCCGCTTGATCCCGAGCTCCGCGTCGTCCCCGGGCTGGCCGGTGACGTCGGCGTAGTGGGCGACGAGCTCGCCCGTGCTGGCGTCGACGAGGAGCGTCGGGCTCGCGACCGTGACGCTGAGCGCGCCGTCGGAGTTGAGCGCGGGGAGCCCCTGCGCCGACAGCGCCCCGGGGAGGGTCGCGACGATGGGCGTCAGGGTCGAGAACCCGTCGAGGCGAAGCGCCCCGTGCACGTCGCCGGAGCGCCCAGAGCTCGCGACGAGCTTGGCGCCCTCCGGCACGACGATCCGCGCGCCCGTCGGGCTCGCGTCGTCGAGCTTGCGCGCGTGGTCCGAGGGGAACGGCAGCGAGCAGACCGCGCCGCCGAGCAGAGGATCGCACCCCGTGGGGAGGTCGAGCGGGGCCAGCGCGCCGGCGGGGGGCGACACGTCGGAGGAGCACCCGCCGGCCAGGGACAAGAGCGCGGAGGCGAGGAGGGCTGCGGGGAGCGCGCGGGGCATGGGCTGCGGAGAGCATATCGCGCCCGCGCGCCGGGCCACGCGTCCCCTGCGGACAAACTTCCGGACGCGGCGCGCGAGCGGCCGGCTACAGCCCGAAGCGCGAGGCGATGACCGCGCTCGTCATGGCGCCGCTCTCGCGCTGGGCCTCGCGCCCCTGACGAAACAAGATCATCGTGGGGATGCTGCGGATCGCGAAGCGGGAGGCCACCTCGCCCAAGGCGTCGGTGTCGACCTTCGCGATCACGGCCTGCCCCGCGCGTTCCCTCGCGAGCTTCTCGAGCTCGGGCGCGACCGCGCGACACGGCCCGCACCAGGCCGCCCAGAAGTCGACCAGCACCGGCACGCGCGCGTCGCGCAGGAGCTCGTCGAAGTCGGCGGCCGACCCGACGGCGACCGGGTGCGCGAGCGGCAGCAGGGGCGCCTTGCACGAGGCGCAGCGCGCCTTGTCGGTGAGGCGCGCGGCGGGGAGGCGGTTTTCCTGGGCGCAGGCGCTGCAGGCGACGATCATCATGGCTCCGTTTCGGAAGGTCGGGTTTCGCGAGCAAGGTGGGTGCGCGTTCGCGTAGCGTCAACGCGGGCCCTGGCGAATTGCGAAAGGCGCCCCGCCCGCGCACCCTTCGCTACGGCGGGAGGCTCCAACGGAGGCGGCCGCCCCAACGAGGACATCGAAAATGAGCGCGCGAACGACCTTCAGCTATTGGTCCGATCCCCTCTGCGTCTGGGCGCTCGTCGCGCAGCCGAAGCTCGACCGCGTGCTGCAGGAGCTCGGCGAGCACCTGCGCGTGGACTACCGCGTCGTGCCCGTGTTCGGGAGCGTGCGCTGGCGCCTGGAGAAGGGCGCGTGGGCGAAGGACGGGGTGGAGGGGCGGGTCGCGGCCACGCGGAAGATCGCCGAGCAAGCGGGCCGGCGCGACGTGAGCGGCGAGTGCTGGCGCAAGGCCATGCCGGCCTCTTCCTGGGCGCCCGCCGCGGCGATCAAGGCCGCGATCGCGATCGCCGGGGAGGACGGCGCGCTCGGCGGCGAGTACCAGCGGCGCCTGCGGGAGCGCTTCTTCGTGGGCGAGGCCAACATCGCCCTCCGCTCGGTGCAGCTTGAGGTGGCCGAGGAGCTCACGCTCCCGCGGGGGCCGATCGAGGCCCTCCTCGACGACGGCTCGGCGCTCGCCGCGGTGTGGGAAGACCACAACGAGAAAGAGCGCCTCGGCATGCAGGGCTCCCCCACCTACGTCTTCGACGGCGGTCGCGCCATGCTTTATGGCAATTTCGAATACGGCATCTTGAAGAGCACCGTCGACGAGCTGGTGAGAGGGATGCGCGCGGGCGGCAGCGCCTGCTGACGCGAGGGCGCGCCGGCGAGCGCGCGTGGAGGCCAGGCTTCCCGCGCCGTGGGCGCTCGTGTACGTTCGCCGCATGAAGGCATTTTCGTCTCTCGGGGCTCTGCTCTCCGCCCTCGGCGCGGTCGCCACGCTCGGCTGCGGCGGCACCGCCGCGGTGAGCTCGAACCTCCCCCTCCAGCGCGTGGTCGTCTATCGGAACGGAATTGCCTATTTCGAGCGCGGGGGCACGGTCGAGGAGTCCGAGGTTCGATTCAAGATGAAGGAGGGCGCCGTCGGCGACTTCCTCGCCACCCTCGCGGTGATGGAGAAGGGGGGCAGCAGCGTGCGGGCCGCGGCGTTCCCCATCGCGAGCCCCGACGACGTGCCCGAGTGCGATCCGAACCCCCTCGCGAGCGTCCCCCGGCGGCGACCGCCGGGCGAGGAGCCCGAGCCCCGCCTGCGCCCCTGCACCGACCAGGAGCGTCGGCACATCCGCGAGGTGGTCCTGCAGCTCGACGGCAAGCAGCACGACCTGCAGGTGGGCTACGTCACCGAGGCCCCGATGTGGCGCCCGTCGTACCGCCTCGTGGTGGAGGGCAACGGCGTCGCGTCGATGCAGGCGTGGGGCATCGTGCAGAACCTCTCGGGCGAAGACTGGACCGACGTGCGGCTGTCCCTCGTCGCGGGCGCGCCCGTGGCCTTCGAGGCCACGCTCGGCACGCCGATCGTGCCGACCCGGCCGACCGTGACCGACGAGGGCGAGGTGGTGGCGGCCGTGCCCCGCGCGGAGACGTCGCTCGCGCAGCAGCAGTACGCCAAGCAAGACGCCCCCTCGCCCGAGCCGGCGGCGCAGCCGGCGGAGGCGCTCGACGACGCCGACGGCGACGAGGCGGGGCTCGGCGCGTTCGGCACCGGCGCGGGCGGCGGTGGCCGCGCTGCTGGACCCGCGCGATCGTTGAAGAAGGAGGCCAAGAAGCCGAGCGCGCCCCGCGGCGGCGCCATGCGCCCCGGCTCTCCGCCACCCCCGCCGCCTCCGCCCCCTCCGGCGCCCGCCACGCGCGCCCCGACCACGCCTTCGGGCCCGCGCGACCTCCGGTCGCTCGCGGCGATCAGCGCCACGAGCGGGGTCACGCGGTACGACCTGCCGCTCAACGTGACCATCCCCGACAAGTCGGCCACCATGGTCATGCTCCTCGCCAAGAAGCTCCCGGGGGACGCCGCGTTCCTGTACGCCCCCGACGGCGCGGTCCCGGGCTCGTTCGCCCACCCCTTCCGGGTCGTCCGGTTCGTGAACAAGAGCGGCGGCGCGCTCGAGCGCGGCCCGATCGCCGTGTTCGATCACGGCGCGTTCCTGGGCCAGGGCATGGTCGATCCGCTGCCCGAGGGCGCCACCGCCACGGTGCCCTTCGCGCTCGATCGCGGCGTGGCGGTCGATCGCTCGACCAAACACGACGAGCTCGGCGAGCGCGTCCAGAAGATCGAGAACGGAGAGCTCACGATCGAGCGCGACAGCGCCACGCAGACCCTCTACCGCCTGCGCAACGGGGCGGCGACGGTCGCCAAGGTGCTCGTGAAGCACTCGCGCATCTCGGGCAGTCACCTCGAGAAGCCGCCGGCCGGCACCGAGGACAACGTCGGCACCGGCTCGGCGCTCGTGCCGTACGACATCCAGCCGCGGAGCGAAGGCGAGCTGCTCGTCGACGAGCGCGTCAGCCTCCAGCGGTCGGAGTCGTGGATGTCGCCGGTGGCCGAGGCGGCCGTGAAGGCGCTGCTCGCGAGCCCTGGGGTGGACACGGCCACGAAGACCGCGCTCACCGAGGCGTGGGGCGTGCGCGCCGAGATCCTCCGCTTGAACGACATCGCGGGCGATCACCAGCGTCAGCTCGGCGAGCTCTCGAGCCAGAGCGAAGAGACCCGCCGCAGCCTCCGGTCTATCGAGAAGAACAAGCTCGCCGACAAGCTGCGGGTGCAGCTCACGAAGCGCCTCGAGGACCTGTCGAAGCGCAGCGAGGAGGTCGGCAAGAAGCTCGTCGAGTCGCAGGCCAAGCTGGCGGAGCTGAACGTGCGCTTCCGCGATCTCGTGCGGAGCGTGAAGTACGTCGCCCAACCCTCGACCAAGCGCTGAAGCCGTCGCTCCCCGGCTCGGCGCGCCTACGCCGAGCGGGTGCGGCCGGCGCTCCGCGCGTCGCCCGCTGGCGCGACCCCGCCCGCGATCGCCTCGAGCAGGGAGGCGTCGAGGATCTCGATGCGCGTGCGCGTGGCGGAGATGCTGCCACCGCGCACGAGCGTCGCGAGGCCGCGAGAGAGGGTCTCGGGCTTCATGCCGAGGAGCCCCGCGAGCACCGACCGAGGGAGCCTCCGCTGCTGCGTCGAGTCGAGGAGCCACCTCGCGATGCGCTGAGGCGCGCTCCCGTCGGTCGTCGCCCGGGACGGGTTGTCGGAGGCGAGCGTCTCGAGCAAGCAGTCGAGGACCACCCGCGACGTGCCGGTCTCGCGGAGCCAGGCGAGCATCTGCGCGCGGCTCGTGACGCAGACGGTGACGTCGGAGATGGCGCGCGCGGAGTCGAGGTACGTGGGACGGATGATGGCCTCGAGGCCAAGGAGCGAGCCTGCCCTGCGCAGCGCGTGGGGCGCCCCCTCGCCGAGGGCCTCCGTGCCGCCGCGCGAGAGGGCGATCGACCCGTGCTTCACGTAGTAGACGGCCTCGGCAGGCGCCCCCGCGACGAACAGCGTCGAGCCCGCCGGTCGCCGTCGATCCACCATCGGACACACCGCGCCACCGCCGACGTGGGACGCCGCCCCGATGGGGCACAGGGTGCACGCCGCCTTGCTGCTGCCGGTCTTCAGGGAAAACATGGTCGGCCCTTTCCGCGCTCACGCGCTCTCTCAAAGATAGGCTCCCGCAGGGGTCGGTCGCCCACAAGTTTTATTTGGTCATCTTTATCCAAAATCACTCCGCGACCACCGAAGCCACGCGATCCGCGGCGCGACGTTCGCCCGTGCGGCGCGCGGCGCGCTCGCGTACGCTGCCCGGATGGCTCCCGCACGCCCGCGCCGCCTCGCAAGTTCGCTCGCCCTCGCCGTGGGGCTCGCGCTGCTCACGCTCTCCGGGAGCGCGGCCGCCGACCTCGGCCCGCCCCCGTCCTGCCCGGCCGGCCAGACCTCGCGGTACCTCTACGGCCACTACTGCGGGCCCATCTCCTGCGAGCGCGACGATCAATGCGGAGGCGCCAAGTGCGAGGAGCGCTCCCTCTGCGTCCATGATCGTGGTGGCGGCGAGTCGCGTGCGTGGGAGCAGACGGGCGAGTGCCCCACGGGGGACTGCCCCGCAGAGAGCCAGTGCGTCCGCGAGCGCTTCTGCGGCGCGCCGCCCGCGCGCGCTCCCGAGCCCGCGGTCGATCCGACGCCCGCCATGCGGCCCACCTCGCGCGGCTGCGGGTGCGACACGACCTCGCTCCGCAGCGGCGCGCCCGCGTGGTCGCTGTGCGCCGCCGGGCTCGCGCTCGCGGTCCTCGGGTGGCGGCGCGC
>DAORJJ010000128.1:6105-14062 GCA_035439005.1 Polyangiaceae bacterium | reverse complement strand
CTTGCGCGCCTTCCGTGGGCGCGGGCGGGCTGGGGTGAGAGCAGGCCACGCCGGTCGACGCGGCCGCAGCGAGCGCGGCGAGCGAGACGAGCGAAGCGACGAGCGGAGGGAGCGAGCGGAGCGGGGCCATGGCCGGGCAGACCCTAGCAGCCCTCGCGCGCGCCGGTCGACCGCGAGCGGCTAGAAGTTGTACGTGAGCGTGTAGGCCGTGCAGACGTTCTGCGTGGGCTTCACGCGGAAGTACACGTCCGACTGCTCGTCGATCGTGCCGGTGCAGTTCCACGTGACCTTCATCTCCGTGGGGGTGCCGGCGCAGCAGCCGTGGAGGCCGATGTCGGAGTCCTTCTTGATGCCCCCGCCGCACGACTCGATCACCGTGTTCGCGCCGTTCACCTTGCACTGGATGAACGCGCAGAACTCGAGCGCGGGGCCGTCGAGCTTGAAGGTGCTGTCTTGTCGGCAGAAGGTCTTGTCGGCGAGGCTGAGCCGGTACATGTCGGTGTCGGCCAACCCGCGGATGACGCCCTTCACGGTGGCCTTGTTCTTGTCGCAGTCGTCGGTGTTGGGGAGCAGCTTCGAGGTGGGCTCGGTGCCCCCCGGATCGCCCGGATCCAGGCAGCCGGAGAGATCGTTGCCGCCGTCGGGCTGGGGGCCTACGCCCGAGTCCTCGGGCTGGATGCCGCCCTCGAAGGCCGGCGGCACGGGCGTGGCCGAGTCGCGCACGGGCGTCACGCTCGCGTCGAGCTCTTCTTCCTCGAGCTCGCCGCCGTCGGCTCCGCCGCCCGTCTTGGAGCCGCAGGCGCCCAGCAGGAGCACGCCCACGATCGCCGCGCACATCCCCAAGCCAAGCTTCGAACGCAGCATCTTCGCCCTCTCGCGGAGAAAAGTTCGGCCGCGCGCCGCCTCCGCAGGCCCCGGCGGCGCTCGACCACGGAGTCTCAGATCTGTCTGAAAATCGGCCGCCCCGCAACGAGGAACGACGCGGCCGGGGCGCCCACTACTTCGTGACGATGGTCTTGCAGCCGATCACGATGCGGATCTTCCCGTCGGGATCGGCCTTCATGTCGGCGCACGCCTTGCCGTTCAGGATGACCTTGGTAGGGCGCGTCGGGTCGTCGTACGTCCAGCCGCTCGACGCGTCCTGGGGGATGGGTGTCTCCACGCCCGCGCCGTTCGTGTAGAGCACGTTGACGCGCGTGGGGTCGAGCTCGCCGCCGCCCGGCGGGCGCTCGAGGGTGAACTCGCACGAGGCGACCTTCTCGCGGATCTGGTTGATCGCGCTGAGAAAATCGTCGCGGATCTGCGCCGCGGTCTTGGCGCCTGGGGTGACCTGGAAGTGGCACGGCTTGCCCGTCATGGCCGTGTCCGACCACGCGGGGTTGCACCCGGGCTCGGGCGCGCCGCCCGCCTGCGCCAGCTGCCCGAGGAAGAGCTCGTCGTACTGATCGGCCCGCGCGGTCGGGTTCCCGACGCCCACGACGAACACGGTGGCGGGCGGCGCGCCCGTGCGCACCTCGGTGGCCGCGGCGATCACGTCGGCGTTGGCCTGCGCTTGCGTCAGCGTCCCGGCGTTGGGCACACCGTCGGTCATCACCACCATCACGTACTTCCCGCCCGGCAGCACGGGCGCCACGGGCCGGTAGCCTACGAGGATGGGGCGCTGGTTGCGTACGGCGGCGGCCAGCGGTGTGCCGCTCTCCGGGTAGATGGGCGGGCTGAGCCGACCCTTCAGCGCGCCCGCCTGCGTCGCGTCGACGAAGCCGATCGCCACGTCGACCTGCGCCGTGGGCTTGGCGACGTTGCTCGAGAACAGATAGAGCCCCACCGCGAGGCTCGGATCGGGCTTGGCGACGAGGCCGTCGAAGAAGGCCTTCAGCGCGCCGCGCACGGCGATCCACTTCTTGCCCGACGACTGCGTGGGCACGTTCGTGAGATCCATCCGCGGCGTGGGGGTCTCGGGGTCGAGCTCCCGCTCCCCGGCGACGTACGCCGTGCCGTCGAAGCCGTCCATGCTGCCGGAGCCGTCGAGGACGAGCAACATGTACACCGGGATGCGGCTCGCCTGCGCGGTGGCGGTGGCGCAGCCGCCGTCGAGGTCGAAGCCGCCGTCGCGCTCCTCGCCCGCGTCGGGGAAGGAGCCGGGCGGGGGCAGCGGCGGCGCGTACGTGTCGGGGAGCGCGGCGTCGAACGTGCTCGTGGGCTCCTGCGAGCCGCACGCCGGCGCCATCGAGGTCAAAGCCGCGAAAGAAAAAAGAAAAGAGAGCGCGAGTGCGCGGCGGAGGGCCATGGGGTTCGTCTAGCACGGGCGGCCGCCTCCGTCGCGCGGCGGGCGTGCTCGCAGGCGCCCACGACACGGCCCGCGCTCCTGTGGCACCCTTGCCCCGTGGACCATGGACGCGACGCTTGAGTTCGACGAGACCTTCGTGCGGTGTCCGGGCGCGGACGGCGCCGAGCTGCGCCTCCCCACGCGGCTCTACCGTTCGGAGCACGTGAGCGGCTTCGTTGTCGTGCTCGCCCACGGGGCCGGCGCGCCGCAGGCCCACCCGTTCATGGTGGGCGTGGCCTCGGCCATGGCGCGCGCGGGCGTCTCCGTGCGCACGTTCGACTTCCCCTACGTGGCGGAGGGGCGTCGCGCGCCCGACCGCATGCCGCGGCTCGTCGAGGCCTTCACCGCGGTCGTGGACGACACCGAGGAGAAGGTCGGCGGGGCGCTGTTCGTCGGCGGAAAATCCATGGGCAGCCGCGCGGCGGCCGAGGTCTGCCGCGCGCGCGCCGAGCCGCCCCTCGGCCTCGTGTGCTTCGGCTACCCTCTGTCCCCGCGCGAGCGCCCGGCGCAAGAGGCGTCGCGCGAGGCGCTGCTGCACGCGGTGCCTACCCCCGTTCCCATGTACTTTGCACACGGTACGCGCGATCCCTTCGCGAGCGAGGCGCGCATGCGCGAGCTCGCGGCCACGCTCGGTCCCCGCGCCACGCTTGAGATCGTCCCGGGAGGCGATCACTCGCTCGAGGTCACCCGGGCCGAGGCCCGCGGCCGCACGCGCGAGCAGGTGTGGGCCGAGGTTGGCGCGCGCGCGGCCGCGTGGGTTCGCGCCCACGGACCCGCCGACGCGCGCTAGGCTCACGGGAGCCATGCCGCCCAGCTTCTCAGCCCTCGATCGGCGACGCTTCCGTGAGCTCGTGGTGGCGCTGGGCGCGACGTCGCTTGGCGCGTGCGCGGCACGCGGCGGGGAGCTCCAGTCGAGCGAGGTGCGCATCCCCGCGCAGCCCGCCCAGCCTCGCCGCGAGGTCGCGCCCCCGCCGCCTCCCGTCCCGCTCGCGGCGCCCACGGCCGAGGGCGATGTCGGTGATCCCACCGCCGAGGGCGGCGACGACGACGAGGTCGATCGCGGCACCTGCGGCGAGATCGTGACGAACACCGTCCGCCGCGCGGGCCCCGTGTGCAACGACGCGGTGTCGGGCGCGCTCCCCGCGTGCATCGCCTGCAGCGGGTTCGCCTTCCCGGGCGACCACTGCGCCACCTACAAAAAATTCCTGAAGCCGAAGGTCGCCGAGGCCGCCGTCACGTGCCTGCGCGCGCTCTCCCCAAAGAACCGCTGCGACGCGTGCGCGGTGTACGCGTGTGGCGATCGCGCCATGAAGGCCTCGTGCCCCGACCCCACCGCGGTCACCGAGTGCAAGGCGCTGCGCGCGCGCTGCCCGTCCATGCCGCAGGAAGAGTGCCTGCGCTACGTGTCGGCGCTCGTGCCCGCGGGCCGCGCGCGCCTCCGCGCGTGCATGACCTCCTGCTCGCTCTACTCCTGCATGGAGAGCCTATGAGCCGCCCGCCGCTCGACGGCACCGTGCTGGTCACCGGGGCGAGCTCGGGCATCGGGCTCGAGCTCTCGAGGCTCTTCGCCGCGCAGGCGAAGCGCCTCGTGCTGGTGGCCCGCCGCAAGGAGCGCCTCGACGCCCTCGCCGAGGAGCTGCGTCGCGCGCACCCCTCGCTGGAGGTGCGCGCCGAGGCGTGCGATCTCGGCGCGCCGGACGAGGCCGTGCGCCTCGTGGAGCGCCTCGCCAGCGAGGGCGTCGCCATCGACGTGCTCGTGAACAACGCCGGGGTGGGGCTCATGGGCATGCTCGACCTCGCCGAGCCCGCCCGCGTCCGCGCGATGCTCGACCTCAACGTGACGAGCCTCGTGGCGCTCACGCAGGCCTGCGTGGGCCCCATGGTCGCGCGGGGCAGGGGCGGCATCCTCAACATCAGCTCGGGCGCGGGCCTCACCCTCATGCCCGGCTTCGCCGCGTACGTGGGCACGAAGCACTTCGTCACGGGCTTCAGCGAGGCGCTGCGGTGCGATCTCTCCGGCACGGGCGTGACGGTCACCCAGGTGTGCCCCGGCCCCGTCGCCACCGAGTTCGAGCAGAACGCGGGGAACTTCACCGGCATGAAGGTGCCGGGGCTCATCGAAATTTCCGCGATGACCTGCGCGCGCCAGGCCTTCGCGGGCTTTCGCCGCGGCCGCGCGATCGTCGTGCCCGGCCTGGTGATGAAGCTGCTCCTCGGCCTCGTCGCGCTCACGCCGCGCTGGGTCGTGCGCCTCTACACGTCGTTCGCCGCCCGCCTGGTTCGCAAGCGCGAGCTCGCCACGCGCGCCGGCTGAGCTGCTCGGCAACGGACGCCGCGTCCTTTACATCCCGCCCCCGCGCGCCCACATTGTCACCGTGATGAACCTGAAAGTGAGCCCCGGAGGGGCGAACGGGGGTCTATGGCGGCCCCGAGCCGAAGGCGAGGTGGCGCCATGAATTTTCGGCTGGGCTCCATCCCGGTGCAGGTGCACGGGTCCTTCTTCCTCACCATGCTGTTCTTCGGCATGGGCGACATGAAGGTGCCCGTCCTGCTCGTCGTCTGGGTGCTGGGGGCGTTCGTGGCCGTGCTGGCCCACGAGCTCGGCCACGCCCTCGCGGGCCGCATGTTCGGCCTCGTGCCCGCCATCCAGCTCCACGGCATGGGCGGCACCACGTCGTGGCCGGGAGGCAAGCGCCTCACCCCGGGCCGGCAAATCGTGGTGAGCCTCGCGGGGCCGCTCGTCGGCATCGTCCTCGGCGTTGGCATGCTCGTCGGGGCCGCGTACGTGCCCCACTCCCCCCTCGTGGGCGAGGCCATCACGCGCCTCGTGTGGGTGACGCTCGGGTGGGGCGTGTTGAACCTGCTCCCCATCCTGCCCATGGACGGCGGCGCGGTGATGTCCGCGTTCTTCCAGCTCTTTTCGCCCAAGCGAGGCGAGAACGCGGCGCGCGTGGTGTCCATCCTCACGGCGCTGTTCATCGCCGCGGTGGCCCTGAAGTACGGCGTCATCTTCGGTGGCATCCTCGCGGGCGTCTACCTCGTGCGGAACGTGCAGCTCCTCATGGCGTCGGCGAAGCCCAAGGTGGACGAGGCCCCGCTCGCGGCCGCGCTCGCCCAGGCGTACGTCGCGCTCGAGGCCCAAGACGGCGCCGCGGCGGTGCGCCTCGCCGAGCCCGTGTTCGTGCAGGCGGAGTCGCCGGAGCTCAAGATCACCGCCATTCGCGTCCTGGCCTACGCCCGCCTGCTCGAGGGCCAGTGGGGCCACGTCATGAGCATCCTCGAGCGCTTCGCGCCGGTGATCGGCCCCGAAGATCTCGAGAAGTTCGAGCGAACCGCGGCCGAGCTCGGCCGCGTGGAGGACGCCGCGCGCATTCGGGCGCTGCGCCTGGCCGAGCCCACGGGGGTGGGGCCGGCGGTGGAGGGCTTCCGCGCCTGAACCGCGCGAGTCGCGCGGCATCGCTGAAGTTCTGGGGAAGAGTCGCGCGGGAGCGTCGCGCGGGAGCGTGTGGTGTCGGGAAGCTCGTCGCGAGGCTCAACGCCAGTGGCGACGTAGGGACTTCCCCCGCCGCGCCGCTCGCGTATCGCCTCGAGGACCTCGACGTCGGCGAGGTCCAGGGCGGCTGTGGGCGGGTTCCGGGCCTGAACCGCGCGACCCGGGCGGCATCGCTCGCTTTTTCTGGGGAAGACTCTCGGCCCCGGAACGTATGCTCGAACAGGCCCCGCTCTCCATGCCCCCCTCGCCGCCCAAGACCCGCCTCCTCGTCACCTCGCCCGGCGGCCCCCGCGCGCGTGAGCTGGCCGAGTCCTCGGCGCCGGGCGCGCCTGCCCTCGCCGAGGAGGAGTCGGGCCTGCGTCCCGCCAAGACCCGGTCGCAGCGCGACGCCGACGCGCACGGGGTCCTCCTTCAGCTCGAGGGCGAGGCGCAGGCGCTCGTCCGCGGCCTCGAGGCGATCCGCTTCGCCCTGCACCCCCGCACCGGGCCCGACGCCCGGCGGCTGAAGGGGCAGGCGCAGGGCCTCGCGCACGTGCGCGACGGCCTCGTGCAGGTGCTCGGCGCGGCGCGCGGGGTGCCCCGGCTCTTTCGGGAGGACACCGCCTTCGTCGAGTACCTGCGGGGGCTCGCGGCCTGGGCCCACGCCACGCGCGAGGCCATCGACGACCTCGCCCGCGCGCGCGAGACCGAGCGCGGCAGCCGCGTCCGAGTCGAGCTGGCGAAGAGCCTCCACTTCGACGAGCTCGTGGGCGAGGTCGAGCGCGAGCTCGCCGAGGAGGGCGCGTACGATCCCGCGGTCGACCCGGTGCGCGAGGCCCTGCGCCGCTTGGCGTTCGTGGCGTCCGCGCTCGAGCGGCAGCTGTAGCCCAAGCAGGCGAAATTCTCTCTGACTTCCAAGTGTTTAGCTGGCGAGCGCGCCGTCCCCCGGCTCAGAGCAGCCGGCGCGCGAGCTTCGGCGGCGGGGCCACGAACGCCGCCTCGTAGGCCGCGGCGGCGGCGGCGCGCAGCCTCTCCGCGTCGAGCTCGAACGCGCCCACGAGCGCCTCGGCGAGGGCCCCGTCGTCGGAGGCCGGGAGCGCCCCGAGCTGCTTGAGCACGAGGCGGAGCGTGGTCTCTGCGGGCGGCCGCTCGTAGGTCGACTCCGCGAAGAGCACGGCGCGCGCCGTCATCCACAGCGCGAGGTGCGGCGAGGCGCCCCGGGCGATGGCTCCGAGCTGCGCCGAGACGCTCGCGCGCGAGCGCGGCCACCGGTCGGAGCCGCCGAGCCCCGGGAAGATGCGGTCTTGGAAGCGCGCCTCGTCGTGCACGCGCGCGACGAAGCCCTCCTCGACGAGCTCGACGAGCGCGGCGATCGCGGGGTCGAGCTTGCGGCGGTGCCGGAACATCTCGTCGTCGAGGCGGAGCGCCGCGGAGCCCGGTCCCGCCGCGAGCCCCTTCCGCTCCGAGGGGCGCAGCGAGATGTTCGCCACGGCCTTGTGAGCGGTCTTCTCGAGGGCGAGGTTGCGCCGCGCGATCGCCGAGGAGAGCTCCTCCGCGTCGCTCACGGAGGCCCCCGAGCGCGCGCGGAGCTCTTTGCCCACCGCGCGCTCCGCGGCGCGCCGCAGCGTGAGGCGGGGCGACGGCTCGGCCGCCGGGGGCGCGTCGGCCTGGAGCATCGCCGGCAACACGGCGTCGACGAAGGTCTCCTCGAGGGCGTCGAGGCTCACCACCACGAAGTCCTCGGCGTTCGCTTTGTACACGGCCGAGTCGGCGAGGTTGAGCGTGTCGAGGCGCCGCCCCCACGCGGTCTTCTTCGCTTCGCCGTCGTAGGTGAGCTCCTCGCGGCGCTCCACGAAGTAGCTCGTCAGCCACACCGAGCGCGCGCCCGCGTGGCCGCGCGCGTAGCCGTGGAGGAGCGCGGGGACGCCGCCCTCGTGCAGGCGCGCGTTGAAGGCGTTGATGCCCTCGAACACCGGCGCGAGCGCCACGTCGACCGGCGCGGTCGACGCGCACGCGCCGGGGAGGGCCGTGAGCACGCGCTGGAGCTCCGCCTGCGCCTGCGCGCCGATCTGGCGCTCGACGCTCCGCGAGCCGAGCTCGGCGTGGCCCTCGGTCGCGCGCGCGCACGCCCCCACGACCGCGTCGGTCAGCGGCTCGTC
>DAORJJ010000128.1:0-6095 GCA_035439005.1 Polyangiaceae bacterium | reverse complement strand
GCGCTCGCGTCCGCGCGGCCGAGGGCGGTCGCGCGGAACCGCTGCTCGGGGCTCCTGCTCCACGAGGGCGCCGCCACGCCCACCGCGGTGGCCACGAGCGCCGCGCCGAGCAGCGCGCCGAGGGGCGCGGTGATGGGCCACGCGCGCCGTGGGCGCTTGGGCTTGGGCTCCTCGGGGGCCTCGGGCGCGCGGTCCGCCGCGGCCTCGCGGTACGCCGCGCCCCGACGCCCGCGCGTCGTCGCCAGGTGGGGCGCGAGCTGCGCCACGAGCGCGTCGAACGCCTCGCCGACCGCGCGCTCGTCGTCCAGGTCGAGCTCGGCCGCGCCGCCGGGGCCCGGGTGCTCGAGCAAGAACGCGACGCGCAGCAGGTGGTCGCCCGCGCGGAGCCGAGTGCGCTCCTCCGCCCGCGCGAGCGCGAGGGCGTAGCGCCGCCGGATGGCCCCGCGCAAGAAGGGATCGAACGCCGCGATCGCGACCGGCGCGGCCTCCGGGAGCCCTACGTGCGCCGTCTCCGCCAGCACGATCCGCGTCGCGTTCGCCACCCAGCCCATAGGCGAATGACGGTAGCGCGGCCCCTGGACACCGCAAGCTGCGGCCGCGCCGGGTGGAGGCGCGGACCACGCCCGCGCCCGCCCACGCGGCGGGTTGGCCAACGTCGGCGGGCTTGCGGTACCCTGAGCGCGTGCCGCGTCGAATCCTCGCCACGTCGGCTCGCGCGCTCGGCCTCGCGGCCCTCGTCGCGTGCGCGCCCGTCGCGTCGCCCGCGCCCGCGGGCGCCCCCGCGCCGCCACCGGGCGCTCCAGGGAGAGCCCCGGCGGACCCCCTCGTCGGCGTGTGGGGCACGAGCACCGAGTCGTACCTCGCGGCGAGCGTCGGGACCGACGCCGTCCGGCTCTCCTCCGACGGCACGAGCGAGCACGGCGCGATCGAGGGCGGGCGCTTCGTGGCCACGCCCGCGCGCGCCTCGGCGAGCGCGCCGGCGCGCTACGCGCTCGAGCCGTCGTCTCCGTCGTCTCCGTCGGGCGTGATCCGCTTCGCGCTCGACGGCGCCGACGAGGAGGCGCGCTACCAGATCGACGGGCCCGATCGCTTCCGCACCACGTCGGGGCCGCCCGACCCGGTGACGGTGTACTACGCGCGCCGCCGCTGAGGCGGCCGACGCGACTACTTCTTCTTCAGGCGCTCGGCGAGCTGCACGCAGGCCTTCTCGGTCGCGGCGGCGCCGCCGCAGCCGCGTTCGAAGAACGCCTTGGCCTTCGCCGCGTCCTTCGGCACGCCCCACTGCCCCGCGTACGCGGTCGCCGCGAGGCGGCACGCGTCCTCGCGCTTCAGGTCGCACCCCCGCACGATCGCGGCGAGCGCCGCCGCGACGTCCTTGCGGGCCTCGTCGCCGAGGGTGCCGTCGAGGCTGAGCAGGCCGAGCTCGGCGCAGCGCTTCGCGTCGCCGGCGGCGCAGGTGCGCGCGAGCACGCCGCGCGCGGCGGCGGGGTTCTTCGCGGTGCCCTGTCCCTTCAGGTACTTCGAGATGACGGCGAAGCAGCCCGGCGCGTAGCCGAGGTCGCAGGCCCGCTGCGCGAGCGTCACCGCGCGCGGCGCGGCTTTGTCGCGCGCCTCGAGGCGCTCCGAGAGCTTCGCGCACGAGAGCGCGTGGCCCTCGTTGCAGCCGCGATCGAACGCCGCGTCGGCCTTCTCGTCGCTCTTCGCGTACCCGAAGAGGCCGCCGTCGAAGTAGCTGCCCACGTAGAAGCACGCCGCCGACACCCCGGCGTCGCACGCGCGCCCGTAGAGCTTCGCGCCCTCGACGTAGGCCTTCTCCGCGGGCCCGCCGGGCGAGGACACGGCGATCGAGAGGCAGCCCTCGCCCTTGCCCTTGCAGACGTCGCCCACCCCCGTGAGCAGGTGGGCGAGGTTGAAGCAGCTCGGCGCGTTGCCCTTGTCGCACTGGGCGCGGCACGAGGCCTCATCGTTGGGCGCGCAGAGGAACGCCTCGGCCTTCGCCGCGGGCGTGCACTTGCCGCCCGCGAACGCGTACCCGTCCGGGCAAGGGTTCGTCATGGCGGAGAGCCGTTGGCCCTGTTCCTGCGCCGCGCCCGCGTCGCCTATGGGGAAGAGCTCCACGCGGATCGCTGATTGGCAATCAGTCGGGGGCTTCGGCGCGTCGGGGCTCGCGCCCTTGCACGCCTCGAGCGAGCCGTCCCGGAGGTTCGCCTGCTTGTCGCTCTCGCTCTTCGCCTCGGTCGCGCCGCCGAACAGCGAGGCGGCGGCGGTCACAGCGGCGCCGCTCCCGCGCTTCATGGCGAACGCGCCGACGTACACGGCGCGCACGAAGTGGGTCGCGCCGTCGCACGAGCCGACGAGCTCGCCCTTCGCGGCGGCGCTGCCGAGCGCCGTGCTCCGGCCCACGAGGGCGGTCGCGAGGTCGAGGCTCGTGCCGCGCGCGCCGCCGCCTGCGAGCGTCGCGCCCGAGATGGGGAGGCTCGCGCGCACCTCGTCTTGCGACTTGAGCTGCACGACCTCCTGCTTGAGGCTCACGCCGGCGAAGCGGTAGTCCCCCTTGAGCTCGCAGCTCGAGAGCACGCGGAGGCCGTCGCAGCCGTAGTGGACCACGGCGCGCCCGGACTTCATCGCCAGCTCGAGATCCGCGCGCTGCGCCGAGGGCAGATCGATGACGAGCGTCTGCGCGACCGCGGGTACGGAGGTGCACGCAGGCGCGGCGGCCTCGCCCATGGCCTGCTGCGCGGTCGGCGCCTCCGCGCGGACGGCGTTCGCCGCGCCCCCGGGCGAACAAGCGGTGGGCAGCGAGACGACGGCGACGGCCGCGAGCAGGCGCATGGACGGGCGAGAGACGGCGCGTTCGGCGCGAGAGCGACCCTGGATCATGGCCGGCCGGTACCACGCGCGGGCGGGGATCGCAACGGACCCAGGCGCGCGCGAGGGGGCCCGCCTCGGCCAGAATGTGGCGTCGCGCGGAGTCGCCTTCACGGGCTCATCGCGCGCCGGCCAGCTTCATGCACCCTGCATGTTTGCCTGCGCCGCGCCGCCACGGCCGAACACCCCGCGATCGAGGAGGACGAGCGCGCCCGCCGCCACGCAGATGGCCGCCGTGTAGATGACGAACGGCGTGGGGTGCGCAGGCAGCGCGTGGGTGGGGTTGTTCAAATGCGCACCGGCGTGCGCGACGACCGCGAGCAGCAGGCTCCCCTTGGTGCGGTTGTAGAGCCAGCTGAACACCACGCTCCCCGCAAAGATGTTGAGCATGGCCACCGCGAAGTCGACCGGCGCCGCGCCCTGGAGGATGAACATCGTCGTGTGCCAGAGCGCCCAGAGCGCCCCGAGCAGCCCGCTCGCGGGGAGCACGCCGTAGCGGCGCTGCAGGCGCGGGAGCGCGAAGCCGCGCCACCCGGGCTCCTCGACGAGCGGCATCAGGACCATCGCGACGACGTGCTGGGCAGTCTCGGGCGGGTAGAGCCACTGCCCCGCGTCCGCGCCCCCGAAGAGCCGATACGCCGCGTGACCGGTCACGTAGATGGCCGTGAAGCCGAGGAGCGCGATCGCGACCCAGTGGGGGCCCACGCGCCAGTCCCCGAGCGACCGAAAGAGCTCCCGCGTGCCGGGGCCGCCCCGAGCGCCCGCGCGGCGCGACGCGACGATCGCCGCCACGAGGGGGCCGAAGCCGCCCAGCGCCGCGGGGAGCATGAAGCGCTCGACCCCACCGGGGAGGACTCCCCACTTCGCGAGCACCGCGGGGAGCTGGAGGCCCCAGGTCATGCCGAGCGCGACGACGAAGAAGGAGAGCGAACCGTCGCGGTCGACGGGCGCGGGCGGCGCGGGGGGGGCGTCGGCGTCGGTTGGCATGGTGGGCCCTCGACAGCCAGGCCGCGTGGAAGTTCCCGCTGCCGTGGCGCTACAGTGACGCTGGAAACGTGCAAGAATCGGACGTTGCGCGACCGGTCTTCGCTTGACGGTACAGTGTCCGGCGGGGAGCCGGAAGGAGGGACGTGCGCGGCTCCCGATACCACCGTCCCAAACCCCGGCCCCGGGCGTGGGCGGCGAGACAGGATGGGGCCGGCCCACGCCGTTTCCGCGCGGCAGGTTACGACGCGTGCGCGGAGGCCTACCCGTGGTGGCGCGCCGCCTCGCCTGGCGAGGGCGCGGGCGCCAGCCGCCACGCGAAGCGCGCGAGCGCGGGGGACTCGACCCCGAGCGTCGCGTCGGAGATGAGGCCGCCGAGCACGGGCGCGAACTTGAAAGCGTGCCCCGAGCCGCCCGCCGCGACGGTGAGGCCGTCGCGGTCGGGATCGCGCGCGATGAGGAACTGCTCGTCCCACATGTCGCCGTAGACGCACAGGCGAGTGCCCACGATCGGCGCGTCGACGAGCGCTGGGAAGGTGTCGCGGAGGAACGCCCGGAGCGCCTCGACCTCCGCCGCCGACACGACGCGCTCGGCCGCCCCGACGGAGGCGTCCCCGCAGCCGACGTCGCCCGGGTCGACGTCCCGCCCGACGCCGTGATTGGCAATCTTCACGATGCCGTCGCGCTGGACGGGGAATCCATAATAGCCAGTCTTCGCGATGTCCGCGCCGAACACCGGGAACCGCGACGCCTCGAAGAGCGACGGATCGCGCGGCGCGAGGTGGAACACCGGCTGGCCCACCGAGCGGAGCGCGCCGGCGAGGTGCGGGAGCAGCCGCGGCGTCCACGTGCCGGCGGCCACGACCACGTGGTCCGCCTCGAGGGCGACGCCGTCGCGCGTGACGATCCCGGCGACGCGCGCCCCCCGCTCGAGGAGCCGCGCGCACGTGAGCCCGCGGGCGAGGCGGACCCCCCGCGACTCGGCCTCGCGCGCGAGGGCGGCGACCACCGCGCCGCTCTCGGCCCACCCGCCCTCGGGGTTGAAATACCCGTCGACGAACGCGCCCGCTCGCCACGCGGGGAAGCGCGCGTGGATCTCGGCCGCGTCGAGGCGCTCGGGCGCGTGGCCTCGGCGGAGGAGCGCCCGGTAGCTCTCCTCCTCGAAGCTCCCGGTCGCCGGCGCCTGCGCCGGGGCGTCGAGCTTCATGGGACTCCGCGTGAGGAACGCGACGCCGCGCTCGTGGAAGAGCGGCGTGGCCCAGCCCGCGTTCCAGCGCCGCCAGCCTTCGAGCGCGGTCTCCATGAGCGCCATGGCGGCCTCGTCGGCGCCGTAGTCGAGGCGCACGACCTTGCTGATGTCGGTCGACTCGGCGAGCGGGTGGGGCAGCGGGCCCGGATCGAGCAGGGTCACGTCGAGCCCGCGGGCGCGGAGCTCGAGGGCCGCCGTCACGCCGAAGATCCCCGCCCCCACGACGAGCGCGCGCCTTCCGTCCGAGGTCGTCATGCTCGACCGATACCCGCTCCGCGGGGGGACGCAAGCGGAGGGGTGGGCTGCGGGTCGCGCGGATCACCTGAGCCCGCCACCGCCAACTGCACGCCCCCATCGCCAACCCGGGTGGCACCTCACCCTCGGCCGCCTCGGTCGTTTGCGCCACGCAGGCCCGGCACGGGCGGTGCAACGGGCGAGGCATGACCCACGTCCCGTCCTTCGCGCTCGTCGACCCGATCGCCGCGCTGCACGCCCACTTCACGGCGGCCTTGGCGTTCTTGCGTGCCTCGCCGCCTCCTGGGCTCGACGCGGCGCAGCGGCTCACGCGGGCGCTCCTGCTTCGAGAGCTCGAGGTCTACGCCGACCGCGGCGTGTTCCCGCAGAACCGGCGCGCACCGGGCGAGCGTCGGCCCACCTTCGTCGACGACAACGGCGTGCTCTGCGCGGTGGCGCACCTGCTCGACCTGACGGGGCAGGGGGCGCTCGCGCTCGAGGTGCGCGACACCCGCAACGACGCCACCGTGGCCGAGCTCTCGGGCGACGCGCGGTTCGCGGCGTGGGCGCGGTCCGTGGGCTTCACGCTCGAGGAGCTCGCGCTCGTGCAGCCGTCGTACTGCGACGTCCCTCGGTACGCGTGCGTGTGCTACCGCGCCGGCCCGCTCGCCGAGGGGGAGGCGCTCGTGGTCCTCGCGAGCATGGGGGCAGACCGCGTCGAGGTGCGCGAGGTCGTCGAGGCGCGGTTCCCCCTCGCGAC
>DAORJJ010000127.1:0-14068 GCA_035439005.1 Polyangiaceae bacterium | reverse complement strand
CGCACCAGCCTAAACCAGCGCCTCCGGCGTGCCACCGTGCGAAAGTAGGGCTAGCAGCGGGCCTCGCGGTCAGGGCCCCGCGGTCAGGGGCGGCGCGGAAGCGGACGGCGCGGGCGGCGGCTGCGCCGGGGCCTTCGTCGCGCGGAAGAGGGAGTAGCCTCGGAGGAGATCGGACACGAAGCTCGCGCCGAGCTGCGCGTAGCCGTCGCGAGAGAGGTGCACGCGGTCACGCGCGGCCCGCGGCGGGTCTTGGGCGGCCCAGGCCGCGATGCTCCCCTCGCCGCCCATCGCCGCGAGCTGGTCGTAGAACGCGCACCCCGCGGCCTGGGCGACGCGGCGCTGCGAGCGCACGATCTCGACGATCTTCGGGGAGGTGATCCAGCCGTCTTTGGTCTCGATCGCGCGATCGGGCGGGCCGAGCAGCAGGCACGACGCGCTCGGCACCGCGCGCCGCACCCGCGACAAGGCGTCGACGAGGTGGCGCTCGTAGCGCTCGGGCGGCGCGTCGTCCCCCGACTCGTTCGTCCCGTACGCGAGCACCACCAGATCGGGCGTGCGCCTGCGGAGCTGCTCGGCGACGTGCCCCTCGTTCCAGGCGAGGAGCGCCGTGGCGCGGGCGCCGTTGATGCCGAGCGCGTCGACCGTGACGCCGTTCGAGCTCGCGTCGAGCGTGAGGCCGTAGACCCGCACGGCGCCGTCGCCGAGCGCGCGCACCTCGACGGAGTGCGGGCCGTCCGCGACGGGCACCGCGCGGAACGCCGCGGTGAACGCCACGCCGCGGGTCTGGACGCGCGCGACCCGCACGTTGTCGACGATGAAATCGAACGAGCCGCCCCCGGGCTGCTGGAGGTACGACAGCTCGATGACGCTGGCCCGCGCCGTGAGATCGGCCCACGCGCGCGCCCCGCGGCGATCGGTGCCGATCGCGCCGCCGCCGAGGCCGAAGAGGCCCTCGCTGCCCGGGCGCCCGTGGAACTTCGGTCCGCTGTGCTCGCCGACGAAATCGGTCATCCCGGTGCGCACGCCCTCTTGCGCGTAGCTCTTCCACGGGCGGCCGATCTGCACGTAGCCCCGGCCGCCGTCACCGAAGCGCGACGTGAGCGCGCGCCGGATGGTGCCGGTCTCGAGGTCGGCGGCCGTGTGCGAGTCCCCGAACTGCACGATGCGCACGTCCTCGCGGGCGGTGCCGTCCTCGAGGCGGCCGAAGCCCTCGTACAGCCGCCGCAGCGCGCGGAGGTTCTCGAGCGCGCCCACCGCGGTCGGCGCCGGCCGCGCCGGGGTCACGATCGCCACCGGCGGCGGGGTCGCGGAGCGCTCGCGCGCGCCCGGACCGCCGGAGAAGCTGATGCCCTCCTCCACCGGGGGCGGGCCGCTCGGCTCCCTGGCCTTCGCGACCGCGTCGTTGCAGGCCAGGCACGCGAGCGCGACGAGGCCCGCGACGACCGCGCCGCCACCTAGCCCGCCCATGTTCCGCGCACGAATCACGACCTCTCCATCGTCTCACGTGAACCGGTTTCTCCCAAGCGTTCTTCCCGCGGCCGCGCCGCCTCGGCGGCCCCCGCCGGCCCCCGCCGCCTCGCCCAGCGCGAGGGCGAGGGCGCGGGCAGCGCGCGCGAGCTCGGGCAGGTCGAGCTGCGCGAAGCCGAGGCGTAGGAGCGGGCGCGGTAGGCCGTCGAACGCGAACGCGCGCGGCGACTGCAGCACCACGCCGCGCGCGGCGGCGCGGTCGACGAGCCGCTCCACGTCGACCTCCGCCGGCGTCGACACGAACAGCGCAGTGCCGCCGTGGGGGACCGAGAAGGTGAGCGGGGTCTCGGCCAGGAGCCCCACGAGCGCGTCTCTACGTGCATGATACACGCGACGGACCCGCCGCGCGTGGCGCCCCACGTCGCCGTCCTCGAAGAGCAGCGCCACGGCGCGCTCGACCGCGTGCACGCCCTCGCGATCGAGCGTCCTCCGCGCGTCGGCGAGGCGCGCGGCCACCGGCCGGGGCGCCGCGACGAAGCCGAGGCGCAGGCCTGGCGCCAGGAGCTTCGACAGCGTGCCGACGTACACGACGTTCCCCCCGGGATCCGCGCTGGCGAGCGGCAGCACCGGGCGCCCCTCGTAGTGGAACTCGTGGTCGTAGTCGTCCTCCACCACGAGCCAGCGGTGGCGGCGCGCGAGCTCGAGCAGCGCGAGGCGGCGCTCGGCCGAGAGCGTCACCGTCGTCGGGTACTGGTGGTGCGGCGTGAGCACCACGCCGGCGACGGGCTCGCGGCGCGCGAGGTCCGCGAGCGCCTCGACGTCGAGGCCGTGGCGGTCGACGGGCACCGGCACGAGCGCGAGGCCTGCGCGGCGCAGGGCCTCCCAGCCGGGGCGGTAGCCGAGGGCCTCGACGGCCACGCGCGCCCCCGGCGCGAAGAGCGCGCGTGCCACGAGGTCGAGGGCCATCTGGCTCCCCGAGGTCACGACCAGCTCGTCGGCCGCGCGAGGCACGCCCCGCGCGTCGGACAGCAAGGTGGCGAGCGCCTCGCGGAGCCTGGGATCGCCCTGCGGGCTCCCGTAGCGCAGCGTGCTCGGGTCGCGGAGCGCGCGGCGGAGCGCCCTCGCCAGCGCGGCCGTGTCCAGGAGCCGCACGTCCGGGACACCCCCGGAGAACGACAGCGGGGCGGCGAGCGAGGGGGTGAGCGGGGCGGCCGGCGAGGGCGCGCTGGCCTCCACCTCGGCGCGCGGCAGGTCGTAGCCCGGGCGCGCGGAGGTCGGCGGCGGCGCGGCGCGCCTTCGCTGCGCGGGGAGCCCCTGCGCCACGCGCGTACCGCGCGCCGGCTCGACGCACACCCACCCCTCGGCCTCGAGCTCCCGGAGCGCCACGAGCACCGTGTTTCGATGCACGCCGAACGCCTCGGCCAGCCGCCGGCTCCCGGGCAGGAGCTGGCCTGGGCGGAGCCTCCCACGGCGGACCTCCGAGACGAGCGTGCGGTGCACGCGCGCGGCGAGCCCCTCGCGCTCCGACTCCGGCGGCGCGAGGGTGAGGAGGAGCTGGTCCAATGGATTTTTTCTTTCTGGTACTAACGGACAGACCATGGTGGAGGCAAAGTCGTGGCATGCGCAAGGCCACGTACTTCGCGATGACTCCCCCACACGCGCTGGCGCTCCTCGATCGGGCGCCGGTCATGCACCTCGCCAGCACGGGCGACCGCGGGCAGCCCATCCTCCGCGCGCTCCACACGGTGCGCCTCGGCGAGGCGCTCTACTTTCACGCCGCGCCCGTGGGCGAGAAGACCGAGGTCCTCGGCCGGCGGGCCGTGCTCTCCTACGAGGAGGACGTCGCCCGGATCCCCTCCACGTTCACCGATCCGGTGCGCGCCTGCCCCGCGACCACCCTCTACCGGAGCGTGCAGGCGGAGGGCACGCTCGCGGCGGAGCACGAGCCCGCCAAGAAGGCGGCGGTGCTCACCGCGCTCATGGAGAAGCTCCAGCCCGAGGGCGGCTACGCCCCCATCGACCCCGACAGCCCGCTCTACGCCAAGGCCGTCGCGAGCATCGCGGTCGTGCGCCTCGACGTCGAGTCGATCACCGGGAAGGCGAAGCTCGCGCAGAACCGCACGCCCGAAGAGCGCGCGAAGCTGGTCCGCGGCCTCCTCGGGCGCGGCGATCCCGGCGACTACGCCGCGGTGGAGGCGGTGCTCGAGGCGAACCCCGGCGACGGGCCACCCGACGTGCTCCGCGCCCCCGACGGCGGCCGGGTCCTCGCCCACCTGGGCGACGAGCGCCTCGACGAGGCCGCGGGGCTCCTCACCGGCGCGTATTGGCTCGACGGGGTCTCGCGCGGCGAGATCGCGCGGGCCTTCCGCCTGTCACCCGTGCGGGTCGGCGTGTTGGACGACGCGGGCCGGCTCGCCGGGGTGGCGCGCGCGACGACCGACGGCCGGGTCGCGTGGCTCTTCGACGTGCTCGTCACCGAGCGCGCGCGCGGACGCGGCCACGCGAGCGCGATGCTGCGCGTGCTCCTCGCGCACCCGCGGGTGGCGGGGGCGCGCGTGGTGCGCCTCGGCACGCGCGACGCGACCGCGCTCTACGAACGCTTCGGCTTCGTGACCGTCGCCGACGCGCCGCTGCGCGCGTACCCGGTCGTGGAGATGGCGCTCCGGCCTGGTGCGCTCGCGCGCTGAGCGGGGACCGCGCGGGCGCGCGGGCGTGGTACCCTCCGGGCGTGCTCGAGACGTCCCGCGCCGCGCGAGGCCTCTTCGCGGCCGCGTGGCTCGCCGCCCAGGCCGCCCTCGCGCTCACCGCGGGCTCGCGCCCGGCCGCCATGGGCGGGTTCCGCATGTTCTCCGAGGCGAGCACGGTGCGGTACGAGCTGTTCCGCGAGGTGCGCGGCGCGCTCGTGCCGGTGCCTACGGGGGTCTGGACCGCGAAGGACGCCTCGGGCACGGTGCGGCGCTACTCCTGGCGCGAGCGCGTGCGCCGGCCCGAGCTGTGCACGTTCGGGGTCGAGCTCGCCGCGAGCTACGGCGCCGCCACGCAGCTCGAGCGCCTCCGCGCCGCGCTCGACGACGTGTTCCTCGACGCCAGCGGCGACGCCGAGACCACGCGCCTCGTCCTCGTCGTGACCACACG
The DNA here is from genome assembly GCA_035439005.1 of Polyangiaceae bacterium. Classification (GTDB taxonomy): domain Bacteria; phylum Myxococcota_A; class Polyangia; order Polyangiales; family Polyangiaceae; genus JAAFHV01. The sequence goes on along the minus strand of DAORJJ010000127.1, from coordinate 9,466 downwards.
GCGAAACCACCACGAGCCCGAGACCGCGCGCCTCGAGTCCTTCGCGAGGCCCCACCGTGCGCCTTGATCGAGCGCTCCGTGGGCCCCTCGATCGCACCGTGGACGGCACGTTCCTCGGGCCGGTCCGCGTCAGCCTCGGCCTGATGCTCCTCCTCCAGGGCACGGTCGCCGCGAGGGAGCTCACCACCCAAGGCTACTTCGGAGACGCGTTTCACGTGAGCCTGCTGCCCGACGCGCTCGTCCCGAGCCGCTCGGGGTACGTGGCCCTCATCGCGCTGCGCTGCGTCCTCGCCGCCCTCGTGGTCCTCGGCGCGCGCGCGCGGGAGGCGCTGGCGGCCAGCGCGCTCGTTGTATTTTACACCCTCTCAATCAACACGCTCGACTATCACCACAACCGCTACGCGCTCGCGTGCTACGCGCTGCTCTTGTCGCTCACGCCCTGCGATCGCTGGCTCGCGCCGGCCGCGCCGAGCCCGGCGGGGGCCGCGCGCGTGGGCCTCGCGTGGGGGGTGAGCCTCTGCCAGGCGCAGGTGTGTCTCGTCTACCTCGCGTCCGGTGGCTCGAAGCTCCTCGACCCCGACTGGCGCTCTGGCGCGGTGCTCCACGAGCGCCTCGCGTGGTACGCGCCCGTCGCCGAGGCCCGCGGGGTCCCCCACGGGCTGCTCGCGGCCCTCTCCGCCCCCCTCGCCGCGAGCGCGCTCGCGAAGCTCGCGGTGATCACCGAGCTGTCGCTCCCCGCGCTGCTCGCGAGCCGGCGCACACGCGCGGCGGCGCTCGCCTGGGGCGTGTGGTTTCACCTGCTGATCCAGCTCACGAGCCGCGTGGAGCTCTTCGGGGCGCTCACCCTCACGATGTACGGGGTGTTCGTCACGGGCGACGTGCGCGCGCGGGCCCTTCGCTACGATCCGCGGAGCCGCGCCGCCACGGCGCTCGCGGCCGTCGTCCGCGCCACCGACTGGTTCGCCCGCTTCGACGTCCGCGCGTGGGAGGCCGACGCCCTCGACGCGCGCCGGCACGTGGTGGTGGTGCGGCGCGACGGCTCACGGGCGACGCGCCTCGCCGCCCTCGCCATGCTCGCGCGCGGGCTGCCGGTGTTCTTCCCGCTGTGGGCGCCGCTCGCCCTCACCGCGAGCCTCGGGCGAGGCTCCGACGTCGCGACCGAGGCGTGAGCCGTCAGCGCGCGGCGGGCTCAGCCGCCGTAGAGCTTCTCCGCGAGCTGGAAGGTGCGCGCCTCGAGGTCTTGGTAGGCCGAGCGCATGGACTGGATGTCGCCCTGCGAGTCGACGAGCTCGCGCAGGCGCCCGGCCGCCTCACGGGTCTCGTCGAGCGTGTCGGCGTCGACGATGTCGACGTAGCCTTCGAGCGCGGCGTCGGTCGTGTAGAGGAGCGTCTCGGCGGCGTTGCGAAGCTCAGCGAGCTCGCGCCGGATGGCGTCCGTCGCCTCGAAGCGCTCGCTCTCGAGGATGATGCGATCGATCTCGCTCTTGTCGAGGCCGCTCGTCGACGTGACCTTCACCTGCTGCACGCGGCCGGTGCCGAGGTCCTTCGCGTCGATCGACACGACGCCGTTCGCGTCGATGCGGAACGTGACCTGGATCTTGGGCACTCCGCGGGGCGCAGGGGGAATGCCCGACAGCTCGAACCTCGCGAGGCTGCGGTTGTCGGCCGCCATGCGGCGCTCGCCCTGGAGCACGTGGATCGGCACGAAATTCTGGTTGTCGAGGCTGGTCGTGAAGACCTCGCTCCGCTCGGTGGGGATGGTCGTGTTGCGGGCGATGAGCGGCGTGAACACGCCGCCGCCGGTCTCGACGCCCATCGAGAGGGGCGTGACGTCGAGCAGCAGCACCTCGACGTTCTGCTCGCCGTCGAGGGCCGCCCCTTGCAGCGCGGCGCCGGCCGCCACGACCTCGTCCGGGTTGACGCCTTTGCTCGGCTCGATGCCGAAGTACTCTTTGACGGCCTTGGTCACGGCGGGCATGCGCGTCATGCCGCCAACGAGCACCACGGTGTTGATGTCGCTCGTGCGGAGCTTCGCGTCTTCGAGGGCCTTCTTGCACGGCTCGAGGCTGCGCTCGACGAGCTCGCGCGTGAGCAGCTCGAGCTCCGCGCGCGTCATGGTCTTGATGACGTGGAGCGGCGCCCCGCCCTGCCCCACCGCGATGAACGGGAGGTTGATCTCGGTCTCCAGCGACGAGGACAGCTCGTGTTTGGCCTTCTCCGCCGCCTCTTTCAGGCGCTGGAGGCCCATCTTGTCTTTGCGGAGGTCGACCTTGTGCTCGGCGAAGAACTGGTCGGCCACGGCGTCGACGATGCGCAGGTCGAAGTCCTCCCCGCCGAGGTAGGTGTCGCCGTTGGTGGACTTCACGCTGAAGACCCCGTCGGAGATCTCCAGGATCGAAATATCGAACGTGCCTCCACCGAGGTCGTACACGGCGATGCGCTCGGCGTTCTTCTTGTCGAGGCCGTAGGCGATCGCGGCGGCCGTGGGCTCGTTGATGATGCGCCGGACGTTGAGCCCCGCGATCTTGCCCGCGTCTTTCGTGGCCTGCCGCTGGGCGTCGTCGAAGTACGCGGGGACGGTGATCACCGCGTCGGTCACCGTCTCGCCCAGGTAGGTCTCGGCGATCTCCTTCATGCGGACGAGCACCATCGCGCTCACCTCGGGCGGGGACATCTGCCGCCCCCCCACGTCGATCCACGCGTCGCCGTTGGGCGACTCGATGATCTTGAAGGGCGAGCGCGCGGCGTGGTGCTCGATCTCCGCGGACTTCTTCTTCCGGCCGATGAGGCGCTTCGCGGCGTAGACCGTGTTCGCCGCGTTGGTCACGGCCTGGCGCTTCGCCGGCTGCCCGACCAGCCGCTCGCCGCTCGCCGTGAACGCGACGATCGACGGCGTCGTGCGCGCCCCCTCGGCGTTCGGGATGACCTTCACGTCGACCTTGCCGGCGGGGCTCGTCTCCACGACGGCCACGCACGAGTTGGTCGTACCCAAATCGATGCCGATGATCTTGCCCATGATTTCCTGTCGCTCCTACGGATCGCTCGGGTCGCTCAGGAGGCCCGCGGCTTCGCCACGACGACGAACGCGGCGCGCACGAGGCGGCCCGCCTGGACGTAGCCTGACTGGACCTCGGCGACGACGTTGCCCACGGGCTCGTCGCTCTCGACCTGCTGGATCGCCTCATGCACGGACGGGTCGAACGGCGTCCCGACGGTCGGCACCTTGGTGATCCCCTGCTTGCCCAGGGTGTCGACGAACTGGCGCAGCACCATGGCGAGCCCCTCGGCGACGGCCGAGACGTCGGTGGCGTTCTTGGCGCTCTGCATGCCGCGCTCGAGGTTGTCGAAGACGGGCAGGAACTCCTTCAGGAGGTCTTCCTTGCCGGCCTTGCGCGCGTCCTCGATCTCTTTGCGGGAGCGCTTGCGGAAGTTGTCGAAGTCGGCGGCCGTGCGGAGCAGCTGCTCCTTGGTCTTCGCGGCCTCGGCCTTCGCCTGCGCGAGCAGCTCCTCCGGGGTGGGCGGCGCCTTCTCTTCGGGCGGGGCGGGCGCGGCGGCCTCCTTCGCTTCGGACGGCTCGGCCGGGGGGTCTCCTGCGGGCTTCACTTCGATGGTCGGATCGCTCATGTCTACGCGGAGTATATCTTTGTCGCGCGGGAGAAATACAAAACATCTCGCGGGGCCGCCCAGCCCACAGCGCTCGCCGAAGCGCAGGCCCTGACCCCCCTGCCGCGCCTGCCGCGCCTGCCGCGCCTGCCGCGCGCGCCGCGACGATGCTAAGGAGGCGGGGTGCCCGACGACGACGACGATCTGTTCGGCGAGGAGGCCTCGGGCGGGGACGGAGACCTCGCCGCTCCGGCGGGGCTCGACCTGAACGAGCCCCAGGCGCGCGCCGTCGCCCACACCGAGGGCCCGCTGCTCGTGTTCGCGGGCGCGGGTAGCGGAAAAACCCGAGTCATTACCTACCGTATCGCGAACCTGATCGCGCGCCACCACGTGCCCCCGTTCCGGCTGCTCGCGGTCACCTTCACGAACAAGGCCGCCGGCGAGATGCGCCACCGGCTCGAGGAGATGCTCGGCGCCCAGGTCCGCGAGGCCTGGGTGGGCACGTTCCACGCGACCTGCGCCCGCATCCTCCGCCGGTACCCCGAGGCCGCAGGGCTGAGCTCGGGGTTCGTCATCTACGACACCCAGGACCAGCGGTCGGTCATGACGCGGGCGCTCCGCGCGCTCGACCTCGACGAGAAGCGCTACCCGGCGAGGGCCATGCTCGGCCGGGTCCACAAGGAGAAGCAGGAGGGCCGCGGGCCGGAGGACATGGCGCTCGACTCCTACATGGACGAGGCCGCCAAGCGCGCCTACGTCGCCTACGAGGAGCGCATGCGGGCCGCGAACGCGGTCGACTTCGAGGACCTCATCTGGCGGGTCGTGGGCATCCTCGAGGCGAAGGACACCGCGCCGGCCGCGACGCGCGAGGCCCGCGACGCCCTGCTTCGGCGCTTCTCGCACGTGCTCGTCGACGAGTTCCAAGACACGAACGGCACGCAGTATAGGCTGCTCCGAGCGCTCGCCGCGCGCACCCGGAACCTCTGCGTCGTGGGTGACGACGACCAGTCGATCTACCGGTGGCGCGGCGCCGACGTGCGCAACATCCGCGGCTTCCGGCGCGACTACCCCGACGCCGAGGTGGTCAAGCTCGAGCAGAACTACCGCTCCACGGCCAACATCGTGCGCGGGGCGCTCGGGGTCATCGCCCCGTCGGCCACGCGCGAGCCCAAGGAGCTCTTCACGCACAACGACGAGGGCGGGAAGGTGCACGTCGTCGAGACCGCCTCCGAGCGCGACGAGGCCGCGTACGTGGTGCGCCTCGTGCGCGACGCGGTCGCCGGCGGCGTGGAGCCGCGGAACATCGCTGTATTCTACAGGGTTCACGCGCAGTCGCGTGTGCTCGAGGAGGCGATGCGCGCGGCCAACCTGCCCTACCAGGTGGTCGGGGGCATGAAGTTCTACGAGCGGGCGGAGGTGAAGGACGCCCTCTCCTACTTGCGCGTGCTCACGAACCCGAAGAGCGACGTCGACCTGCTCCGCGTGGTGAACGTGCCACCGCGCGGCATCGGGAAGACCACGCTCGACCGCCTCGTCGAGCTCGCGAACACGCTCGGCGTGTCGGTGTTCCAGGCGATGGCCCACCTCGATCAGGCCCCCGAGATCGGCGCCCCCGCGCGCAAGCGCCTCGGCCAGGTGCGCGCGCTGCTCTCCGCCCTCGCCGAGGCCGCGCGGGAGCAGACGCCCGCGGAGGCGCTCCGCGACGTGCTCGCCAAGACCGGCTACCGCGCCGCGCTCGAGGCCGAGGACAGCGCCGAGTCCGACTCGCGGCTCGAGAACCTGGCCGAGCTCGAGGGCTCGCTCGCCGACTTCGCCGCCGAGTGCGAGGCGCGGGGTGAGCGCGCCACCGTGGAGGGGTTCCTCGAGCGCGTGTCGCTGAACTCCGACCTCGACGCCCTCGAGGAGACCGGCCGCGCCACGCTCATGACCATCCACAGCGCGAAGGGGCTCGAGTTCGACGTGGTGCTCGTGACCGGTCTCGAGGAGGACATGTTCCCCTACAAGGGCATGGACCTCCGCGGCGACGAGGAGCTCGACGAGGAGCGCCGCCTCGCCTACGTCGCCGTCACCCGCGCGCGGCAGCACCTCGTGCTCACCTACGCCAAGACCCGGCAGATCTTCGGCACCACGCGCCTCGGGGCGCCGAGCCGCTTCCTGCGCGATCTCCCGCGCGACGTGGTGCACGCGAGCGCCACGTCCGCGGCGAAGGGCGCCGAGGCCTCGCGCTACGCCGACGCGCCCCCGCGCGCCCGCCCGAGCGGCGACTTCCACCACCCCCAGGCCCGCCCGCGCCCAGCGCCGCCCGTCGCGCCCGGGGAGCGCTACGTGGACCACGACGAGGCCGATCCCTCCTACGAGGAGGGCGGCGTCGCGACCGAGCTCCGCCGCGGCGCGCGGGTGCGCCACAAGAAGTTTGGCGTCGGGCAGGTGGTCAAGACCCTCGAGCTCGGCGAGCCGGCGGTGGTCGCGTTCTTCCCCGGGTGGGGCGAGATGAAGGTGCTGGCGCGGTTCCTCGAGCCGGGGTGAGGGCGCGGCCGGGCGCGCGGCAGGAGGTCGACCGCGCTCGTGCTCGGGGCGGCAGCGCGCGTCTGCGGCAATGGGTCAAATGGGAATGACGCATTCGCCGCAAGCGGCGCCGTCTGCGCTCATCACGCAGCGGCACAGCGAACCGCAATACTGGAGGGTCGACCCCCGATAGACACACACGCCGTCTTCGCAGGCGCCACCTTGGTATTCGAGCAGATAGTCATCGTTCGCGCACACCGTCGTGGTTGGGCACTCCACTCCTCCGTCGCGACGCGGCGACGCGTCCGTGCTCGCGTCTCGCGCACCCGCGTCGCCGCAGGCGATGCGCGGGAGCGGGCCTCCGTCCGGCGGCGGCGGCGTCCGTGGAGGCGTTGGTTGCGGCGGAGTGAACGGGGGCCACGCGTCCGCGCCCGCCTCGGGCTCGCTCGAGGGCCCGCCCCCGGGCGCGCGCGCGTCTTCATCCGCGAACGGCGACGACGTGGCGATAGCGCCCCCGCACGACGCAGCGACGAACCCCGTGAAGCCGAGGGTGAGCGCGAAGCGGGCGACGTCTCTCATGAGAAAGACCGTATCATGGGGTCGTGGGACCACGCCTCCATGCGATCGCCGCCGCCTTCGTGTGCGTGGTCGTGCCGCTCGGCTCCCGGCTCTTCGGACCCAGCCCGGGGTACACCATGTTCGCGGGATACACGGACTTTCGGCTGGAGCTCCGCGTCTTCGATGGTGACCGGCCGCGGGCCGTGTCGCCGTCGGCCCTGGCGCCACACGCGAGCGGCTACCTCGGCGCGCTGCTGACCCTCGGCGACCGCGGAGGCCGCGTTCGGTCCGTGGACGCGCTGCGCGCTCACCTCCCGGACGTCGCGGGGCTCGGCTGCGAAGTCCTCGGCGCGACGCGCGTGGAGGTCGTGCTCGACGCGCGCGACGACGACGGCGACGTCCGCCACGACAGCGCCGAGCAGCGCTGCGCCCCGTGAGCTCGGACGCGCGACAGCTCGGCTGGGCACGAGCGGCGCTCGGCCTGGTCTTCACAGTGCGCCACACTTCGCTCGTCGCGGGATTGCCAGGGATCCATCTGCCTCCGCAGCACCTGCTCGCTGGCTGGCCCGACGGGGAGAGCCAACATCGCTTCGCGGCCCTCGGTCTCGCGCTGCCGAACTCGGCGGTCTCCGCGCTCTGCGTCGTCCGCGCGGTCGCGGGTGTCCTGTTCACGCTCGGCGTCGCAGCGCGCCCCGCGGGGGTCGTCGCGGTGCTCGCCGCCTACCTCGTGGCGGCTCAGGATCCCATCGGTTTTCTCTTCACGACCCACATCCTCTATTTGGGTGTCCTCGTGCTCGCGTTGGGCGACGCGCGCTCGTTCTTCGCGCTCCGGCCGGTCGCCCCCGAGGCGCCCACGTCGAGCGCGTGGCTCGTCCAGAGCTTCGTCGCCTCCGTGTACTTCTGGTCGGCGATTCCCAAGCTGCGTGGGCCGTGGCTCTCGGGCCAGGTGCTCCGCGCCTACCTCGACCTCGGCTACGGGCGGGGGGTCCTTGGCAGCTTCTTCCTCGGCGCGCACGCGCGGACCTCGGCGCTGGCCACTGTCGCCCTCGAGCTCGCGCTCGCGCCGCTCTTGCTCGTCCGGCGAACACGCACCGCGGGGGTCGTACTTGCATGCGCAATGCACACGACCTTCGAGCTCACGGTGCGACCCGACGTGCTGGGGTGGGTGATGGTGGCGATGCTGCTCGCCTTCGTGGAAGCGCGACCGCGCGAACGAGGTGGGAAGGCGGGACCGTGACCGTCCTTGCGCCCCGGCTCGCGTGTCCGTCCGTGCGAGCGCACTCTGTCGTGACGCGGTTGTCGAGCGCGTTCTCGAGCGTCACGGCGCGCCCCCCGTCCCCACGAGGCGGCCCGAGAAGTCGTACGTGTGGGTCTCGAAGGTGCCATTGCGGCTACGGTGTCCTGGCGCAACGAAACCCGGTGGTGAGGCGGCGGGTGTCTGGGGAATCGTGGCGGCGGTTCGGCACAGTCACATCCGGGGCGGGGGCGCCGAAGTCGCCGCCGCGGTGAACGCGCGTACGTGCGGACGCGGTCGAGGGCGTCGTGGTCTCATGGCGCTTCGGGGTACGCTCGGCCTTGCCGTTCAAGCTCCTTTCGACACTCGGCCAGACAGTCGAACTCGAGCCCGAGCTCCTCGCGCGAGACGAGGCAGCGAGGCACTTGGCGTGTCCGCTTCGACAAGGAGACACACTCAACGACTGCCCGTCGACGCAGCTCCTCACGCTGTGCAGCCAAGCACGCGCGCTGACACGTTAGGCGATCTTTTTGCAGCAGCTGCTCGCACAAGCGTATCCAGCGCGGCTCATATCGACAGAGCTCGGCGACTTCAGACGTGCAAGTGTCGGGACGAGCGGCGCACTCCTGCGATGGCGTGGTCCTGTTGCACTCGGCGACACTCGAGGCCGAAGCATAGGCAGGGCTGTCTCCCTGAGATGGCGATTGAGCCCCACCGCAGCCCACAGAAGCCACGAAACCCAGGGCGCAAGCAGCGACGAGGGCATCGTACGAGCTGTTCACGGGGTCGGACCTGGCACGTCGCGAGGCGGCGGCTGCACGACGTTGCATGACTCGGCGTCTCCGACCGCGCAAGCGCGTTCCTTGGCATGGGCGGCGCACTTTGCGCCAGCATTTCCGCAGCGAATTGCCAGCATTCTACATCCCACAAAGCTTCCTGCGTCACACCCCCTGTCCAGCAGCTCGCGAGTCGCGCCTTCGTCCGGATCATTTCGCTCGATGTAGACTCGCGCGGCGTCGGTGCAGGCGAGGCCACGTCCGGCTCGACAAAGCCGTTGTAGTAGCTCCACCCCTGCCGCTTCATCCTTCGGACAACCGTACCCATGCACCAAGTGGCGGGCCAGCCCCTCGCATGCCTCGTCAAAGCCGAGTTGACATCCGTGCCTGAATAGGAGCAGCGACTGTCGGTAGTCCGGCGCTCCGGATACTGCAAGTTCGAACCGGTACGCGAGGACCGCGCAGGCGCCTCCATTGCCGGCGTCGCATTCTGCCCGACACTCTTCCGGCCTGCTCATGTCGCAGACCGCGCAGGTGGTAACACCCTCCGATGCTCCGCGCGGGCACCCCGCGCCCGGCTTTCTCCAAATCGCATTCCCTTGAGCTGGTCCGACCGAATTCCCGTCCGATGACGCGACTGTAGAGCCCGAGCATCCCGCGATCGCTGGTATCGAGACGGTGAGAACGGCGTGCGAAGCGACGGTCGCGATGAGAACACGACCTCCGAGTCTTGCACGCTCGCTAGCCCTACTTTCGCACGGTGGCACGCCGGAGGCCCCAGCGCCGTAGC
>DAORJJ010000126.1:1088-14133 GCA_035439005.1 Polyangiaceae bacterium | reverse complement strand
GGCCGTCAGCCTGGTATGGGTCACGGCGATGCTGCGCACGCCGCGCTCGCCGTGCCCCTCGCCCCGGCGCTGGACGCCCTCCGTGATCGCGTCTTCCTCGACCTCGGGGTCCCGCTCCCGCCGATCCCCGTGACGCTCGCGCCGGAGCTTGGGCCTTCGGAGGTGACGCTCGAGGTCCACGAGGTCCCGGCGCAGCGCCTCGACGCCCCGCACACGACCGGCGACGACGCGGTCGCGTCCATCGTGTCCGCGACGGAGCGCGTGGCGCGCGCGCGCGCCCCGGAGCTGCTCGGGCTCACCGAGGTCCACGCGCTGCTCGACGCGCTCGCCGAGCGCTGCCCGAGCGCGACCCGGGTGGTGCCGAAGCCCGTCACGCACGCCCTGCTCGTGGAGGTCCTCCGGTGCCTGCTGGCCGAGCAGGTTCCCGTCCGCGATCTATCCGGGATCCTTGAGGTTCTCAGCGCGAGGGCGGGCCGTGAGGTCGACCCCGGCGTCCTCGCCGAGGCGGTCCGCGTGCACCAGCGCCGCGCCATGACGTTCCGCCTCACGCGAGGCGCCGCCGAGCTGCCCGTGGTCCTCCTCGATCCGCTCGTGGAGGACACCCTGCGGCGCGGCATCTCGAGGCACGGCGACGCGGCCGCGCTCGCCCTGCCGCCCGCGCAGGCCCGCGACGTCGTCGCGGCCGTGATGCGCGCCATCGGCGAGGCCCGCGAGGCGGGAGGGCTCCCTATCGTCGTCGCGTCGCCCGACGTGCGTCGCTTCCTCCGGGGTCTCCTCGACGTCGAGGCGCCGGAGGTGCCGGTGGTGAGCCACGCGGAGCTCACTCCGGACTTGTCGCTCACTCCCCTCGCCCGCGCGCACCTCGGCGGCCTCGGCTGACGCGCCTCACATCTTCTGGCGCATCATCTTCGGGCGGGGCACCGCGCCCAGCTTCTGCACGAGGCTCTTCGCCTCTTTCTCGAGCAGCGGGTGGATCTTCTTCTGGCCCACGAACATGCCGAGCAGTTGCACGTTCATGTCGGCGAGCTTGCGCAGCGCGCGGCCCACGCCCTTCTGGTCGCTCAGCGCCGCGTAGGCGAAGGCCCGCGCGCGCCACATCTGCGGGCGTAGCTCCTCGTTCTCGGCGTCGTCGGGGTTGAACAGCTCGAGCGTGTCGAGCGCCTTCTGCGCCTGCCCCGTGCGCGCCCACGCCTCGCCCGCGACGGTCGCGAACATGACGCGCGTCTTGGGCTCCTGCTGCTTGCCGAGCTCGAGGTCCTCGACGAGCTTCTTCGCCTCCGCGGTCTCGCCGTGGGTGAGGTGGATCATGGCCCGCATCGCGCGCACCTGCCCGGCCACCGGCGCGAGCTGCTTGTCGAGATCGATCGACTCCAGCGTGGCCTGGGCCTTGCGCGGGTCTTCCTGCATCTCAAGCTGCGCCCGCGCGAGGAGGGCCTGCGTGTCGCCCTTCTTGAACTGCTCGGAGATCGCCTTCAGCGCCTCCTTCCGCCCGTCGTCCGTGTCGGCGCCGCGGAGGATGGCGCTCAGCGCCTGGGTCTTCTTCACGTAGCGATCGAGCCACACGAGGACGCCCACGGCGATGGCGAGCACCACGCCGAACGCGATCTTCGTGTAGAGCCCGTACGGTGGCGGCACGATGAGCGACACCACGCCGAGGACGCCGACCACCGCGCCGACGCGGATGTAGATCTTGCGCATCTGGAGGGGCGGCGGATCCGCCTTCGGCTTGCTGAGATCGCGGACCTCGCGCTGCAGCTCCGCCGGCGACTTCTTCTTGCCCTTCTTGGCCGCCTCCGCGCGCTCCATGCGCGCCGCGAGCCCCGAGCCGATCGCCCCTGCCTTCTTCTCGGTCGCTTCTGCCACGCCCGGGCTCTACCCCCAAGGCGCACGGCAGGCAACCTGCACTCGAAGGAATCGCAGGGTCAGGCCGCGTCCGGCCCCGCGCCTGCGTCGGTCTCGGGCATCGGCGGCGGAAATCCAGACGGCGGCGGGTCCTCCGCGAACGCAGGATCGGTCGCGTGCGCGATAGCACGGAAATGGTGGAAAATACTCAGAGTTATCGACATGCACGGGACCGCGAAGAGCGCCCCGGCCGTGTGAAAGAAGTGCTCCCCCACGAGCAGGGAGAAGATGACGAGCACGGGGTGGATCTTGGCCGCGTCGCCCATGATCTTCGGGTTCAGGAAGTTCGCCTCGATCTGGTGGATGCCGATGATCCAGAGCAGGACGAAGAGCGCCGTGCCCGGGCCCTGCGTGAGCCCCAGCGCGACCGCGGGCACGGAGCTCGCGATGCTGCCGAAGATGGGCACGAGCGAGAACACCGTGGCGATGAGCGCGACGATGGGCCAGTACTTGAGGCCCACCGCGGCGAAGCCGATCGCCGAGAGCACCCCGTTGACGAGGCAGATGATGAGCTGCCCGCGCACCACGCCCGAGAGGCCGCGATCGACCCTCGCGAGGAAGGCGTCGAACGAAGGGCGGCTCGCCGGGCGCGCGAGCGAGCGGAAGGTGTCGATCACGCGCTCCCGCGTGAGGATGAGGTACGCGGCGAGCATGAGCGTGATCCCGAAGATGAAGATCACGCGGCTGATGCCGGCGACGATGTCGCGCCCGAGCTTGGCGAGCTCGAGGGCGTTCGAGCGCGCGTAGTCGAGGCTCCGCTTCAGGCTCGCGCTGATGGCCTTGTTGAGGTCGAAGCGCCCTTTGGGCTCGTCGTGCTGCGCCTGGACGACGTAGCCGTGCTCGTCCTCGGTGATCGCGACGCCCGAGCCGACCTCCACGCCGTAGCGGCCATCGCCGAGCGGGCGAAGCACGAGCGCGGGGCCGCCGTGCTCCGGCTGGCTGTCGGGCTCGTCCGCCTCGGAGACCAGGCCTGCGCCGCGCAGCTTCGCCTGGATGCGGGGCGCCCACTCGTTGTTGGCGCGCTCCGACAGGGCGGGGAGCTCCTTGCGCAGGCCGCCGAGCTCACGCCCGATGCGCGGCGCGATCGCCCACACGAACCCGGCGAGCGACCCGAGCACGACGGCGTAGGCGGCGAGGATCGCGAGGCTGCGACGGAGGCCGCGACGCTCGAACCACGCCACGAACGGCGTGAGGACGTATGCGATGACGAGGGCGAGCACGAAGGGGAGGAGCACCTCGCGCGCCGCCACCACGACGGCCACCGCGGCGGCCGCCGAGAAGAGCAGAAAGAGCGGTCGCACCCAGCTCGTTCGAAGCTTCGACTCGGACATGACCCTCGTATTCCTCCATCCCCGCTCGTCAGTGCGCGGGCCGACGCGCGCGCGCACGGACATGCAAGCGAGCCGCAGGCGAGCGGCGTGTCTATGGCAACCGACCGAAGGGCGGGCGCCATGAAACCACGAGCGCGCCTCGCTGGCGAGAGAAACGCGCGCGCGGAATCCCTACAAAAAAGCGAAGGACCGCGCGGGCACGAGGCCCGAGCGGTCCACGCCGTGCTCGCCGAAGCGAGCGCGTCCTCGTCAGTCGTCCTTGCGGTCGATCGTGAGGTTGCCGAGCTTCTGCTTGATGAGCTCGCCGATGGTGTTGCCCTTGGACTCGTCGCCCGCGGACTTCTTCGGCATCTTGGTCTCGCGCTTCTCCGCCTTCTGCGGCGCCGCTGCGGCCTCACCGATGCGCATCGACAGCGTGAGCCGGCGATCTTGCGTGTCGATGTTCGCGATCTCGGCCGAGATGGCGTCGCCGATCTCGAACGCCTTCGCGGAGCCGTCCTCGTTCGTGCCCTCGACGAGGTCGTTCGTGGGGATGTGCCCCTCGACGCCGTCGCGGATGCGGACGAACACGCCGTAGTCGACGGTCGAGATGACCTTGCAGTCGACGACCTTCGACGGCGGGAACTCCGAGAAGATCGTGGGCCACGGGTCGTCGAAGAGCTGCTTGACGCCCAGGGACACCTTCTTCTCGTCGTGGTTGATCGAGAGGATGATGGCCTCGACGTCGTCGCCCTTGTGGAACATGTCGGCGGGGTTGTTGACCTTCGCCGTCCACGACAGGTCGGACTTGTGGACCATGCCGTCCACGCCCTCTTCGATGCCGATGAAGACGCCGTAGTCGGTGATGCTGCGCACCTTGCCGCCGATCTTGTCGCCGGGGTGGTACTTCTCGGTGAAGAGCGTCCAGGGATCGGGCTCGAGCTGCTTGAGGCCGAGCGAGATGCGCTTGGACTTCGCGTCGACCTCGAGCACCTGGCAGTCGAGCGCCTGGCCGACCTCGAGGAGCTTCGACGGGTGCTTGACCTTCTTGGTCCAGCTCATCTCGCTCACGTGGATGAGGCCCTCGACGCCCGGCTCCAGCTCCACGAAGGCGCCGTAGTCGGTGATCGACATGACCTTGCCGTGGACCTTCTTGCCCGGCGGGTACGCCTCTTCGGCGTGGTTCCACGGATCTTCCTGGGTCTGCTTGAGGCCCAGGGAGACGCGCTCGGTCTCGGGGTTGTACTTGAGCACCTTGACGGTGACCTCGTCGCCCACCTGGAACACTTCGTTCGGGTGGTTGACGCGACCCCACGACATGTCGGTGATGTGGAGCAGGCCGTCGATGCCGCCGAGGTCGACGAAGGCGCCGTACTCGGTGATGTTCTTGATGACGCCGCGGACGACCTTGCCCTCCTCGAGGGTCTCGAGGGTCTTGGTCTTGATCTGGTCGCGCTCCTTCTCGAGGAGCACGCGGCGCGAGAGCACGATGTTGCCGCGCTTCTTGTTGAACTTGATGACCTTGAATTGGTAGGTCTGCCCGATGAGCTTGTCCAAGTTCCGGATGGGCCGCAGGTCGACCTGGGAGCCGGGCAGGAACGCCTTCACGCCGCCGCGGATGGTGACCGACAGGCCGCCCTTCACGCGCTGGCTGATGGTCCCCTCGATGAGCTCGTCGCGCTCGCAGGCGCTCGAGATCTCATCCCAGACCTTCATCTTGTCTGCCTTCTCCTTGGAAAGCATGACCAGGCCGTCGTCGTTCTCGCGGCTCTCGATGTAGACGTCGATGCGATCGCCCGCCTTGACGGTGATCTCACCGGCGGCGTCCGCGAACTCGGAGAGGGCGATCATGCCCTCGCTCTTGCCGCCGATGTCGATGACGACGTTGTCGCGCTGCACGGCGACGACGGTGCCTTGGACGATCTCGCCTTCTTTGCCGAAGTCGCCGCTCTGGATGCTCGCTTCGAAGAGGGCCGCGAAGGAGTCCATGTCTCCGCCGGACTCGATGATGGTTTCAGTGGACATTGTGTGAGGGGTACCCGTGGTTTCGTCCTCCGCAGGAGCGCGGCAGGACACCTTTCTCCCGGTCCAAGCGGCTTCACGCTACCTGGGGGGATGGCCCGTTTAGTCCACGGTCGACCTCGCGTCAAAGGGGAACCCCGATTTTCGCGCGGCGCGTGGGCGACTCCAGGGGGTAGACCGTCCTCGTGTGTCGTACGTAGTAGGGTGTCCACCGAGAGCGCGTCGGCTCCGCTGGCCCGCTCCGCTTCGCCTCACCCGCCCCGCTCTGGGCGATAACCTTGGAGATTCCATGCGCGTCGCACGCCCCTCGCACACCTCGCTCACCTCGCTCACGTCGGTCGCCGTCGTGCTCGGGGCGGCCTTCAGCGTCGCGTGCGGCCCCGCGACCACGAGCTACGTGAAGTCCGACTCCGCCCTCGGGCGCATCATCGTCTACCGGAACGGCGTCGCCTATTACGAGCGGGAGGCGACGGTGACGAACGACAGCCTCCGCCTGGTCGCGCCGAACGACAAGGTCGACGACTTCCTGAAGTCGCTCACGGTGATCGACGCGAGCACGGGAAAGCCCGCGCCCATCAGCTACCCGCACTCGGGCGGCTCGACGGTCGACCTGAAGGTGCACTTGCCGGGCGCCGGGCCGCACAAGGTCAAGCTCTCCTACGTGACCGAGGCGCCCGCGTGGAAGCCCACGTACCGCATCCTCGTCGGCGGCGACGGAAAGCTCGAGCTCCAGGCGTGGGCCGTGGTCGACAACACCTCCGGCGAGGACTGGGACAAGGTGAAGCTCGGCGTCGGGTCGAGCTCGGCGATGGCGTTCCGCTTCGACCTGCGCGGCTTCCGGATGGTGCAGCGTCAGCAGCTCCACGGCGAGGAGCTGTTCGCGGTCTCGCCGCCCTCGGGGGGGTCTGTGTACGGCGGCGCCGACGAGCGCAACATGGGCGTCGCGGAGCTCTCGGAGGACGCCCTCGCCGCGGCGACCAGCACGCCCCGGGACGACGGCCGCCCCAAGGGGAAGGCTTCCGCGGACACCACGGCCTCCGTCGCGCGTGTGTCCGCGGAGAGCGCCCCCTCGATAGGCTCGGGGTACGGGCGCGGGGCGGGCGGCGCGGGGATGGCCCCGCGCAAGCCGACGTCGCGCAGCCCGCAGGCCGCGCCCTCCATGCCGCCGCCGCCGCCGCCCCAGGTCTCGCAGGCGCAGAGCCAGCTCTCGGGCCTCGCGAACCAGCTCCGCTCCAACAAGAACACGCTCGTGATCGAGGGGTTCGCGAAGCCGGACGACCAGGACAAAGAGAGCGCCGCGCTCGACCGCGCGAACCGCGTGCGCGAGGAGCTGGTGCGGCAGGGCGTCGACCCGCGCAGGGTGGTCGCGGTGGGCAAGGACGCCCCCGGCCGCAGCGGCGGCGTGCGCTTCGTCCAGCAGGCCCCCGCGCAGGAGCAGAAGCCGCGCGAGGCGCAGAAGACGGCGGGCGCGGCCGCGCAGGCGACCGGCCCGGGCGACCCGGTGGGCACGTCGCATTTCGAGAGCGACGTCGCGATGAGCGTGCCGAAGGGCAGCTCGGCGATGGTCTCCATGTACCAGGGGAAGACCGAGGGCAGCGTCGTCTACCTCTACGACCCGGAGAGCGAGCGCGGGAACAAGGACTTCGCGTTCAAGGCCGTGCGCTTCAAGAACCCCACCGACTCGCAGCTGGAGTCGGGGCCGTTCACGGTCTACGGGAGCGGGCGCTTCATCGGCGAGGGCATCGGCGAGGGCATCCCCGCGCGCTCGATCGCGTTCGTCCCGTTCGCGCTGGATCGCCAGGTGCTCGTCGAGCGCACGTCCGACCACAAAGACACCATCTCGAAGATCCTCACCGCGCAGCGCGGCGTGTTCAACACCGAGACGAAGCACACCCGGAAGACGGCGCTCGTGCTGCACAACCGCTCGGGTGAGCGGGCCCTCGTGTACGTGCGCCACAGCGTCCCGCAGGGGTACACGCTCGACCCGAAGCTGGCCAAGGCGGAGCGCGTGGGCCAGGCCTACGTGTTCCCCATCGAGGTGGCGCCGCACGCGAAGACCGAGCTCGTGATCGAGGAGACGACGCCCGTCACGCAGAGCACCGACATACGCACGCCGGAGGGCCTCGAGATGATCAAGGCCTTCATCTCCGCCGACCTCGCGGAGGGCCCGCTGAAGGCGGCCGTCCAGTCGATCGTCAAGGAGCACCAGGAGCTCGCGAACATCGAGCAGCGCAAGGCGTCCGTGCGCGAGCAGCTCGCCGAGTACCGCAAGCGCATGGACGAGCTGCACGCCCAGATCGTCACCCTGAAGATGGTGAAGAGCGCGGGCCCGATGATGCAGAGCCTCGAGAAGAAGATGAGCGAGATCAGCGAGAAGGTCTCCAAGATGACCGTGCAGCTCGTGGTCCTCGAGGAGCAGGCCATGGTCGCGCGCATCCGCCTCCAGGACTCCATCTCCGAGCTCACCATGTCGGACAAGAAGGACGAGAAGAAGGACGAGAAGAAGGACGAGAAGAAGGCGCCCGCGAAGAAGGCCTGAGCCCCCGCCGGCTACGGCTTCGCGCCGGCGTCGCCCCGGGGCGCGTCGAGCGACTCGACGAGATCGCGCACATCGAGCCCCTTCAGCACCTCCACGACGCGCGCGGGCACCGCCACCCGCGCGCGGACGCTCCGCCCCTCCCGCACCACGGTCGCGTCCCCGAGCCACGCGAAGGCGCCCTCCAAGCGGCGCGAGAACGCCTTCACCACGCGGGTGAGCGTGTTCTCCGCCCAGGCCGCGGCGTCGTCGTCGGCGTAAGTGAGCACGAGCGTGAGGCCTCCGCGCCCCGGGCGCAGCGAGAGCCGCACCTCGTCCAGGCGCCGCCCCACGCCGAGCTCACCGCGCGCGAGGCGGGGGACGCGCGCGACGAGGCGCGGGCCATCGAGGCGGAGCTCGAGGAGGGCCTCGGGGTCGAACGTGGGCGTCGCGCGAGGGCGCCCGTCGGCGAGCGCGGCGCGGGACCGCGTGACGGCGGCGCCGAACGCGACGACCCACGTCCGCTTGGGCAGCACGAAGAGGGCGAGCGGCTCGCCTTCGTACCCCTCGTGCTCGGTCACGGGGCCGCGTGGGCGGCCGCTCCGGAAGAGGAGCTTGCCGTCGCCGTCGAGGAGCTTCTCGGGCACGAGATCGGCGCGCACGCCGCGGAGGGCCACCACGCCCGAGGCGGGCGCGAGCAGCGCGGCGTCGGGCGCGGCGGCGGCCGACTCGTCCACGGCGATCACCAGCTCGTCGGCCGACTCGAACGCCTCGAGCTCCCTCGAGCCCGTGACGCCGCGCGTGGCCGCGAGGCGCGAGAGCGCGCTCACGAGCGGACCAAACACCTCGTCGCGGCGCAGCAGGGCGGGCCGCACGAGGAGGAGCACCGGCGCGTTGGGGTCGAGCGTCGTGGCGTAGCTCACCTCGATCGGCGCGGCGGCCGCGACCGGCGCGCGGGGATCGGCGCACGAGGCCAGCGCGCCCATCGTCCCCGCGCCCAGCGCGGCGAGGGCAGCGCCGAGGGCCAGGCCCCGCGCGCGGCGAGGGCTCACGCCCCGGGCCACCGCGCGCGCACCGTGGCGAGCATGTGGGCCACGACTCCGTCGAAATCGAGCGCGGACGAGTCGACCAGGACCGCGTCGTCGGCGCGGCGCAGCGGCGCGATCGCGCGGGTCTCGTCTTGGTGATCGCGGCGCTTCACGGCGGCGAGGGTGTCCTCGAAGCTCGGCGCGTCGGGCTTGCGCGTGAGCTCGGCGTGACGGCGACCGGCCCGCACCTCGGGGCTCGCGGTCAGGAAGAACTTCACCTCCGCGTCCGGGAAGACGACCGTGCCGATGTCGCGCCCCTCGAGGACGACGCCGCCCTCGCGCCCGGCGCCGCGCTGCAGCTCGAGGAGCGCGGCGCGCACGCCCGGGTGCACGGACACCTCGCTCGCGCCCAGCCCGACCTCGGGCGAGCGGATCGCGTCGGACACGTCCTCGCCCTCGAGGAGCACGCGCATGCCGAGCGAGGCGTCGCGCTGGAAGACCAGGGCGGAGCGCGCGAGGAGCGCCTCGGCGAGCGCGGTCACGGCGGCCCCGTCGCCCAGCGGCACCCCCGTCCGCGCCGCGGCGAGCGCGACCGCCCGGTAGATCGCGCCGGTGTCGACGAGCACATACCCCAGCGCTGTCGCGAGGTTACGCGCGACGGTGCTCTTGCCCGCCCCCGCGGGTCCATCGATCGCCACCACGGGTCTCGCGCGCGCCACGTGCGAAGCCTTAGCCGACCTGTTCGCGTGTGAAAAGCTTGATGCGCACGGTCACCACCGTCACGGGGCGGCGAGCGTGAGGTCGGCGCCGAGCGCGCGCAGGGTGCCGACGAAGCGCGGGAAGCTCGTGGCGATGCACGCGACGTCGTCGACCCGGCACGGGCCGTCGGCGAGGAGGCCGAGGAGCACGGCGGTCATCGCGAGGCGGTGGTCGCCGCCGCTGTCGACGCGGCACGCGCGGAGGGGGCCCTCCACGCCCTCGACCTCGATCCCGTCGGCGAGCTCCGCGCAGGGGACGCCGAACGCCCGCAGGATGCGGCACAGCTCGCGGATGCGATCGCTCTCCTTGACGCGGAGCTCCGCGGCGTCGACCACGACCGTGCGGCCTCGCGCGCGCGTCGCGAGGGCGCAGAGCGCCGGCAGCTCGTCGATCGCGCGCGGCACCCACTCGCCGCCGACACGCACCGCCTGGAGACCTCGCGTCGCGTCGTGCCAAGCGTGCAGATCGGCGACCGGCTCGCCCCCGCGGTCGCCGAGCGGGCGCACCTCGAGGCCCGCGCCCATGTCGCGCGCGATCTCGAGGAGGCCCGTGCGGGTCGGGTTCGTGCACACGCCGCGCACCGACACGCGCGATCCCGGGACGAGCTGGGCGGCCACGACGAGGAACGCGGCCGCCGAGGGATCGCCGGGGAGGTCGAGGTCGAACGGAGGCAGCTGGCCGCCCCAGCCTGCGGGGTCGATCGACACGAGCGAGCCGACCGCCTGGACGGGCACGCCGAGCGTCGAGAGCAGGCGCTCGGTGTGATCGCGCGACACGTGCGGCTCGTGGATGACGGTCTCGCCGTGGGCAAAGAGCCCCGAGAGCAAGAGGGCGCTCTTCACCTGGGCGCTGGCGATGGGCGACTCGTAGCGCAGCGCGGAGAGCGGCGCGTCGTCCGGGCACGGGCCGACGCGGAGCGGGGCCGTGAGCTCGCCGGCGCGGGACGCGTGCGGCGTGCCCGTAATCGTGGCGCCGCGCGCGCGCAGCGGGTCGACCACGCGCGCCATCGGCCGCCCCGACAGCGAGCGATCCCCGACGAGCGTCGACGCGAACGGCTGCGCGGCGAGCAGCCCCGCGAGCAGCCGGAGCGTGGTGCCCGAGTTGCCGCAGTCGAGCGGCCCGGCGGGCTCGCGCAGCCCGAAGAGGCCTCCGCCGCGCACCTGCACGGCGCGCGAGCCAGGCTCGAGCCCTCTCACCTCGATCCCGAGGCTCTGGAGCGCGCGCGCCGTGGCGAGGTTGTCCTCGCAACGCGAGAAGCCGCGGAGCTCGCACGTGCCCGTGGTGAGCGCCGCGATGAGCAGGGCGCGGTGCCCGATGCTCTTGTCCGAGGGGGCCGGGACGCTGCCGTGGAGCGGCGTCCGCTGGGGGGAAATCAGCAGGGAGGGCATGCCGCGCCGGAACCTAGTCCATCTTTGGACGCGGCGTACGCGGCGACGCGGTCAGGAGGCGGTCAGGAGCCCAGGATCGACGCGAGCGTGAGGAGCAGCGCCGCGTCGGCCGTGGAGAACGCGATGCACCACATGCCCCACTTGCGGGCGCCCACGCGGCCGCCGTGCTTGATGAGCATGAAGCCCACGAAGTTCGCGCCGAGGCCGACGAGGGCGAGCACCGCGAGCACGAGGTAGAGCCAGCTCGTGCCGAACACCCGATAGATGAAGAGCGTGAAGAACGCGGCGTGGGCGATGGCGCCGGCCGTGGCGAGGGCTTGGGCGGCTTTCTCTAGACCGGTGGATCGTCCGAACATTTCGACACCTCTCCCCTGGCAGCATGCGTTCTCGAGGCCGACTTGGGAAGGGCGCCGGCGCAAATTTGCCGCTACCGCGCGGTGGTCACTGCTGGCCGAGCCACTGGGGCAGGCCCTTCGCGAGCGTCCGCAGGCTCTGGTCGTCCACCGAGATCGTGACCTGCACGTCGGACTTCTCGGCCACGGCCTTGAAGTCGCGGAACTGCAGGCCGACGAGGGTGAGGAGCTTCGCGAACCCCGCGGTGTTCCCCAGCGCGGTCGCGGCCTGGCCCGCCTGCGCCTCGTCGGCGTAGCTGAGCGAGCCGGCGACGTTCGCCCCAGGGGCCTTGAAGTCCATGAGAACACGCGCCTTTTGGACGCCCTGCGCCCACGGGAACGGCACCTGCCGGACGAGCTCGGACGCGCCTGGCTGCGCCTGCGTGTCGAGCGTGACGGCGAGGACCGCGCCCGGGGTCTTGAAGGTGGCGTCCACCCACGGGGGGACGTCGTGCTTGACGCGCCCGTCCTTGACGCGGTCGAGGGCCCGCCGGATGCCGGTCTCGGTGCCCACGAGCGCGGTCTTCGCGGTGAGCACGGTGAAGCCCGCGTTGTTGATGGTGTAGACGTCGCGGCCGGCGTATTGCGACACCACGAGGGCGCCGCCCGTGCGCGTGGGGGTGTGCGTCTCGGCGAGCTTCTTCACCTTCGCCTGGTCGAAGCGGCCGACGAGGACGGCGGCGACGTCGGCGCCCTGCGAGGAGTAGACGCCCGCGTAGACCGCGTCGAGATCCCGCGACGGGAGGAAGCCGGCCTCCTCCCCGAGGGGCGAGGCCTTCTCGGCCACCTTCGCCAGGTCGGGGCCGAACGACTCGCTGCCGAAGAAGGCCTTGGCGTCGAGGTGGGCGTACACGATGGCGCTCGCCGGCAGCAGCGCGCTCGGATCGGCGTCCACGTCGACTTGGGCCGAGGGGGCGTCCGCGGGCTTGTCGCCGCCGCAGCCGGCGAGGACGAGGGCGGCGGCGGCGAGCGCAGGTCCGAGCGAGCGAGAAAAGCGGGGGAGCTTCATGGCCGCGACACGCTACACGCGCGGCGTGACCGGTGGCAATCGGTCATGCCCCGAGGCGCGCTCATACGGCGTAGGTGCCGAGGAGCTTGAAGAATCGGGCCTGCCGGCGCACCTCCTCCACCGCGCCGACGACCGCCCGATCGGTGGCGTGCCCGACGAGCTCGGCAAAGAAGAGGTAGCTCCAGGCCTCGCCCGGCGTGGGGCGTGACTGGATCTTGCTCAGGTTCACGCCGCGCTCGGCGAACTGGCGCAGGACCTCGAGGAGCGCGCCAGGCGAGTCCGAGACGCTGAACGCGAGCAGGGTGGCGTCACTCCCCGTGCGGCGCGCGGGGCGCTCGCCGAGCACGGCGTAGCGCACGCGCTCGCTGGGGCCGTCATGCACCTCGAGCTGGCAGGCGGCGAGGTCTTGGCTCGCCGCGTACGACTCCTCGAGGAGGGCGCCGGCCGCGGAGTCGTCGCGGGCGTACTTGCAGGCGACCTCGGGGGTCTTGACCTCGATGACCGACACGCGCCCGGCGTCGCCGAGGGCGTCGAGGGTCGAGCGGCACGCGGCGCGCTCGCTGGGGGCCGCGTAGACGCGCTCGACCTCCGCGACGTTGCCCGACCGGCTGACGAGCTGCACCGCAGAGACGGCCTCGAACGTGGCGACGACCTTGAGCTCGGTGCCGAGCAGCGCGGCGAGGGTCGACTGCACGAGCCCGTCGGACTTGGTCTCGAAGG
>DAORJJ010000126.1:0-1078 GCA_035439005.1 Polyangiaceae bacterium | reverse complement strand
AGCCCGCTGCAGGGTACGCCCCTTTGATGTTCGTCTCGAAGGGGACGACCGCGAACGTCGCGCGGCCCCCGACCACGGCCGCGGCGGCCCCAGCGGCCGACTCGGCCGGGACGAGCGGCGTGCTCGCGCCGAAGCGCCCGCGCGCCGCCGCGTGCCCCGCGCCGCCGACCGCGCCGAGGAAGGCGACCGTGACGCCGAGCTCGAGGCCGAGGCACGCGGCGCGGATCTCCCGGTAGATGTCGCGCAGGGACTCGGGGGGCATGTCGCCCGTGCGGCCGCTGACCTGCTCGAGATCTGCCGGCGGCTCGACCGGGAGGAGCGCGGGCCCGTCGCCGCGGAGGCGCGCCACGTCGCGCGAGAGCTTGGCGCGGCGGTCGAGGGCCCGGACGATCTGGGCGTCGACCGCGGCGATCTCCTGCCTGAGGCCGTCGAGCTCGCGCTTGGTGTCGGTCATCCTTGGTGAATGTAGCACGCGCCGCGCCGCAACCGGAGCCCTGCCACCGGGCGCCGGGCGCGACAGCGGGGCTGACGGTGGGCTAGCGTCGGTGCATGGACCTCGGCGCGCTGCTCGAGAAGTACGTCGAGCTCCTCGCGCTGCGCCGCGAGCGCACCGCCGCCCCGGAGGCGCCCCCGCCCCTGCCTCGCCTCCGCGCGCTGGCCCGGCGGTTCCCGGGCGCGCTGCGAGAGCTCGAGATGCTCCCGCTCGACTTGCTGGCGGCTCGAACGCGCGAGCTCGAGCGGGCGGTCGCGGGGCTCGCCGAGGAGCCGGAGTGGGCGCGCGCGCAGCGGCTCTACCACGCCGGGCTCGCCCAGGAGCTCGCGGGCCGCGCGCAGGGCCCGCCGCGGCGCGAGACCACGGAGCCTCCCCCTCCCGCTCGCCCTCCCGCTCGCCCTCCCGCTCGCCCTCCCGCTCGCCCGGGGCTCAGCGCGCGCGTCGCCGCGCGGGTCGCCGACGAGCTCGCCCTCGACGACGCGCGCTGCCGCGCCTTGCTGTTCCCGTGGACGGCCGGCTAGCGCGCTCCCCGCACGCCGCTCAGGTCGAGGGCTTCGTCGGCGCGGCGGGCGCGGCCGCCGCGGG
>DAORJJ010000125.1:0-14200 GCA_035439005.1 Polyangiaceae bacterium | reverse complement strand
GGCGCAGTCCGACAGGCGCTCGAGCGCCTCGAGCCGCAGCCCGAGCTGCGCGCGGAGCGCCCGCCCCACCACCGACGGCGCGATGCGGAAGTCGTCGATGAGCACCTCGCCGTGGAGGCGCTGCTGGGCGAGCGCGCGCAGCAGCGAGCGGCGGAGCAGCTCGTCGTCGAGCTCGGCCTCGCGCCGGAGGACCTCGGCGAGGGTAGGGGAGGCGCGATCGAGCTCCACGGCGGTGACGAGCCCGTCCGCGAGGAAGACGCGGTGCGTGCGCCCGGCGCGCTCGACGATCTCCAGCGAGCCTCGCGCGCCCGCGCGGTGGAGGGCGCCGAGGAGATCCCCGAGCGTCGTCGCGGCCAGTCGACCGGGTAGCTGCATGCCGCAGCAGTAGCCCGCGGCCGCGGGACGGGCCAAGTTCGCCGGCCCCGCGGTGGGCGCCTTCTTAGTGCAAAAGCTCCAGCGATCTCAAATAGATACGGCCCTCGGCGGCGTAGCGCGAGTCGGGGAAGCGGCGCAGCATGGTGCGCCAGGTGTTCTTCGCGTCGTTCCACGCCTCGATGTCGGTCTGCGAGTTCGCCAGGTAGTAGAGCGCGTCGTCGCACACCTCGCGGTTGACGGTGTTGTCGGCGAGCGCGGTCAAGAGCGGGATCGCGTCCTTGTGGCGCCCGAGGCCGCGGTACGCCTGCGCCAGGCCGAGGCGTACGCTCGGGCCGATCGACGAGTCGTCCTTCAGGCGCAGCGACTCCTCGAACGCGCTCGCCGCCTCCTGCCAGCGCTTGGCCTTCAGCTTCTCGAGCCCGTGCGTGTACACCTGCGCGGCGAGCTCGTTCTTCGCGCGGTCCGCGGCGTCGGCGAAGATGGCCTGCTCGGCGCGGCTGATGGGCTCCTTCTTGATGGCCTCGTAGCCCTCGACGAGCTCCTGCCGCTTGTTGTTCTTCACGAGCTCGTAGTACTGCGCGGCCTTCGCCTCCGCGCGGAGGCGGTCTTCCTCGCGCTTCTGGGCCTCGCGCACCTCCTTGCGCAGCCGGTCGTTCTCCTGCTGCCGGGTGTCGGTCTCGGCGCGGATTTGGTCGACGCGCGCGTCCCACGCGACCTTCAGCGCCGCGAACACCACGAACACGAAGACCACGTAGGCCGTGGCGCTGTTCCACGAGAGCTTGCGCTCGTAGCTCTGCTGGCGCTTGGCGATCGACTTGATGTCGGCGCTGAGCGCGTTCGTCAGGTTGTTGGTCTTGATGACGAGGCCGCGCGACTCGATGATCTCGCGCTTGATCTCGCGCAGCTCCTCGTCGGTCTCGTGCAGCATCGCGGTGGTCCTAATACACCGCTTCGCCGTGTCCACAGCCTTCGCAGTTCCGCCTCGCCACGACGGAGCCGCCGATTTCGCCGATGGCGTTTGCCGCTCGGAGGGCGGCGTGCTACCTCCCGGCCCCGCATGGCCACCACCACCGACATCCGCAAGGGCTTGAAGATTCAGATCGACGGCGTGCCGTTCCACATCGTCGAGCACCAGTTCGTGAAGCCCGGCAAGGGGCAGTCGTTCACGCGCTGCCGCGTGCGCAACCTCACCAACGGCAACGTGGTGGAGCGCACCTGGAAGAGCGGCGAGTCCGTCGAGCTCGCCGACGTCGAGGACCGCACCATGACCTACTCGTGGTCCGAGGGCGAGAGCTTCGTCTTCATGGACACGAACACGGGCGACCAGATCTACCTCGAGAAGGACAAGCTCGGCGACGAGCAGCGCTTCCTCGGCGAGGGCCTCGAGTGCGAGGTCACGCTCTACAACGGCAACCCCATCGGCGTGGAGCTCCCGCCGAACGTCGTCATGCAGGTCGTCAACAGCGAGCCGGGCATCAAGGGCGACACCGCCAGCGGCGCCACCAAGCCCGCGACGCTCTCCACCGGCGCCACGGTCAACGTCCCGCTCTTCATCAAAGAGGGCGAGTGGATCAAGATCGAGACGTCCACGGGGCAGTACCTCGAGCGCGTCAACAAGCAGTGAGCGCTTCCCCTCCGAGGTGAAGGCGAGCGGGGCGGGCGTCCGATCGAGCTCTTCGGCAACAAAGTAGGTCTGTCGCCCGCGGCGGTGCGGGCGCTGCTGCGCCTCTATCGCAGGCGCGTCCCGTCCGACGTCATCGCGACCCCGGAGCTCGCGCGCGCGCTCGTCGACGTGTCGAGCGATACCGGCCGGCAGGTGGGCGTGCTCGTGCACCGCTCGGGCTCGATCGACACGGTCATCGTGGGCGACGCGGGCCGCCTCATGCTCCCGGACATCGGCCGCCTGCGCGCGGCCGAGGGGCGCTTCCGCGGGCTCCGGCTCGTGCACACGCACGTCCGCGGCGAGGCGCTTTCGAAGGACGATCTCGTCGATCTCGTGCGCCTGCGCCTCGACCTCGTGGCGGTCATCCACATGGCGCCCGGGGGCGCGCCGCGCGCGCTGTCGTACGCGCACAACGTGCCGACCCAGGCGGACGGCGAGAGCCCCTACCGCGAGGTCGCCATGGTGCCCTTGGCGGAGCTCGCGCTGAACGTCGGCGCGCTCATGGCCGACCTCGAGGCCGAGTTCGCGCGGCGCTCGCGCGGTCGCGAGGTGCGCGCCAAAGACGGCCGCGCCTTGCTCGTCCACGTCGCGAGCACGCGCGGCGGCGAGCACAAGAAGTCGGACCTGCTCCGCGAGGCGCAGGCGAGCATGCGAGAGCTCGAGGAGCTCGCGCGCACGGCGGGCGTCGAGGTCACAGACTCGGTCGTGCAGATCCGCGAGGCCTTCGACCCCAAGTTCGTGATGGGCAAGGGCAAGCTCGAGGACGTGGTGCTCCGCGCCATCGACCGCGACGCGGAGGTGCTCGTGTTCGACCAGAACCTGAGCCCCGCGCAGGCCGCGGCGATCGCGGGCGTGAGCGATCTCAAGGTGATCGACCGCACGCAGCTCATCTTGGATATTTTCGCGCAGCGCGCGGAGGGCAGCGACGGCAAGCTCCAGGTCGAGCTCGCGCAGCTGAAATACAGCCTGCCGCGGCTCGCCCAGAAGGACGACGCGCTCTCGCGGCTCACCGGCGGTATCGGCGGTCGCGGACCCGGCGAGACCACCCTCGAGATCGGCAAGCGCCGCGCGCGCGATCGCGTGACCCACCTCGAGGCCGAGCTGCGCAAGCTCGAGCGCCGACGCGGCGTGCGCCGTCGCCGCCGGACGCGGGTGCCGATCCCCACCGTGGCGGTCGTCGGCTACACCAACGCCGGCAAGAGCACGCTGCTCAACACGCTGACGGGCGCCTCGGTGCTCGTGGAGGACAAGCTCTTCGCCACGCTCGACACGCGGTCGCGCGTGCTCCGCGTCGGGTGGGCCGGGTGGGGCGAGCGCGAGGTGGTCCTCACGGACACGGTCGGGTTCATCCGCAACCTGCCACGGGACCTCTTCGCCGCGTTCCGCGCGACCTTCGAAGAAGCCGCCGACGCCGACCTGCTCCTTCACGTCGTGGACGCGGCCGACGACGCCCGCGACGAGCGCGTGCGGACCACCGAGGCGCTCCTCGACGAGCTGGAGCTGTCCGAGATCCCTCGGTTGGTCGTCTACAACAAGGTGGACCTCCTCGACCCGCCCGCGCGGCGCACCCTCGAGCGCCAGCACCCCGACGCGGTCTGCCTGTCGGCCCTCGAGCGCGACTCGACGCGCGGGCTGGTCGCCCGCGTGGCGGAGCTGCTCGCCGCCCGGTGGGAGGAGGCCGCGAAGGGCCCGGCCCTCGTGCCCGACGGCGCGCCCGCGGCGACGGAGCAGGACGACGAGGGCGCCTCCGACCCGGGCGAGCTCACCACGATCGAAGAGCTCCTCGCGGCCCGGCGCCGGAGGTAGGCGCCCGCGCCCCCCGACGTTGGCCTTGTCGCTCGTGGCGAGACTTCTGCTATCGTGGACCGATGCGGGAGATCTCGATCGGGCGGCGCGCGGTCCCTCTTTGTCTCGTGGCGCTCGCGTGGGTGTTCCCCGCGTGCAGCAGCGTGCCCGACCCAGGCGAGACGCCCCCGACCCCGACGGGCACCACCACCGGCACGACGCCTCCACCGCCGCCCCCGCCCGACGCCAGCGTCGACGCGGCCCCGAAGTGCGGCGCCGCCGGCCCCAAATGCGCAGAAGGCGCGGCCTGCGCGGCCCCCGCCGACTGCGCGAGCGGCAACTGCGCGAGCGGCACGTGCCAGCCGGCGTCGTGCACGAACGGCGTGCAAGACGGCACCGAGACCGGCACCGACTGCGGCGGCGCGTGCAAGAAGTGCGACGGCGAGCCGTGCACCAGCAACGCCGACTGCCTCAGCACGACGTGCGCGCCCGACAAGACCTGCGCGCCACCGGGCACCAAGACCTGCGGCGTTGGCTTGCCCAACAAGTGCCAGAACGGCGAGCCCTGCGTCGCCGATCGCGACTGCGCGACCGACTACTGCCGAGCCCTCGCGTGCGGCGATCCGCCGGCCACCGTGCACCAAGACGGACGCCGCGACGGCGGCGAGACCGGCGTCGACTGCGGCGGCACGGCGCTCCCGGAGAAGCCCTGCCGCGCCGGCGAGCGCTGCGTGAACAACGACGACTGCCAGTCCAAGTGCGAGGCGGGCTACTGCACGCCCCCGAACGCGACCGACGGGAAGAAGAACAACGGCGAGACCGACGTGGACTGCGGCGGCCCCAACGCGCCCAAGTGCGGCGTGGGCAAGGTCTGCGCGGTGAAGGGCGACTGCGGCTTCGACGTGTGCACCGCGGGCGTTTGCGGGCTCGCCACCTCCACCGACGGGATCAAGAACGGCGGCGAGTCCGACGTCGACTGCGGCGGAACAGGTCAGACCTATGACGGCGTGGTGATCCCGCCCGCGCCGCGGTGCGAGGCCGCGCAGGTGTGCGCGATCGACGGCGACTGTTACAGCTCGGTGTGCGCGCGCGGCGTGTGCGTCGAGGGGCCGAGCTGCCGCCCCCTCCACGGCGGCGCGACCTGCGGCTCCGGCGAGGTGGGGCAGGCGGGCGCGAGGCACGACAGCTGCTGCAAGAGCCTCCCGGTCCCGGGGCTCACCATGGTGCACCAGGGCGTGACCAAGCAGGTGTACGTCGACAAGTACGAGATCACCGCGGGCCGCATTCGCGCGTGGGTCACCGACTTGAAGGCGCAGTTCGCCGGCCAGCCCGACGTGAGGGCCTGGGTGGAGGCACGGATCCTGACCGATCCGCTCGTGGCCGCGCAGCTCAACGCGACGTCGCGCCAGTACCTCCCCTCGCGCCACAACGGCCAGCCGTTCGTGTTCCCCAGCTGCGCGAACCACCCCAACTATCCCAACTGCACCCAAGACATCGGGATCGACAGCCAGCTTGGGCCCCTCTCGTACTACCGCGGCTTCTCCACGGGCGGCACCAGCGGCTGCTACATGGGGGCGGGCGGGTACGGGCACCGCACGTACTGGTTCGACGACGCGCTCAGCGTGGCGTTCGGCGAGGTGCCGCGGCCGGGCATGAAGGATCTGCTCGATCAGAAGTCGATGAACTGCGCGCCCCCGCCACTCTTCGCCGCGTTCTGCGCGTGGGACGGCGGCTACATGATCACGCAGCAGGCCATGGCGGAGGCGTACGGTCAGTACACGTGGCCGTGGGGCGACACGCCCATCCCGCAGGACGCCGAGGCCGCGTGGACGAACTACAACGCGGGCACCAGCGGGTTCGGGGCAGCCAAGAACCCGCGGTACCTGTGGCCCGTCGTGGGCTACAACACCTTCGCGAACGACCTGTCGCCGATCATCGCGGCGCCGGGGCGCTTCCCGACGGACCTCAGCATCGTCAAGCCCTTCGCCGGCAGCGACGAGTCGTGGATGGACCTCGGCGGCAACATGATCGAGTGGTCGGCGAACACCGCGGGCGCGGGCACGTACCACGGCTGGACCGGCAGCTCGTTCGAGGGCCACGTGTACCCGCGCTCGTGGGGCGGCGGCATCAACATCCTCGACAAGTACGGCAAGGGCGGCGCGCGCTGCATGCGCCTGCGCTGAACGCCCGCGCGATCGCGAAAGTTCGCTCGACGGAGGCCGAACGGGACTAAATCTCACGGCGCGTGCCCACCTGGCGCGCGCCGAAGGAGGTCGCCGTGTCTGCTCGCGTCATTCGTTCGCCTCGTGGGTCGGAGCTCTCGTGCAAGGGGTGGGTGCAGGAGGCCGCGCTCCGCATGCTCCACAACAACCTCGACCCCGAGGTGGCCGAGCGCCCCGAGGACCTCGTCGTGTACGGCGGCACCGGCAAGGCCGCGCGGAGCTGGGAGGCCTTCGACGTGATCGTGCGCGAGCTGCGCGACCTCGCCGACGACGAGACCCTGCTCGTGCAGTCGGGCAAGGCCGTCGGCCGCTTCCGCACCACGAAGGACGCGCCGCGCGTGCTCATCGCCAACTCGAACCTCGTGGGCAAGTGGGCCACGTGGGACGAGTTCCGCCGCCTCGAGGCCCTCGGGCTCACCATGTACGGCCAGATGACCGCGGGCTCGTGGATCTACATCGGCACGCAGGGCATCTTGCAGGGCACCTACGAGACGTTCGTCGCGGCCCGCAAGGCCTACCTCGCGAAGAGGGCCGGCAGCGCGCGCGGCGCGCGCGGTGCCTGGGTGCTCACGGCGGGCCTCGGCGGCATGGGCGGGGCGCAGCCGCTCGCCGCCACGATGGCGGGGCTCTCCTGCCTCGCGGTGGAGGTCGACGCCTCGCGCATCCAGAAGCGCATCGACACGCGCTACGTCGACGTGCGCATCGACGACCTCGACCGCGCCCTCGAGCGCATCGAGCGGGCCGTCGAGAGCGACCAGCCCATCAGCGTGGCGGTCCTCGGGAACGCCGCGGAGATCTACCCCGAGCTCGTGCGCCGCGGGGTGGTGCCCGATCTCGTGACCGAGCAGACGAGCGCCCACGACCCGCTGAACGGCTACGTGCCCGCCGGCTTCTCGCTCGCCGAGGCGGCCGAGCTGCGCGCGGAGGACCCCGAGGGCTACGTCGAGCGCGCGAAGGGCAGCATGGCCGAGGAGCTGGACGCGATGCTCTGGTTCCAGGAGCGCGGCGCCGAGGTGTTCGACTACGGCAACAACCTCCGCGCCGGCGCCGTCGAGGGCGGGTGCGCGCGCGCGTTCGACGTGAAGGGCTTCGTGCCGCTCTACATCCGGCCGCTGTTCTGCGAGGGCAAGGGTCCGTTCCGCTGGGTCGCGCTCTCTGGGGACCCCGAGGACATCCGCGTGACCGACGCGTGCGTGCGCGAAATCATGAAGGAGGACGAAGACTTGCAGCGGTGGCTCACCCTGGCCGAGGAGCGCGTCGCGTTCCAGGGGCTGCCGTCGCGCATCTGCTGGCTCGGCTACGGCGATCGCATGAAGGTGGGCCTCGCGTTCAACGAGCTCGTCCGCGCGGGCAAGGTGAAGGCGCCGATCGTGATCGGCCGCGATCACCTCGACTGCGGCAGCGTCGCGTCGCCCAACCGCGAGACCGAGGACATGCGCGACGGGTCCGACGCGATCGCCGACTTCGCGATCCTGAACGCCCTCGTGAACACGGCGGCCGGCGCGAGCTGGGTGAGCTTCCACCACGGCGGCGGCGTCGGGATGGGCATGAGCCTCCACGCTGGCATGGTGGTCGTCGCCGACGGCACGCCCGAGGCCGCGGCGCGCCTCGAGCGCGTCCTCACGAGCGATCCCGGCATGGGCGTCGTGCGCCACGCCGACGCGGGCTACGAGGAGGCCGAGCGCACCGCGCGGGAGCGGGGCGTGCACATCCCGCACCTCGCCGAGAAGCGTCCGTAGCCGCGGGCGCTCAGTAGACGGGCGGGCGCACCGTGACCGTGAGCGGCGTGCGCGCCTGCGAGAACTCGTTGTCGAGCTCGCCGTCCACGACGCGCATCGGGTCGTACCCGCGCTCGCCCCAGGGCATGTCGAGGCGCATGCTCTCGAGCAGCTCGCGGTACGAGCGCTGCTTGCCGTCGAGGAGCCCGGTGAGGAGCCGGCCCATCGCGACGCCGCCGTCGTACACCCACGAGGGCAGCCCGTTGACGACCATGTCGAGGTTCTTCGAGCCGCCCGGCTTCTTCTCCAAGAAGTCCTCGTGGTAGTAGTTGAACGACACGCAGCTGTTCACCATCATGATCTGGTAGCGGTCGTTGAAGTTCTGCGGGCCGTAGAGCGTGGGCTCGAGCGGACCGTGGCCGAAGTGCGAGTGTCCGTTGTAGAGGAACACGTCGCCGTGCCACATGGCCTCGAGGTAGCGCCACTGCGCGTGCTGCCGCGCCTCCGCCGAGCCGTCCTCGTAGCCGTAGTACGAGCGCACCTGCACGGTGACGTTCTTCTCGCCGGCCGCGCTCTTCACGGTGATCGGCAGGTCCCAGTAAATCCAGCGCTCGGTGAGCTTCTCGAGGGCCTGCTTGCGCAGCGCGAGCTTCTTGCCGGCGTCCGCGCCGACCTCGGCCGGCATCGGGGTGTCGTCGATGATCCAGCCGAGGAGCTTGTCGTAGGTGACGCCCTCGAGCTTCTTGCCGTCGACGAAGAGGTCGAGCAGCGCCGCGTAGGGCTCGGTCTTCGTGGGGCGGAAGTTCGGCTGCGCGCGCAGCATGGTGCGGAGGAACTTGGCGCCCTCCTTCGCGAGCGAGTCGTTCGGGTCGGACACCTCGGCGTCGACGCCGAGGAACGCGTAGACCACGAGCTGCCCCTTGTCCTGCGCGAGCCCGAAGAGGCGATCGTACTCGGGGGAGTAGTCCTTGTCGGGGGTCTTCGGCGCGTCGAGCTTGGCGACCACCGGCACGAACCACCGCCCGACCTCCTTCGCGCCCACCACGCCCTCGCGCCGGCCGAGCAGCCGGGTCTCGGCGTCGACCGCGGCCTGCTCCTTCGCGATGCGCGCCTTGCACGCGGCGCTCTGCGGTTGAAAGTGGTACCAGAGCGAGTCGGTGTCGGTCTTCTTGTCGTCGCTGCACTCCTGCTTGAGCGCGTCGGCGTGCGGGCCGTAGTCGTCGGCGAGCATCGTGATGCCGAGCGAGCTCGAGCGCGCGAGCTTGTTCGTGACGACCGCCCGATCGTCGTAGGGGAACGTGACGCGGAGCACCTTCTGCGGAGCGGCCGCGGGGTTCGAAGGGTCGACGACGTCGAGGGTGCGCCGCGTCCACTTCGCCGGGTCGAGGTTCGAGCGGGCGCCCCGGTCGTTCAGCGCGACCTTCGGCTCGCGGAGGGCGCCAATGGCGGTGCGCACCTGGCGGGCGATGGCGACGCGGATCTCGTCGTCGGTCGCGCCGTCGCGGAGGTAGACGTAGCTCTGGAAGTGGATGCCGCGCTCGGTCGCGGTCGTGCCCGTGAGGTCGTCTGCGCCGTTCTCGGCGTCGGTCCCGGTCGTCTCGGCCGAGCAAGCGGCGAGCGTGGTCATGGCGGCGAGGCAGGCGAGGCGGAGCAGAGCGCGCATGCCCCCGTCTAGCAAGCGGCGTACCTTGTCTTACATGCCCTCTCGGCGGCAAATCGCGCCGAAATGGGGGGCCCTGCGCGCCCTCGCCGCGGGCTGCGTGGATCGCGGGGGATCTAGGCGCGCGGACCACCCCCCGGCGCGCTCCGCGGGCGTGGGTAGTGCGATAGCCCCACGCGCCGCCCGTCCGGATCGCGGAGGTAGGTGGTGAACTCGGTCTCCGCCTCCACGGGGAAGCCGCCGGCGCGCAGGCGCTCCACGCGCGCCACGCGCTCCTCGGGCGCCACCTCGAAGACGGCGATCTCCATCGAGCCGGCGGGCACCTCGGGCTCGCCCTCGGCGGCGAGCTCCAGCATCACGAGGGTGCCCTCGGCGTCGAGCCACACGCTCCGCTCGGAGCGTCGCGCGACCGGGAGGCCGAGGAGGGTGGCGTAGAAGGCCTCGAGCCGGGCGAGGTCCCGCGTGCGAAAGGCGAGGTGGTGCACACGCATCGCGCGACCATCGCACGCGAGCGATCGCGCGTCACGTCGTCCACATTCGGTGCGTCCGTGGTACTCCCCGACGCATGTCGCACCGCACAGTCGTCGTCGCCACGCACGGGCACTGCCTCGATGGCCTCTGCTCCGCCGCGCTCTTCACCCGCCTGCTCCGCCACGTCGAGCACGCGCAGTCGGGCGACCTCGTGTTCCGCTACCTCTCGATGGGCTACGGGCCCGGCGACAGCGGCGTGCCTCCGCGCCTCCTCGACGGCGACGTCAACGCCATCCTCGACTACCGCTTCTCCGCGGCCGAGAACCTCACCTGGTACTTCGACCACCACGTGAGCGCGTTCGCGACGCCCGCCGAGCGGCGCGTGTTCGACGAGCGCGCCGCGCGCGGCCGGGCCGAGCGCCACTTCCATGACGGCGCCTACGGGTCGTGCACGAAGCTCATCGCCGACATCGGCGCCGCCCAGTTCGGGCTCGACTCCGCGCCCGTCGCCGAGCTCGTGCGGTGGGCCGACATGATCGATCGCGCGGCGTTCCCGAGCGCGCGCATGGCGGTCGAGAAGAAGGAGCCCGTCCTGAAGCTCATGACCGTGGTCGAGCACGGGGCGGACGCCGCGTTCGTGTCGCGCTTCGTG
Organism: Polyangiaceae bacterium; assembly: GCA_035439005.1. Taxonomy (GTDB): domain Bacteria; phylum Myxococcota_A; class Polyangia; order Polyangiales; family Polyangiaceae; genus JAAFHV01. Next base: position 3,654 of record DAORJJ010000125.1, on the reverse strand, counting down.
CCCCTGCTCCTCGACCACGGCATCGGAGAGGTGGCGAACCTGCCCGAGGTGCGCGAGGCGTACGAGCCCTACGAGGAGCAGCAGGCCGGCTTCGTCAAGCTCGTCGAGCAGCACGCCGTGAAGGACGGCGCGGCGGTGCTCGTCGACCTCAGCGCCCACGAGCTCGACGCGGGCCCGAAGTTCGTCACGTACGCGCTGTTCCCCGAGAGCGCGTATTCGGTCGTGCTCACGCGGTCGCGGAAGAAGTGCAAGATCTCGATCGGCTTCAACCCCTGGTGCGGGCAGCCGCGCGCGCACGACATCGCGAAGCTGTGCGAGCGGCACGGCGGCGGCGGCCACCCGGTGGTCGGGGCCATCGCCCTGCCGCCCGATCCCGAGAGCACCGCGCGCGCGGTCGCGCTCGCCAAGGACCTCGCGCGGGAGCTGGGCCAGTGACCGCCCCCGGCCCCGGCGACGGCGACGCCTCGCTCCCGCGCTTCGACGAGCACCTCGAGCGCCCCGTGCCGCCGCTCGCGTCGCAGGACGGGCGCACGCTCGAGCGCCTCGTCCGGGTGATGCAGCGCCTGCTGGCCGAGGATGGCTGCCCGTGGGACCGCGAGCAGAGCCTCGAGACCCTCCGCAAGTACGTCCTCGAGGAGGCGTGCGAGGTGATCGACGCCATCGAGGGCGGCGATCGCGCGGCGCTGAAGGAGGAGCTCGGCGATCTGCTGCTGCAGGTCGTCTTTCAGGCGGAGCTGCTCCGGCGCGAGGGCCGCTTCGCGATCGACGACGTGATCGCGGGCATCGTCGAGAAGCTCGTCACGCGTCACCCCCACGTGTTCGGCGATCTCGACGTGAAGGACGCGGACGAGGTGCTGCGCAACTGGGAGCTCCTGAAGGCCAAGGAGAAGGCCGGTCGCGCCATCCTCGCGGGCGTCCCGAAGAGCCTCCCGGCGCTGACGCGCGCGCAGCGCATCGGCGAGAAGGTGGCGCGCGTCGGCTTCGACTGGGCCGACGAGCGCGGCTCGCTGGCGAAGGTGCACGAGGAGCTCGGCGAGCTCACCGCGGCGCTCGAGGCCGGCGACGCGCGGGCCGTCGAGGAGGAGCTCGGGGACGCGCTGTTCGCGCTCGTGAACCTCTCCAGGCACGCGAGGGTCGACGCCGAGGGCGCGCTCCGCCGCACGATCGACAAGTTCACGCGCCGGTTCGGCCACGTGGAGGCCCGCGTCAAGCAAGAGCACGGCGGCTTCGGCCAGCCGGGCAACGCCACGCTGCCGCTCGACGTGCTCGACGCCTACTGGGAGGAGGCGAAGCGGGCCGAGCGCGAGGCGCCGTAGCGGCCACAAAAAATCGCCCGCGCTACGGCTGAGGTGGTACGCGTGAGGGAGAGGCGGGTCGCGCCAAGGGCGGCCCGCTTGGTCGCGCCTCGGCCCCGAGGTGATTGCATTGTACATAGTTCCCCGTTCGTGGGTCTTCGCGCTCGTCGTGGGTGCGTTCGGCGCGTCGGCGTGCTCCAGCTCGGTCGCCGTGGCGGACGCCGGGGTCGACGGCGGCGCGGTGACGTCGCCCGACGCGTCGTCGCCCGCCCGGGCGCCGACAGCGCTCCGCCGCCAGCGGGAGGCTGCAACGCGGTCGCCCTCACCGCGCCGCCCGTGACGGGCGTGAGCGAGACCTCGGCGCAGCCCGTCCCCGCGGGCGGCACGATCGCCGACGGCACCTACTTCCTCACCGCGCACCAGACCTTCGGCGCGCCCTCGGCGGGCGTCACCTACCGCGCCGTCATGGTCTTCAAGGGCTCCACGATCGAGCTCGCGCAGACCCGGAACGGCGGCGCGGAGGAGCGGGCCACGCTCACGCTGACGACCACGGGCACCAAGTTCGCGGCGAAGACGACCTGCCCACCTGGCCAGTCGCTCTCGTACGATTTCTACACCGCGACCGGCACGACGCTCATGTTGTTCGACAACGAGAAGGTCGCGACGCTCACGAAGCAGTAGCCACGCCTCCGTGGCCGGCCGCGTCGCCGCGCCCGCGTCAGTTCTGCGACGCGGGCATGGCGATGCGCCGGTTGCCGCACGTGGAGGCCGCGGCCCACTCGTCGAACGCGACCGCCACCGTGGGGTAGGCCGCGCTCGACCAGAAGTTCGCCCATGGCACCGTGTTCGCGGCGCACCCCTGGCCGTCCGCGCCGCACTCGCACCGCGGCGCGCCGGTGTGCACGCGGCTCACCTGGAGGTGCAGGTGGATGCCCGTGGACCACCCCGTGGTGCCGGCGGTGCCGAGCACCTGCCCGCGCGTGACCGTGCCGCCGCAGGTGACCCCCGGCCCGAGGGTGCCGCCCTGCAGATGCAGGTAGGTCGCGTGCGTCCCGTCCCCGTGATCGACCACGACGACGTTCGCGTCGTTCGCGCACGAGCTCGTGCCGCAGCCGCGTGTGCTGTTGATCTTCAGGTGCGTCACCGTGCCGCCGCGCACGGCGACCACGGGGAACGCGCCGCCGTTCGCGAAGTCCCAGGCGTATTTCGCGTCGCCCACGTGGTCTGCGCAGCACGAGTCGTTGCAGTCTTGGGTGAGGCGCATGCTCGTGCCGGCGCGCCACGGCAGCCGGTAGGTGCCCGTGTTCGGCGGCGCGGCGCAGTAGTCGGCGGTGCCGGCGGGCGCCACGACGCAGCCGTTCGCGCAGGGCGTCGACGACGTGGGCGCGCGGTTCGCGCCGGGGCACTGGTAGAGCACCTTCGGATCGGCGTCCCGCATCATGTCGTTGCCGCAGTACGCGCCCGCCGCGGCGGCGAGGCACACGGGCGAGCGGCCGGCGTCGGGCGGAGGCGGGCCGGCGTCGGGCTTGGAGGCGTCGGGCTTGGAGGCGTCGGGCTTGGACCCGTCCTGCGAGCCCGGGGCGTCCGTGGCGGCGTCGTCGGGCGGCGCGGCGCCGTCGCGGAGGGTCGTGGGCGCCGAGCCCGAGGGCGCGGTCCCTGGCGGGTCGCCCGCGCCGGGGTCCGCGGGGTCGAACGGCGCGACGCCGTCGTCGGCGCCGCAGGCCGCGAGCGGGGCGATCGCGCCGAGGAGGAGCAGGACCAGCAGGCGGCGCGGGCGCATGCGCGCATCATCCCACGAACACGCCGCCCGCGCTCGCCCGATCGCCGGCCCGGCGCCGCGGGATCCTGGTCACGCGCGGGCCGGCACCTCCACGCGGAAGGCCCCGCCGCCCTCGTCGGTCACGCGGACCTCGACCCCGAGGAACGCGCGCAAGAGCGTGCACTGTGCATCGAAATGCGGGGTGGGGCGCACGGTCCGAAACTCGCCGCCGGCGCCGAGCGCCAGCGGCAAGAGCAGCTGGTCGGCGAGGTGCTCGCACACCGGCACGCCCGCCGCCGTGAACCGGGTCACCTCCGCCGCGAGCCTGCCGCCGACGCGCTCGGCCGGCACGCCCTTCTCGCCGAACTCGGTGAGCACGCACGTCACGTGCTCGTACTCGAGCGTGGCCACGAGCACGTTGCCGGGGCCCAGCGGATCGCGGAGCACCTCGGGGCGGGCGTCGGCGTCCTTCGGCCAGCCCGCGGCCGCGGTGAACGTCTCGACCTCCCGCGCGCCGACGCCGGGCGGCAGGTTCGCGACGACGCCGCGCGCCCGCCGCGCGAAGAGCGCCCCGGCGTGGAGCAGCGAGAGGTGCCGGAG
>DAORJJ010000124.1:359-14204 GCA_035439005.1 Polyangiaceae bacterium | reverse complement strand
GGGGGCGCCCGGCGGAGGACGCAGCGCCTTCGCCTCGTCGACCTCGAGGTCCCACCCGACCCGCGCGAGCGTGAGGTGCGCGACCCACCGGGCGAGCGACGCGGGCAGCGCGCTCGGTCCGTGGCCCGGCGCCGCGAGGACCACGGCGTCGTACGCGCGACGGCCCGACACGCCGCGGAACGGCTCGAGCGGGCTCGGCAGCTCGACCTCCGACGCGGCGGGCGTCGCGAGCGCCCCGAGCCCTCGTCGCCCGCGCTCGAGCGCGCGCGCGGCGCGCTCGACGTCACGCGCGGTGGCCGCGAGAGGATCCTGCGCGTCGCTCATCCGTGCACCGTGCTCCGCGCGTCGTTCTCGGCGAGGCGCTCGACGATGGCCCCCTCCGCGGCCGCGAGCAGCGCGAGGCGTCGCGCCACGAGGGCCTCGTCGCCCAGCGCCGCGCGCACGGCCAGCTCGCGGTAGGTCGCGAAGTGGCGCGCCTCGCACACGAAGAGCTCGTCGTAGAAGGCGCGCAGCTCCTCGTCGCCCTCCACGACGTCACGGAGGAGCTTGAAGCGCTCGCAGGAGCGCGCCTCGATGAGCGCCGCGGCGAGCAGGCGATCGACGAGGAGCGGCGTGCCGTCCCGCGGGAGGCGCTGGCACTCGGCGCGCAGCGCGGCCGCGTACGCGTCGACCGGCGGGTGCCCGAGGAGCACGCCGCGCCCCTCGAGGAACCCGACGACGCGATCGAAGTGATCGAGCTCCTCCCGGGCGAGCGCGGTGAGCGCGCGCACGAGCGGCAGGTTGCTCGGGTGCCTCGCGACGAGGGAGAGCGCGTGGGTCGCGGCCTTCATCTCGCAGTGCGCGTGGTCGACGAGCACGCCCTCGAGGTCCGCCGCCGCGGCCCGCACCCACTCGGGATCGGTCGGAATCGTGAGGCACAACATCGCGAGCCTTCTAGAGCACCGAAGAGGGTTGAGACCCACGAATACTAAGGTATTCGACGGGGGGCAACCGCGCGGGCTCCGCGGCCGGCGCCGATCACCGCACGACGGGGAGCTTCGCCTCGGTGACGGCCAGCATTCCGCCGACCATGTTCATCGCCTTCGTGAAGCCGAGCTGCGTCAGGAGCGCCGCGGCGCGCCCCGACCGCGCGCCGGAGCGGCACACGAGGACGAGCTCGGCGTCTTTGTCCCACCCGGCGGCCGCGGCCTCGACGGTCGCGAGCGGGACGAGCTCGGCCCCGGCGAGGTGCCCAAGCTCGCCCACGAACTCGTGCGGCTCGCGGACGTCGACCACGCGGACCTTGCCGGCCGACGCGACGACGGCGGCAGGCGTGGTGTCCCGGTAACCCATGGCGTGCGGCGTGGCAGACTCGTGTATCATACAGCTTTCGTCTCCGAGGGTTCTTCGGCGGGTGTATCACGGGTCGTCGACGGCGACCGCCCGCGCGCGAGCGACACGGCGGCCGCCACGACCACGACGGCCACGGCGACGGGCATCCCCACCTCGCCGAGGCGCCCTGGCACCTGCTTGCCAAGGAGGAAGAGCCCCATCGCCAGCACGAGCCACCCGAACGCCTTGCGGAGCGTCTCGGGCTTCACGCGCCCAGCGAGCCGCGCGCCCACGAGGCTGCCGACGACGCACGCCGCCGTGACGACCGCCAGCAGCGGGAGGTGGAGGGAGACGTGCGCGACGTGCCCCGCGAAGCCCGCGAGGGACTGGAGCGCGATGACCATCAGCGACGTCCCGACGGCGCGGGGCATGGGGAGCCCACCGATGAGCGACAGCGCGGGGACCACGAGGAAGCCGCCGCCGGCGCCCACGAGCCCCGCGACGACCCCCACCGAGAAGCCCAGCCCGAGCGCCTTCGCCACGGCGAGCTCGCGCTCCGTGGCGGGGCCGGTGCGCTTTCCGCGCAGCATCGCCGCGGACGTGAGGAGCATCATGAGCGCGAACGCGCCGAGCAAGACGGGCGCCGGCACGAAGTGCGCGAGCCGCCCGCCGAGGTACGCGCCCGCCATCCCCGCGACGCCGAACACCGCGCCCACGCGCCCCACGACGTTGCCGGCGCGCGCGTGCGCGACCACGCCGACGAGGCTGGTCACGCCCACGACGAAGAGGGAGCTCGCGATCGACTCGCGGGCGTCGAGCTTCACCACGTAGACGAGCATGGGCAGCGTCAAGATCGAGCCGCCTCCCCCGAGGAGGCCGAGCGTGACCCCGATCAGGGCGGAGAGGAGCGCGGCGACGGCTAACATGACTGGGGGTGGGAGCCGCCTCGGGGGCGAAGCGGTTCGAGCGCGGGCAAGATAGGCACCTCCGCGCGCGCCGCGCTACAGTTCACCACGATCTCCCGGCGTGCTGGAGCTCGTCGCGCGCTACCGCTCGGGGGCCACGGCGCCCGGGTGCCTGCTCAGACGTGGCGGCGCGACGACGGCGCGCGTGTGTCTACGAGGCGAAGTAGGCGGGCCGCGCCCGCGAGGCCGGGCGTGACGTCGACGGCCGGCGTTGGCTACGCTGCGAGGCGCATGCGCCCGCTCGCTCCGCTCCCCTCGCCTCTCTCCGCCGCGCTCGCGCTCGCCATCGCGCTCGGGCTCTCCGCGTGCGACCGGAAGGGGCCCGCCCCGTCCGCCAGCGACGCCGCGCCCACGCCGAGCAGCAGCGCGTTCGGCTTCGTCGTGCCCCCGCCGACGATGCCCATGCCCGACACGCCCGACGCCGCGCTCCCGCCGCGGGCCACGTGGTCCGTGGCGAAGCTGCCGGGCGAGAAGCTCGAGCTCCAGTACCCTGGCGAGATCTTCCTGCTCGACGAGGAGAAGGGCGGCGTGCTGCTCACCTCGCAGCTCAGCGCGGCGCCCGTCGAGGTGAAGGGCGGCGACGGTGCGGTGCCCCCGGCGTACACGTTCCGCGGGCGGCTGCGCGTCGCGCCCCAGGACCTCATCGAGGCCGCCAAGGCCGAGGGGGTGGCGCCCATGTTCCCCGGCGGCAAGCGCGACGCCTTCGTCGAGGCGACCGGGCGCTCGCAGAAGCTCACCGTCGCGTCGCGTGCAGCCTACATGCAACGCGTCGTGGCCCACGGCTTCAACGCCACGGTGGTCCTCGTCGAGCTCGGGCCCAAGCGCACGCTCGTCGCCCGCTTCGACACGCTCGGCGAGGAGCTCCGCCCGCGCGTCGAGCCCTCGAGCTACCGCCCGGAGGCGTGGCAGCAAGACCTCGCTTTGGCGGTCCTCGCGACCGTGCGGGCCGCGCGGTGAAGCTCCAGGACGAGAGCCACTGGAAAGACCTCGCCACGCCCCGCGACGGGTACTTCGAGCTCGCCACGCGCGACACCGGCGAGGTGCCCGTGCGGCTCTTCCTCACGCGCGCGCTGCTCGTCGAGGCCGAGCCCACCCTCTACCGGCAGATCGTGAACGCGACGCGGTTCCCCGGCACGAAGCTCGCGTGCGTGACCCCCGACGTGCACCAGGGCTACGGCGTGCCGGTGGGCTCGGTGATCCTCACGGCGCGCGACGGCGGCGCCGTCGCCATGGGGCCGGTGGGCTTCGACATCGGCTGCGGCATGATGAGCGCGAAGAGCCAGGTGCCGTTCGAGCGCGCCACCTTCGACCGCAGGCTCGCGTTCAACACCGAGGTCACGAAGCGCGTGGCGCTCGGCGCGGGCGGCCTGAGCGCACGGCGCGCGCTCTCGCCGGCGGCGCTCCAGGAGATCGTGCGCGGCGGCGCGGAGCACTACGCCGAGAAGCTCGCGGGGCGAGACGCGGCGGTCTCCCGCGACCGCGCCGAGCGGCAGCGCCTGCCCGTGCGCGACGCGTGGGACATCCCCTGGGGCGGCAAGGGCGCCCCCGAGCGCGGCCTCGAGCAGCTCGGCACGCTCGGCGGCGGCAACCACTTCATCGAGCTGCAGCGCGGCGAGCCCTCGGGCACGCTGCACGTGCAGGTGCACACGGGCAGCCGCGGCTTCGGCCACGGCCTCGCGACGAACTACTTCGAGCTCTACAGGGAGGAGCGCAGCTCCGCCGGGGCGGAGCCCGGCGAGCTCGATCTCGGGTATTTCACCCCCGACTCGCCGCACTTCGAGGGCTACCTCGACGCGGTGGCCGCGGGCGCGAACTTCGCCATCGTGAACCGCCTCGTGCTCTTCGAGGAGATCGCCGCGGCCTTCCGGAAGGTGTTCCGCGAGGACCTGGAGCTGGTCTACGAGATCAGCCACAATTTGGTCCAAGCAGAGGACCACCCCGAGCACGGCGCGGTGTGGACGCACCGCAAGGGCGCGACGCGCGCGTTCCCCGGCGGGCACCCGGCGCTCGTGGGAACTCCCTGGGAGGTCGACGGGCACCCGGTGCTCATCCCCGGCTCGAACCGGGACAAGAGCTTCATCCTGCGACCGCTGCCCGGCGCGGTGAAGAGCGGCTTCTCGGTGAACCACGGCGCGGGCCGGCGGCTGTCGCGCGGCGAGGCGAAGCGCGCGCTGTCGCAGGAGAAGGTGAACGAGCAGTACCGCCGAGACGGCATCGTGGTGAACACCGACCTCGAGGTGCCGCTCGACGAGTCGGACGCCTGCTACAAGTCGAGCGAAGAGGTCGTGCGCGCCGTCGTCGACGCCGGCCTCGCGCGGGTGGAGGAGACCCTCTTCCCGCTCGCCTCGCTGAAGGGAAACGACGAGGCCCGGCGGCGCGACGTGGCGCGCGAGCACAAGGGCGAGAAGCGCGCGCGCGACAAAGAGCGCGACGAGGCCCGGCGCGCGCGACGGAGGTGAGCCGCGTCAGCGCGCGTACACGATGACGTCGTGGTACCGCGCCTCGGAGGCGCCCGGGTTCTCGTACACGTGCGGCGCGTCGGCCGCGAACGACACGCTGTCGCCCGCCGCCAGGTCGTGCACGTCGGCGCCGAGCCGCAGGCGGAGCGCGCCGGTGAGCACCACGACGAGCTCACGCGTGCCCGGCGCGTGGGCCTCCGACGCGTAGGTGGAGCGGGCCGCGAGGCGCAGCTCGTACACCTCGACGAGGGGCGACGAGCCCGCGGGCGCGAGCGGGCGGCTCTCGAGCTTGCCGTCGGGCGAGCGGAGCACCTGCACGTCGGCGCGTCGCAGCACGGCGGCGCTGCTCTTGGACTCGCCGATGAGCTCCGCGAAGGGGAGGCCGAGGCCCACCGCGATTTTCCAGAGCAGGGCGAGCGTGGGGTTCGTCTTGTGGGTCTCGATCTGCGAGAGCGCCGCGCGGCTCACGCCGGAGGCGCGCGCGAGGTCGTCGAGCGACATGCCGCGCACGCGCCGGGTGTCGCGGAGCTTCTCGGCCACGCGCCGCCCGAGCTCCGCCGCGCCGAGGTCGTCGCCGGGGGTCTCCGCCCCGCGCCCGCGCCGCACGCTCCGCCCCGCCGCCTCCGCTCCCTTTGCCTTCGTCACGCGACCTCCAACAACGGCGCCCCACTATCGCAGCCGTAGCGCGCGGTTACTAGCCTGGCGCGATGAAGATCCGGGCGCTCGTGATGGGAGGCCTGGCCATGATCGCGACGCTTTTTGCGCGCTCGTCTGCTGAACCCCGGCCCGGTGAGTCGCTCCTTCTCCACGTACGGCAGGCCAAAGGCGGAGTTGGTCCTCCACGGCGAGGCCCGAGCGGGGTTGCGTAGAGCTACGTACAGCACGTAACGCACAGGTCCGGCGCCCCGTTGGCTTGGGCAGCTGTGGTGTGCGAACCTCGGGAGATGTCTCGGCTTCGCTCCGCGCTCGCCTCCGCGACCCTCGCTCTGCTTCACTGCCAGTCGACCGAGGCACCCCCGGCCTCCGCGAGCTCGCCGGTCGACGCTTCCACGGCGATCATCCTCGACGCTTCGCTGCCTGACGTCGATGCTCCAGTCGTCCGCCCGCCCGACGGCGGTGGTCCGGCGGACGTCGCCGTCGAAGCGGCGCCCGCGTTTCGCTGCCCGCCGAGGACCGGCCCCCCGGCGCCCGCGAAGGTGCGCGTCGAGGTCCTCGCGCGTGGGCTCCGGAGCCCGTGTGGAGCCTCGCGTTCCTGCCAAACCAGGACCTCCTCTTCACCGAGCGCGATGGGAACCTGCGCCTGCTCCGCAAGGGTGGCACGCTCGAGCCCGCGCCGGTGCCCGGTGGTCCGGCCACGGTGGCCACCTATCAAGGTGGCTACTTGGGAGTCGCACTTCACCCCGACTTCGCGCGGGCGCCTTTCGTCTATCTGGCCTATGCCCGCGCGTTTCCGGGCGACGGGGCCCCTGTCGGGATTCGTGTCTCACGCTTCCGCTGGGACCGCGAGACGCTCACCGACGAGACCCCGCTCATCGACGGCCCGCACGAAGACGACACGCCGGCGAACGCCGGGGGGCGCATCGCCTTCGGGCCGGACGGGCACCTCTACGCCACGCTCGGAGACCGCCACTACGACGATTCGGTCCAGACCCTCGACAACCTCTACGGAAAGATCGTGCGCATCGCGGCCGACGGGCGCATCCCGACAGACAACCCGTTCTTCGGCGGCGCGGCGCCGGGCACGCGACGCGAGATCTACTCGTACGGGCACCGAAACCCGCAGGGCCTCGCGTTTCACCCGTGGACGCGGGAGCTCTATGCGACGGAGCATGGCGCCAGCGACGGCGACGAAATCAACCGAATCGAGCCAGGAAAGAACTACGGCTATCCCGTAATCGAGAAGGACGCCTCCGCCCCGGGAATGGTCACTCCGCTCGTGGAGCTCACGCCCGCCATCGCGCCCTCGGGCGCCACGTTCTACGCGAGCACCACGATCGCCGAGTGGTGCGGCGACCTCTTCGTCGCCGGGCTCGTGAGTCAGAGGGTCCTCCGAGTGCACATGCCGTCCGGGGGCCCAGTGGTGCTCGAGTCGCTCTTCGAGTATGAATACGGGCGCATCCGGGACGTGGCGCAGGGGCCGGACGGGTACTTGTACTTCATCGAAGACCACCCCACCGACGCGAGGCTCATCCGCGTCGTGCCGCAGTGACGCGGCCGCCACGCCCGCCACGCCTCACGCCTGCTTACCTCTCCTCGAGCAGCACGCTGCCCTCGTACGCCTCGAGGAGCGCCTCGAGCACCGCGACCTCGCGCCGCAGCTCCTCGCCCTTCTCGGTGTCGGCCACCGAGCGCGGCGGCTCGTGCGACGCGAGCGTCGTCACCGTGGGGATGATGTCGGCGCCGGAGGCCACGGCCTCCTCGACCGACTCGAAGTGGTGGTGCTGGGCGAGCGCCGTGCGCCCCGCCTCGATGACCAACGTGAACCCCTTGTCGCCGTAGGCCTCGGAGAACGCGCCGTCGATCGTCACCGCGCGCCCGCTGCGCTTCACCGGCGACTCGCCCGCCTCGAGCTTCACCGGCACGTGCCCGTTCACGATGAGCCCTCGCGCCTCGTCGACGCCGAGCTCGCGGCAGATGCGCGCGCAGAACGCCGCCTCGTGGAGGAGCGCAAAGTAAGGGTTCTTTACCTCCTTGGCGGCCGCGCGATCGGCCACGAAGTGCGACTCGAACGTGGCCATGCGGTCCTTGCCGAAGAGCGGCGAGAGCGGCCCGGTCCACAGGTACCAGAGCATGTCGACGTCGGCGGAGGCGCGGCCTCGGAAGGCCCGCTGCACGGTGCGCTCGAGCGCCGTGAAGAGCTCGCGGCCGCGCCGCGGCTCGCCGTCGACCACGAGCGCGAGTGGCTCACCCGCCTCGTCGACGGGCACGCACCCGTGGAAGATGACGGTGGTGTCACCGAGCGCGTGCGCTAGCCTTTCGTGGGGGGCAATGGCCAAGGCGCGTCACCGTCGTGCGTGCAGAGCCCGGTCCGCCGGCGGCGGTCGGCTCGAGCCAACATGTAGGCCTTCGCCCCCCCCCATATCGACGCACGCAGACGCCCGCCGACGGCGAGGCCCGCACGCGCCGCGAGCGAGCAGCGAGGCCGCCCGCGCTGGCCTCGCGTCGGGGCTCTCCGAGCAGCCGCGGCCATCGCGCGCGCCGAGCTCTCCCGCGTGCGCTGTCGCGAACGCCCGCGGGCTCTCGACCGCCTACGCGCCGTGTCACGATGAAAGGAGATTTTCATGTTTATTCCCTTCCAGAACGAGCCTCGTCTCATCTCGCTGCCGGTCCTGGCCTCCACGCCCGACCTCTTCTACGATGTGGAGCTGGCGCACGCCATCGACGCGTCGAACGCAAGAACCGGCGCGCTCCACGTTCGCCTCCACACCCGGCTCTCGGCCAACAACACCCATGCCATCCTCATGGTCCTCGCCTTTCCCATCTTGCCCTTCGACTCCGCGGTGGACACGCGGTTCCAGGGGCCCACGGCCGTCCTCACCGCCGGCGGCAACGGCATCACCTACGCCGACAGCCCAGCAGGGACGCTCGTCGTTGGCACCCCCGCCGACCTCTGCGTGCCCGCGCTCCGCATCGTGCTCCGCCTCACGACCGACGAGCAGGCCGCCACCGTCGAAGACTCCATCTCGCTCTCCGGTGGGGTCGTGTTGACGAACTAGGCAGTACGGCCGCCATGGACTTCCGACGAAACCCCAAGACTCCGCTCGCCGTCCCCAGAACGACTCCGCACGTCCGCGGTGTGCGCGGGTACACCGTGGAGCCGACGCGTCCAATCAACCCGGCCACCGGCGCCGCCCTCTACGAGCCCGCTGCTCCCATCGGGCAAGCCTTCCCGCCGTGGTCTCTCGGCTCGTCGAGCCTCGTGCGCGGGTACACCGTAGACCCCACGCGTCCCATCAACCCGGCCACCGGCGCCGCTCTCTACGAGCCCGCTCCTCTCATTGGGCAGGCCTCTCCGCCGGGGCCTCTCGGCTCGCCGATCAAGGACCCCCTCACCTCGATGGACAAGGGCGACTTGACCCCCGGAGCCTTCCCCCAAGGGCTCCCGAGCGCCCAGCCGTCCCTCACGCGCCCTCTGCCGCCCGGCCTCGCGCCGTCGCCCCACGTGCTCGAGCCACCTCCGAGCCTCCGCGTCCTCTCGACGCAGCAACTGCGGAAAATCACCAACACCCCCGACGCGAACCGCCTTGGGATCGAGGGCACCGACCTCGGCGTGCCCGTGGAGCACAACGGCCACCTCTACCTCTTCTTCGGCGACGCCGAGCTGTGGGGCGCGGGGACCAAGGCATGGGTCCGACCGATGGCGACCGCAGCGGGTCTCCGGGCCGGCCGCGAGATCCAGTTCCTCATCGACCGGTTTCGGGCGGCGTCGTTCGACGTGCTCGACGTGGACAACACCGCGCCCACCTACCCAGCCAACCTTCCGGGGCTGCCGACCTTCCCTCCCCTGACGATCCCGCAGGCGCCACAGACGTTCGACGTACCCACGGGCGCCTTCTCGTATGGCGGGCGGCTCCACGTGTTTCGTATGCGAAAGACAGGTGTCGTCAACGCCGACGCGTGGGGCAAGAACTACGGGGTGGACAGGTTCCTGTGGCCCGGTGTCATCGGGGGTCGTTCGGTGCTCGAGTCCGCGAGCGATCCGTTGGGGTTCGCGGCCGAGCCCGCCGTCGAGGTGTGCGACATTCGTCATTTCGAGAGGCTCGACGAGCTGCGCACCAAGTGGAAGTTCTCGCAGGTCTGTCCGCAGGTCGTGCGCGGGATTGAGCTCCCTGAGCTCGGCGTGACAGGCGACGTGCTTCTCCTGTGGGGAACGGGCGCCTACCGGCAGAGCGACGTGTGCTTCGCCTGGGCGCCGCTGTCGGGGGCCAATATCCCGCCCCCGGTGGCGTGGCCGCTGTCCGGCGCGAACATCCCGCCCCCTGCCGCATGGCGCTACTTCTCCGGATCCATCGGGGGCCGCCCGCAGTTCACCTACGGGAACATGGAGAGCGCCATCGGCCTCTTGCAGTGGAGCGATCAGTCCACGCAATCGAGTGAGACGAGCTTCGAGCTCTCGAGGTACAGGAACGAGCCTCAGCTTCCACGCGTGGGGGAGTTCTCGGTCATCTATGTTCCGGCCTTCGGCGCGTGGTTGATGCTCTACACGGGCCCCGGCACGGTGCTGGCTCGGCTCGCCACCAAGCCGTGGGGGCCTTGGGGCGAACCGGCGGTCGTGATGTCGTTCGGCGATGAATGGCCGGTCCTCGATCGCTTCTACGCGCCGTTCGCCCTCCCTACGCTCACGCAGTGGGACGCCGCCACGCAGTCGGTCCACCTCCACTTCCTCGGCTCTTTCCTGGAGTTGCCACGCGGCGGAGACCGGAACGGGCAGGTCTTCCTCTACCGAACGCAGCTGCGGCTCGCCAGGCCCCTCTCGCGCGCGGTCCCGTCCGGGGTCCTCCCGCCCCGGCGGGGGCTCTGACCCATGCGCTCTTCACGCTTTGCGCGCGGCGCGCGGGTGCTCGCCCTCGCCGCGGTCGGGGCGACTCCGCTCGCGTGTGGGGCGGAGCCCACCCCGCCGCCGGACGCGCCGGACCCGGTGCCCGTGCTCGACATCGCCACAGCGTGCGCGGAATACGTCGCCGCGTACGAGACGGCCGCCCTCTGCAGGAGCGTGGACATCGTCCCGCCCGGGCACGAGCCCGTGCCCCCCGCGCAGCTGCGCATCCGGAAGCTCTTCGAGGAGCGGTGCCGCACTTGGCTCGGCGCGCCGGGCAGCGGAATCACCCCCGCGCGGCTCCACGCCTGCTCCACCCGCGTTCGGGCGCAGTGCGTTGGCGGAGGAATACACTTGGCCGATGCTGAACGCTACCCAAGCCAGGTCCAGTTCTCCTGGGCTCCGGCTGTATGGAGCTATTATTGCGACTTGGACGTTCCGGGCACTCTGCCGGACGGCGCTCCGTGTGGGGACTCCACACAGTGTGCCGGCGGGCTGTGCTACCGTCAGCCCCCTGCTTGGGCGTGCGGCACGTGCGCCTCGCGCGCAGCCGTAGGGGAGCTGTGCCTCCCCTACGGCTGCGCGAGGGGCGCCGTCTGCGAGTACTGCAAGTTCGAGAGCTATCCTCCGCTGCCGCCCGCGCCGCCCGCGCCGTCCTGCCCCGGGCGCCGCTGCCTCGCGGATGTCAGCGGCGGCGTCGAGGGCCAGCCCTGCCTCTTCTTCGGCTGCGCGAAGGGACTCGTCTGCGACCACGCGGGCACCGGCAGGTGCACCCCGCCCCGGCCACCCGGCGCGCCCTGCACGAGCCACGACGCCTGCGTCTTCCGTCTGTGCAGCCAGGGAGTGTGCGCCGACCAGAGAGCAGAGGGAGGCCCGTGCAACTCCCACTGGAGCTGTCGCCCCGGGCTGGTCTGCGACCTGGACCGTGGCTGCGTGACCGCGACGGCTCCGACCCCCGCCCCAAAGCTGCCCCTGGGGGGAAAGTGCGGCTACGACCACGAGTGTGCCCCTGGGAATCGCTGCGTGAACCACACCTGCGTCCCGCCCGCGCGCCTCGGCGAGGCCTGTCGAGGTCCTGGAGACTGCGAGGACGACCCGTTCGTGGAGTGCATCGCCGGCACGTGCCAGCTCTACGATCCCGGCGCGTGCAGCGCCTCGCTCCGTGGCATCGCCGACGAAGCTCCCCGCACGATCCCCTCCGGCATCCTCGCGCCTCCCGGGAGGCCTTGAGGCATGCACTCTGCACGCGTCGCCGCCTTGCCAGGCGAGGGCGAAGATCGGAATGGCGAGCCGGCAGTCCTGTTGCACTCCCCCGGGTTCTACGCGCCGTTCGCGCTCCCGACGCTCACGCACTGGGACGCGGCCACGCAGTCGGTCCACCTCTACTTCCTCGGCTCTTTCCTGACCGAGGGCGAAGATCGGAATGGGCGCGTCTTTCTCTACCGAGCGAAGCTGCGGCTCGCCAGGCCCCTCTCGCGCACGATCCCGTTCGGCGTCCGCGCGCCCGTCGGGAGGTTCTAACCAATGTATTCCACACGCGTCGCGCGGGTGCTCGCCGTCGCGGTGGTCGCGGCGGCGCCGCTCGCGTGTGGGGCGGAGCCGGCGTCCCCGCCGCCGGCCTCCACGCTCGACATCGCGGCGGCGTGCGCAGAGTACGTCGCCGCCTACGAGACGGCCGCTCTGTGCACAAGCGTCGACATCGTCGCCCCATGGCAGTGGCAGGCGGAGGTTCCGGCCGGGCAAGCGCGCACGAGGGAGCTCTTCGAGGAGCGCTGCCGAACCTGGCTTGGCGCGCCGGGCAGTCGGGTGACGCCCGCCGTGTTGCATACCTGCACCCTGCGCATCCGGGGAAACTGCGTGCCATATTTCGGGGACTTCTTGGGGGCAATGTTTGCTTGGCAGCCGAGCTGGACCTATTCGACTGCGTTGTGTGACTTCGACATTCCCGGCACACTTCCGGACGGCGTTCCGTGCGGGGACTCTACGCAGTGTGCCGGCGGGCGGTGCGACCGACACTACGGCGCCGCTTGTGGCGCGTGCGTCTCGCGCCCGGCCGTGGGGGAGCGCTGCGTCCCCCTCCCCGACGGGTGCGCCAAGGGCGCCATTTGCCCATACTGCAAGGGGTGCGGGACCCCCCAGATTTGCGAGGCGGTGCCGAGACCTGGTGATGAGGGGGAAGACTGTACTGGCCGCCGGTGCGCGATGGGGCTCGTCTGTGACGCCGCCACCACCCACACCTGCACGCTGCCCGGGCTCCCCGGCGCGGCCTGCACCGACCACGACTACTGCCGCTTCAAGTGGTGCGCCCTCGGCGTGTGCGCCAACCAGAGCGAAGAGGGCGGCACGTGCGCGTCCGACCTTACCTGTCGACCCGGGCTGGTCTGCCAAGGCTTCCGCTGCGTGCCCGTCAGTCCGCCCCCCCCAGCGCTGCCCCTTGGGGCAGAATGCCGCCCGTCGATAGATGAGTGTCTTCGTGGCAGCTGGTGCCCGAACGGCACCTGCGTGGCGCAAGCTCGCCTGGGCGAGACCTGCAAGACGAATGCGGAGTGCGCGGACACCCCGTTCGTCGAGTGCCTTGACGGGAAATGCCAGCTATTCGACCCCGGCGCGTGCCGCTGAGCGCCAGGGCACGCTGCCGGACAGCGCGCCATGTGGGGACTCCACTCCGTGTGCCGGCGCCGCTACCCCCAACCGTGGCCGGTGTGGCACGTGCTTCTCGCGCGCGGCGGTGGGGAACTCTGCGCGCCGCACGGGTGCGCGGAGGGCGCGTCAGGTGCGTCAGGTCGGGTTTCGCTGCGTGGCGGCATCCAACCGCCAACGGTCTCTGAACCCGCCCTACTCATCCCCTACTCATCCCCTACTCATCCCCTACTCATCCTCGTCGTCGCCGAAGAAGACACCGACCTGAAGATCCACGGCCTCGAAGGGCTCGGCGCGCACCCGCTCGCCGCGGCGGGCGCCGAGGACGTGCAGATAGCCATCGGGGTGCCAGCGGTGCACCGTGAGCGTCTCGGCCGTGGGATCGATCAGCCAATAGTGGGGAACCTTCGCCTCGCGATAGATGCGCATCTTGGTGATGGTGTCGTTGCTCGCGTTCGTTGGTGACACGACCTCGCAGACCCAGTCGGGGATCAGGGTCACCGGGCTGTCGGCGGGGGCCTCCGGCATGCGCTCGCGGCGCCATCCGGCCACGTCGGGGCGTCGGACCTCGGTGGTCGAGAGCTGAACGAGCACCTCGCTCGCGAACCACCACCCGCCGGGGCGCTCCGGCGGACCGCCTGGGCGCCTGCTGTAGGCGCCGTAGAGGCTATGTCCGAGCGCGAGCTGAGCCCGTCCGTGGGTCACCCGGGCGGCTTCCTTCGGGGTCAACACGCCCGCCACGAGCTCGAACCGATCTTCCTCGGGCAAGGCCATCAGCTCCTCGACGGTCGCCAGGGGCTCTCGCGCGGGGGCGTTCATGCTCGACCAAGCCTAGCACTCGGACGAGGGCCGCGACCCGCGCCCGCGACACCCTCACTGCTCGAGCAGCACGCTGCCCTCGTACGCCTCGAGGAGCGCCTCGAGCACCGCGACC
>DAORJJ010000124.1:0-259 GCA_035439005.1 Polyangiaceae bacterium | reverse complement strand
GCTCGTGCGACGCGAGCGTCGTCACCGTGGGGATGATGTCGGCGCCGGAGGCCACCGCCTCCTCGACCGACTCGAAGTGGTGGTGCTGGGCGAGCGCCGTGCGGCCGGCCTCGATGACCAGCGTGAACCCCTTGTCGCCGTAGCCTCGGAGAACGCGCCGTCGATGGTGACCGCGCGCCCGCTGCGCTTCACCGGCGACTCGCCCGCCTCCAGCTTCACCGGCACGTGCCCGTTCACGATGAGCCCTCGCGCCTCGTCG
>DAORJJ010000123.1:0-14366 GCA_035439005.1 Polyangiaceae bacterium | reverse complement strand
CCTCGGGCGCCTCGGGCGCGTCGGCCGGGTCGAGCGCCGCGAGCACCTGCTCGAGCGCGCGCGCCCGCGGGCGCGTCCGCGACGAGGCGTCGTAGACCGTGACGAGGGCGGCGAGCGCCACCTTGGCGACGTCGCGCTCGGGGCCCACCCACGGACCCGCGCCGAGCCGCCGCCACAGGAAGGTCTCGACGATGCGGGGGTGGCGCTGCAGCGCGCGCGCCGCCCGCGCGACGAGGTCGGCCGACTCGGGGGCGATGCGCGTGGCCCGCGTGAAACAGGCGGAGGCCTTGCGCGCGCCGCCCATGCGCAGCGCGTAGCGCTCGCCGGCCGTGACCAGGATGTCCACGCGCTCCGCGTCGGTCTTGGCGGCGTCGAGCCCGCGCACCGGCGGGCGCGCGTCCTCGCTGGAGAGCTCGGGGCGGAAGCGCCAGAGGAGCACGAGCAAGAACGCGATGGCGGCGACGAGCACCCGGTAGTCGATCACACCGTCTCTTTACCTCATGAGCCCACGTCCGCGCACTCCCGCGCGACGCGCCCTCAAGGCCAGAGGTGGGTGGGCAGGGCGTGCCGGTGCGCGAGCGAGAGCCAGTCCATCAGGGCGGCCACCGTGATGTGCACGAAGAAGCCCTGGTAGATGCTCTTCGTGCGCATCGACAACGAGCCGAGCGCGATGCCGGCGACGACCGCGCCCACGGCCTCGAG
Source organism: Polyangiaceae bacterium (assembly GCA_035439005.1). Classification (GTDB taxonomy): domain Bacteria; phylum Myxococcota_A; class Polyangia; order Polyangiales; family Polyangiaceae; genus JAAFHV01. The sequence goes on along the minus strand of DAORJJ010000123.1, from coordinate 13,664 downwards.
GTAGGGCTTGCCGTAGTGGATCATGCAGTACGGCACGGCCATCGCGAAGATGGCGCCCGAGCCCATGCTCCGGCGGAGGACCCCGAGCCAGAACCCGCGGAAGAACATCTCGAGCGCGAAGAACTGCGCGAAGTACATGGCCTCCCACAGGAGGAAGTCGAACCAGCTCCGCGACGAGGTCTTGTAGAACGGGTAATACGCGCCGAAGTCGGGCTGGTTCGCCACGACCAGCATCGCCGGCAGCACGACGCCGAGGAACAAGAGGTAGATCCACGCGTGGTTGAAGAACCCGCGCGTGCGGAGCCCCAGGTCGAGGAGAGAGTCCTTCGGGTAGACGACCTTCCACACCGAGAACGGCACGACCACGTAGCCGAAGATGCGGGTGCCGGCCCACCACGCATAGCTGTAGAGCTCATCGAATTTCACGAGGTGCAGCGCGCCGGGGTGGGCCGCGTCGAACTTCTCGAGGAGGGGCTTGGCGTACACCACGTAGGCCGCGCGGCCGCCGTAGTACTCCTGCATCGTGAGGATGAGGGCGCACATGAGCATCGCCACGAACGGGCGGTAGTCGGTCTTGCCCTCGGCGAGCAGCTCGGCGCGATGGCGGTGGGCGTCCTCGTCGAGCTCCCGCCACGTGTCTCGGAAGAACAGCCACATGATCGGCGCGAGGCCGGCCAAGATGGGGATCGGCAGGAACGGCTTCGCGGTCTCGAGGAGCTCGGCGAAGCGCGCTGTCTGGGCGACGCTCATCTTCAGGTGCCTGCGGCCGTGCCTGCAGCGCTCGCGCCTGCGACGCAGAGCTCGGCGGCCGCGCGGAGCCGCGCGAGCGTGGTCGCCTTGCCGAGCAGCGCCATCACCTCGTAGAGGCCTGGGCTGCTCGCCCGCCCCGTGAGGGCCACGCGCACCGGGGCCGCGACGCGCTTCATCTCGAGGCCGCGCGCGGCGAGCAGCTCGTGCAGCGTGGCCTCGGTCCCGACCGCGTCGAAGGGCTCGGTCGCCGCGAGGCGCTCCGCGAGCTCGAGGAGCAGCGGCGCGCTCTCGGGCACCAGCGCCTTCTCCTTCGCCTTCTCGTCGAACACCGGCGTGGGCCGGAGGAAGTAGTCGACGGCCTCGGCGGCCTCGACCAGCGTGCGCGCGCGCTCGCGCACCATGACGAGCGAGCCGCGCACGATCGCCGGGTCGAACGCGAGGCCGCGCGCCTCGACGAACGGTCGCATGTACTCTACATAGGAATCGTCGGGCACGCGCGCGGGGCTCTTCAGGTGCTCGTGCTGCACGGCGAGGAACTTCTTCTCGTCGAACTTGCCGTCGCCGCGGCCGCAGCTCGCCCAGTCGAACGCGCCGATGAGCTCGGCCTTCGAGAACACCTCTTGGTCGCCGAACGACCAGCCAAAGCGGGCGAGGTAGTTCAGCACGGCGTCGGGGGTGTAGCCCTTGTCGCGGTACTCGAACACGCCCACGGCGCCGTCGCGTTTGGAGAGCTTCGCGCCCTTCTGGTTCAGCATCATGGGCAGGTGCGCGAACTCGGGCACCGGCGCGCCGAGGGCCTCGTAGAGGAGGATCTGCGGCGGGGTGTTCACCATGTGGTCGCGCCCGCGCGCCACGAGCGTGATGCCCATGGTCACGTCGTCGACGACGGCGCCGAAGTTGTAGAGCGGCACGCCGTCGGACCGGAGGAGGACGAAATCCTGCTGGGCCGCGTTCGGGGTCTTCACCTCGCCGAAGACCTTGTCGACGTAGGTGACCTGCCCCTCGGCCGGCACCTTGAACCGCACGACGTGGGGCTCGCCCGGCCGCGCGGCCTGCTCGCGCCACTCGCGGGGGTAGCGGAACTCCGCCTTGGGGTCTTTCTCTTTCAGGGCCGCGCGGGCCGCGTCGAGCTCATCCCGGGTCTTGTAGCAGCGGAACGCCTTGCCCTCGGCGATGAGGCGCTCGGCGTACTCCTTGTAGAGGGCGAGCCGCTCCATCTGCTGGTAGGGGCCGTGGGGGCCGCCTACCTCGGGCCCCTCGTCCCAGTCGATGCCGAGCCAGCGCAGGGAGTCGAAGATGACCTGGCGGCTCGCGTCGGTGGAGCGCTCGCGATCGGTGTCCTCGATGCGGAGCACGAACGCGCCGCCGGTCTTGCGCGCCCAGAGCCAGTTGAAGAGGGCCGTGCGCACGCCGCCGATGTGGAGGTAGCCCGTGGGTGAGGGAGCAAAACGTACGCGCGGCGTTCCCATTCGGCGCATCCCTAACAGAGCGGAGCCGACGGGTCTACGAGGCGCGCGGGGGTCAGGGGGCCGCCTGGACCCCGTGCGCCGCGAGCAGCCCGCGGAGCAGCGGCGCCACGACGTCGCGCCCGCGGAGGGCGTCGAGCATGCGCGGAGGAATCCCCGCCTCGCCCCACCGGACGCCCGCGATGCCGCCGACGACGCACGCGGTCGTGTCGGTGTCGTGCCCCAGCGCGATCGCCGCCTTGACGGCCGCCTCGTACGAGCCCTCCTCGAGGCAAGCCCGCGCCGACCGGAGGGTGTCCACCACGTAGCCGGAGCCGCCGCCGGGGCTCGCGTCGTCGGGGCGCACGTGGCCCTCGAGCTCCTCGGTGCGGGCCGGATCGTCGCGGTACGCGGCGCGGAGCTCGGCCGCGGCGCGGGCGTAGGCGTCGGCGTGGCCCGCGAGCTCGTGGCGCGCCCAGAGGCAGTAGAGCGCGCAGCAGACCCTCGCCCGGAGGTGCCCGTGGGTGGGCAGGCACGACCGCTCGGCGAGCGCGCAGAGCTCCGCGTCGGACCCGCGGTGAAAGAGCGCGACCGGGAGCACGCGCATGAGCGAGCCGTTGCCGTTGTCGCGCTCGCCGGCGGGCCCGGCCTCCTCCGGGGAGACGCCGTCGCGGAGCGCCCGGAAGGCGCGCGAGGTCTGCACGCCCACGTCGAACACGCGGCCGTCGGGCGTGTAGCGGCCCTCCTCGAACCACGCGAGGAGGCGCGCCGAGAGGTCGTCGAGCGCGAGCCCGCCGCGCGCGAGGAGCGAGTCGAGCAGGGCCAGCGCCTGCGCGCCGTCGTCCGACCAGGTGCCGGTAGGGACGCCGCGGTGGGCCCGCTGGAAGCCAGGCGGTGGGGTCATCTCGAGCTCGGCCCGGGGCGGGAGCCGATCGGGGCGGTGGAACTCGTACGGGACGCCGAGGGCGTCCCCCACGAGGAGGCCGAGGAGGCCGCCAGAGAGGCGGGAGGAGAGCGTCAGGGTTGCCATGCGGATGTCGTAGCACCCCAAAAAGGGTGCGCAAGACTTTTACAAGAGTATGTCGGTCGATCGCGCGCTACCAGCGGTGGCAGGTGCGCGAGGCGAGCACCGGCGACACGAGCGTGTCGCACTTCACCTTGAGGCTCTTCATCGTCCACTCGACGCTGGCGCGGTTGCGCTCGAAGAGGGGCTTCGGCGCGCCGGCCTCCGCGATGAAGAGCTTGCCCTGCGCCGCGAAGACGGTCACCCAGTAGAGGTAGGGCTTGCCGTCTTCGTCGTGCGCGAACTCCATGCGCTTGCCCGGCGTGCCGTCGAGCGAGGTCACGTCGACCGTCGCGAGGTGGGCGTAGCCGGAGACGTCGCGCATCTGCAAGACGATCGACTTGGTCCAGAAGCCGAGCTCGGCGCGGTCCTCGTCCTCGAGCACCTTGACGGCCATGACCACGCCCTCGGGGCTCGTGGCGCGGTAGTCGTAACCCGTGGCGGACTGCCCATCGAGCTCGACGAAGCCGGGCGCGGTGGCGATGCGGAAGGGTCGACCGCAGCCGACGCCAGCCATCGCGAGGACGACGGTGGCGGCGCAGAGCAGGGGCGCGGCGAGGCGGCGCGCGCGGCGCGGGGCGGGGCGTGACGGGACGCGAGGCGTGACGCGGAGACTCATCGGGTGCGCTCCTCTTGAAGCTGAAGCAGGTTCACGAGGCCGAGCTGCTGGAGCCAGGGGAACGGCAGGCGCACCCGGCTCGCGCTCTGCAGGGCGCTGCCGCGCGCCGCGAACACGACGGTGATCGTGGAGTACGCGATCTTGTCGCTGAGCAGCTTCAGCTTCCCCTCGAGCAGCTCGAGCTCTTGGGTGACGCGGGCGAGCTCCTTCTCGATCTCGATCGCCTCCTTCACGGCGGCCTTCTCGAGGAGCTGCTTCAGCCGCGTCTGCATCGCGCGCGCGTTCTTGATGCGGATCTCGAGATCGACGTACTGGTCGGTCACGTCCTCGGCCGAGACGTCGCGGTGGAGCACGTCGCCGATCTTCTCGATCGCGCCGAGCGCGGCGTCGAACTTCGCCCGCGGGATCCGCACGGTGATCTGGTTGTCGCTCCGCAGCGACAGGTAGCCGCCGCTCTCCTTCGCGATGCGCTCGACCAGGGCCAGGTTCGGCTGCACCTGGTAGACGGCCATCGTGATGGTTGCAGTATACACAATAAGGTGCTCGCGGGCGACCTCGGCCTTCCCGTCGCCGGCGGCTCGCTCGGGCTCGCCTGCGCGGGGGGCCTCCTTCTTCGCGGGGCCTGGCCGGGCCTCCCCGGGTGGAGGGGGCGGAGGAGCCGGCGCGTCTGCCTGCGCCAACTCCTCGTGCGTGACCGCGGCGCCCGCGCTCGACTTGGCGGGCGCCATCGGGGCCATGGCCGGCGCGCTCTCCGCCGAGGCCATCCCGCACCCTTGGAGGCACGCGAGCGCCCCCAGCACGATGAGGCACAGTGTCGTCCGCCTTGTCCGCATGTTCAGTCCTCCGTCGGTGTCGCGAGCGCTCAGCGTAGGGCGAAAACGCCGACGACGCCGCGACCTTACAGCGCCGGGATCCTGCCACGGCGGTTCTTGGGGCGTCGCGCGAACCGACACTTGCGGGGGCGGGTCGGTTCCGGTAAGGACGGGCGCCATCCATGCCGTGCAAGTGATCTTGCACCCCCTCGAAGGAGTATCGCCATGAAGAGCCCGCTCGCGACCGTGAAAGAGAAGTTCGGTGACAAGGCCAAGCTGGTCGCCGCCGTGGAAGGCTTCGCCGGAGACAACCTCTGGCTCGGCCGCACGAACCCGAAGAAGGGCCTCGCCCACGTGTCGAACGCGAAGCTCCTGCGCCTGCACGCCGTCTTCACCGAGGTGAAGGCGAAGTTCGGCACGCACGAGAAGCTCGTCGGCGCCATCCTCGAGGCCGAGAAGCGCGTGGCCGACGCCGGGTACAAGGCGCGCCTCGCCGCGTGGCCCGTCCCGCGGCTCTACGACCACTACAAGGCCGTCACCAAGCGCGCCAAGGCCGCCAAGTGAGCACCCAGAAGGCGCGAGGCGCGTCGACGTCGTCGAGCCCCTCGCTCATTGACGACGTCCTCGGAGGAGCGGCGATGAAGAAGAAGCAGTCGAAGGCTGGCTCGTCGAAGGCGCCCAGCGTCCCCGTCATCCAGATGGGCGAGAGCGGCTTCCCGCTCATGGCCGAGATGTTCACGCCGAAGGCGATCTTCTTCTGCAACGGCGTGGGCGTCCACAAGGACCGCCTCTCGTCGTTCGAGCTCGCCCTCCGCGACGCGGGCGTCGAGAAGGCGAACCTCGTCACCGTGAGCTCGATCTTTCCGCCCCACTGCCGCGAGATCAGCCGGAAGGAGGGCGAGAAGCTCATCCGCCCGGGGCAGATCGTCCACTGCGTCATGGCGCGCCAGGACACGAACGAGCCGAACCGCCTGATCGCCACGTCGATCGGGCTCGCGCGCCCGGCCGACCCGAACATGTACGGCTACCTGTCGGAGCACCACAGCTACGGCGAGACGTCGAAGGTCGCCGGCGAGTACGCAGAGGACCTCGCCGCCACCATGCTCGCGACCACCCTCGGCATCGACTTCGACCCCGAGAAGGCGTGGAACGAGCGCGAGCAGGTCTTCAAGATGAACAAGACCATCTTGAAGACCCGGCACATCGCGCAGAGCGCGGAGGGTCACGCCAAGGGCCTCTGGTCCACGGTCGTGTCGCTCGGCGTCTTCATCTTCTGACGAACGAGCGAGCGACCGAGCAGAGCGAGAGGAGAGGCGCCGATGGCCGAGACCACCATCCGGGACGAGTTCGACTGCACCGTCGAGACGTACTGGAAGAAGTGCCACTTCGACCCGGACTACAACCGGCGCCTCTACCTCGAGCACCTCAAGTTCCCCGGCTGGAGCCTCCTCGAGACACGGCACGACGGCGAGAAGGTGAGCCGCAAGGTTCACCTCGATCCGCCGGTCGGGAGCCTCCCTGGGCCCGTGAAGAAGGCCCTCGGCGATCGCTTCAGCTACACCGAGAGCGGCACCTACGACCCCGCCACCGGGCGCTACACGTTCACCATCGCCCCGAGCACCCTGGGCGACAAGACCCGGGTGGACGGCGAGGTCTGGTGCGAGAAGCTCGGCGAGGGCAGGCTCGTACGCTTCGCGCGCATTCGCGTCGAGGTGAAGGTCTTCATGGTGGGCGCGATGGTCGAGGAGAAGGTCATGGGCGACCTCAAGGCGTCCTACGCGAACGCCGCCCCGTTCACGAACGCCTTCGTCAAGGCGCTCGCGCCGGCCTAGCCGCATAGGCGCTCGCGGCGAGCGCCCGCCGCGAAGGTCGCGCGCTAGAACGCCAGGCCAAAGACCGGGGCGTAGCTCGCGCCGGGCATGGGCACCTCGTGCGCGACGTCCCGAAACTCGGGCAGGCGGACGTTGAGCATGCCCGCGTCGCGCGCGGGCCCCGGCGTGCCGACCTCCTGCTTCACCTTCGTGCGCGAGTTCATCACGATGAGCGGGATGCCCACGGCGGTGAGCGCGAGGCCCGAGAGCATCATGATGCCGCCGGTGGTCTTCCCGGCGGAGCTGCCGCCGCTGCTGCCGCCGGACGTCGAGTAGGTGAACGAGATCGAGCTCACCGCGTAGACGAAGAGCCCCGCGACGGCGACCACCGGCCCGAGCGCGGTCATGACGATGCCGCCAACGAAGCCGCCGGTGTGACCCGAGTTGACGTCGACCACGACGGGCTTGCCGTCGGTGCTGGCGAGCTTGAAATTCCCCGACTTTCGGATGCCATCGCCGCCGATGCGGTACATCGCGTCGAGCGGGAGCGCGCGGTCGCACGGCGAGTGGCACATCGCGATGAAGTCGCCGCCCTGCGGGCCGCGCATCTCGAGGACCGCGTCGTCGTCGCCCTCGAGGTGCACGAACGCCGACGTGGCGGAGGAGCCCGCGGCGGCGGGCGGCGGCGACTGCACGATGACGACCTGCTGCTGCGGCTGCGGCTGCACGACGACCACCGCCGGCGCGGCGGGCGCGTTCTCCGCCACCACCTTGCCGTCGTGCGTGGCCTTGCGCACCAGGTTCCACTGGAACGTCTTGGACTCCGTGCCAACGAGGACCGTGATGCGGTTCTGCGGCACGAGCTCGGTGAACGTGCCCGTGATGACCGTGCCGTCCTGGAGGGTGACGGTGTCCGGGCCAGCCGCGGGCTTCGGGTCCGCCGCGTGCGCCGAGCCCGCGAGGAGCGCGCAGAGCACGCCCGCCGCGAGGCCCGCGACATGTTGAGCCCGTGCACCACCCGATCGACTCGACTTCATAGACCACCCTCCACGTTCATGACGACACCTCGCCTTCGGCTCGGGCTCGCCATCGACCTTGGTTCGCCCCTGCGGGCCTGACTCCCGGTTCAGCTCGACGCAGCATAGAGGAGCGACCCGCGGTGAGCGAGCGCTCGCGCGGGCGCCTCTTGCACCCCCCGTGCCGGCGCGCGGGTGTGCAGGCGCGTAGAGAACGCGGACCGAGCGCCGCGACAGCGCTGTCAGGCCTAGTGAACGCCGGTTCTCGCCGCGTTCTCGGCTGGTTTACCCTTCTTTACCGCGCGATCACGGGCGCGCCGCCGCGTGGCGCCCCACCCTGTCGGCTGGAGGTTGTCCCATGAAGTCCATCCGTCGCTTTTTCCTTGTCCCCGCGCTCGCCGCTGTCCTCGCCCTCGGCGCCACCGCGTGCAGCGGCGCGTCCACGGCTTCCACCGCGCAGACCGCGGCGGCCACCACCCGCGCCCCCGTCGCCCAGGGCGCTCACGGCTTCGTGAAGATCGCGGGCGAAGCGCTGGGCGAGGTGGATCTCCGGCCCGAGCAGCGCGCCGAGATCGAGAAGCTCGCGCAGGCCGCCGAGGCGCGGCACGCCACCGTGCGCGCCGAGGTGAAGGCGCTGATGCTCGACGTGGCCGGTCAGATCGAGAAGGGGGCGGTCGATCGCGCCGCGCTGAAGCCGCGGCTCGACCAGGTCATCGCGAAGATGGACCAGGTGCGGCCGGAGGACCAGGCCTCGCTCGTCAAGCTGCACGACGTGCTCGACGACGCGCAGCGCGCGGCGTTCGTGGACGCCCTCCGGGAGCGCGGCAAGCAGCGCATGGTGGGCGCGCACGAGCGGGGCGGCGGGCTCTTTGCGCTCGGCCGGGACCTCGGGCTCACGCCCGAGCAGGGCGCCACCATCCGCGAGGCGATGCGCGACGGCATGCGCGCGATGCACGGCGCGGGCGAGACCGAGCACGCCGCAGGCGAGGCCGAGCGCGGCGAGCACGCCGGCCGAGGCGGTCACGGGTGGGGCGGTCACCACGGCGGCGGCGGACGGGCGATGCTCGAGGCGTTCAAGCAGCCGAAGTTCGATCCCTCGACGGTCGGCCCGCAGGGCACCTTCGCCGAGCGCGCCAAGGGCAAGCAAGAGGCCGCGTTCGCGGTCGCCGAGAAGGTGCTCCCGGTGCTGACCGCGGAGCAGCGCAAGACCCTCGCCGAGAAGATCCGCGCGCGCGCGAACGCCGAAGACCCGGCGGCGGGCTTCTGAGAAGCGGGCTTCTGAGAAGCTGAGAGGACAGGCTTGCGCGGAGGGCCGGGGTCCCGGCATGGTGGGCACGCCTGACGCACCGGCGGCGCGCGCGCCTCGCCGGCCCCGCGCGAGGACCCGCCCCTTCCCTCTCCGCCCGTGCCCTCCCCGCAAGTCCACTCCGCGCCCGCGCCCTCCCCGTCCGCGGCGAGCCGCTCGCCCGGCTTCTTCGCGTGCGCGGGGGCGATCGCGCGAAAAGACCTACGGATCGAGCTCCGCACACGGGAGATCCTGACCACGGGCGGCTTCTTCGCGGTGCTCGTGACGGTGATGGCGAGCATCGCGTTCAGCGCGGGCCCGAAGACCCAGGTGCGGATCGCGCCAGGGGCCATCTGGCTGCCCATCGCCTTCGCGAGCGTGCTCGCGCTCGGGCGCACCTGGCAGCGCGAGCGCGAGGAGAGCGCCCTCACGGGGCTGCTGGTGGCGCCCGTGCCCCGGGCGAGCATCTTCGTGGGGAAGGCGCTCGGGGTGCTCGCGCTCCTGCTCGCGGTGGAGGCGCTGGTCGTGCCGACGGTGGCGCTGCTGTTCCACATCGAGGTGCTCCAGTACTTGCCGAAGCTCGTGCCCATCTTGCTGCTCGGCACGCTCGGCATCGCGGCGACGGGCACGCTGTTTGGCGCGATGACCGTGCGCACCTCGGCGCGTGATCTCGTGCTCGCCTCGGTGCTCTTCCCGCTGCTCTCGCCGGTGCTCCTGTCGGCCGTCGCGGGCACGGCGCTCGTGTTCGGGGGCGGGTCGCTGAGCGAGCTCAGGGACTACCTCCTGCTCCTCGCCGTCTTCGACGTCGTCGCGGTCGCCGGCGGCGTCGCGGTGTTCGGGTCTCTCGTGGACGACTAGCCCGCGACGCGGGAGGCCTCGGTCAGCACGCGCTCGGGCTCGAGGGGCGTGCCCACGAGCTCGCCGACGCCGCGCACGCCGCCGGGCGCGATGACGCCCTGGCGGTCGGCGACGACCACGTACCCGCGCGGCTCGTGGCGCACGCGCGCGCCCGCCTGGACGGCGAGCTCGTACGTTGGGCTGCTCGGGAGGTCGAGGACGACGGCGTCGAGATCGTAGATGACCTCCTCGCCGCCCAGCGAGAAGGTCGCCCCCTCCACGACGGTGCCGCCGTGCACCTCGCGCGGCAGCGCCGGGAAGGCGTGGACCGTGGCGCCCTCGGCGCGCGCCGCGGCGGCGAACGCGTGGCCGAACGCGGTGGGCCCCTCCGGGTGGCACCACGCGACGCGCTCACCGACGAGCACGCCGTGGGCGACGAGCTCGGCGGCCGCCCGCGCCGAGAGCACGCCGGGGAGATCGTTGCCGAGGAAGATCGCCTGGCCGTCGTGCGCACCGGTGGCGAGCACGAGGGTCTCCGCGGTGAGCACCTCCGCGCCGCTGGGACCCACCGCGAGCAGATCGCCCTCATACAGCGCGCCCACGGTGACCTCGAGGCCAAGGGCCACGCGGCCCGCGGCGACCGCCTGCGAGAAGGCCGCAAGCAACGGCCCGAACACGCCGCGCTCGGCCCCGAGCGCGCGTGCGACGCCACCCGCGGCGAGCGCGTCGTCGAGCACCGTCACGTGACGGCCACGCGCGGCGAGCTCGAGCGCCGTCGCCATCCCCGACGGGCCGGAGCCGACCACGACGACGTCGAGGTGGCGGCGCCGCGCGGGCGTGGGCGCTCGCACCGCGGACGGGAGCTTCCCGAGGCCCGCCACGCGACGCGCGAACGACATCATCACCGACTGGAGGCCTGGCACACCGGCGAAGAGCTCGTGGTGGTTCAGTCCCTCGGGGAAGAACCAGTCGGTCATGCGGAGCAGGTCGACGTTTCGCGAGCCGAGCGAGTTCTGCGTGGTCACCGCCGTGCCCTCGCGGGCCCGCGCGCGGCACGTCATGATGTTCGGCTCGCCGTCGACGCGGGCGAGGCACCCCTCGCAGGCCGCGCGCAGGCACGACGGGCCGCGCGGACGGTGGAACTTGGCGCTCCGAGCGAGCGCGAGCGCGCCGGCGGCCACGAGCGCGACGACCACGGGCTCGTCACGCTCCGCGGCGAGCGCCTCGCCGTCGAGGGAGATCGTGACCGGATCGTGGGGGGCTCGCAGCCGGCGCGGAGGCACGAGCCCATCGTACCCGAGGGGCGCTCGCGCCGGCCGCGCACCTCGGCCCGCGGAGGAGAAATGTGGCCAGGCAAATTCTGCAATCTTTTCGAGGGGAAGCCGGCCTGCGAGCGCGCGCGGGCACTCGACCCTTTACTTCCAGCTGGATGAGCGAAAGACTTCCGTCGCGATGCGAATGGGGTTCCTTGGACCGGCCGATGGGGACGTGGCGGCCCTCGGGCGCGGGGCCGAGTTCCTGCTCAACGGGGCGAAGGTCCACCGCGCCGTGTACCTCGGGGTCGACGGGGCGCTCGACCGGGCCGTGGCGGCCTGGGCCCGCAAGCTCGTGGGCGACGATCCCAGCGATCGGGCCGCGTGGACGCGCTCCGCCGCGGTCGCGATCTCGGGCACGCCGCCCGAGCTCGATCGCTTTGTCGCGATCGAGCGGGCGCGCCTGCGCCTGAAGGCGCTCGAGACCCTCCCCGAGCGCGCGCGCACGATGGAGATGATCGGCGACCGGGTGGCCCTGCTGGTCAACGACAAGGCCGGGCTCGACGAGGAGGAGATCGCCGGGGCCTCCGTGCTCATCTACGGCAAGAGCGACGGTCCGTTCGTGAAGGCGATCGGCTCGCGCTGGTTCGTGTCGCCCGGCTCGGTCGGGGTCGGCGGCGGGCTGGCGGTGATCGACGACGAGAAGGACGACATCGAGCTCGCGCTCTACGACGGCTCCGGGAAGCTCACGGCGCGGCACGTGCTCGCGATCGATCGGAGCACCAAGATGCGGGTGCAGGAAGGGTGAGCGACGCGCACGCGAGCGCGCCCGACGGCGCGTCGAGGAGCGGCGGGCGCCCCATCGTCGCGGTGTTCGGGGGGAGCTTCAACCCGCCGCACGTCGCGCACCTGCTCGCCGCCGTGCTCGCCGTGGCGACCGGGGGCGCGTCCAAGGTGCTCGTCGTGCCCACCTTCAAGCACCCGTTCGCGAAGCCGCTCGCGTCGTACGCGCACCGCGTGCGCATGTGCGAGCTGTGCATGGCCGGCCACCCGCAGATCGAGGTGTCGCGCGTCGAGGAGGAGCTCGGGGGCGAGAGCCGCACCCTGCGCCTCGTGCAGCACCTCCGGGCCGTCTCGCCAGAGGTCGACCTGCGGCTGCTGATCGGGGCCGACATCCTCCTCGAGTCGTCCAAATGGCACGGGTGGGAGGCGATCTGCGCGGTCGCGCCACCGATGGTGCTCGGCCGGGTGGGCGCGGTCCACCCCGAGGCCCCCATGGCCGTGCTGCCCGACGTGTCGAGCACGCGGATTCGGCAGCTCCTCGCGGACGGCGAGGCGGCCCCGAGCGAGCTCTCGGCGCTCGTCCCGCGGGACGTGCTCGCGTACGCGCGCGGGCACGCGCTCTACGCGGAGGCCCCGTGAAGCGACCGCGGATCCACATTCAGGGAGCGGGCAAGGTCGGGCGCGGCCTCGCGCGGCTCCTGCGGGCGCAAGGCGCCAAGATCACCCTCCGGGCCGCCCGCGACGGCCTGCCGCCGACCCTCGACGCGGACGTCGTCGTCCTCGCCGTGCGCGACCGCGACCTCACGCCGCTGGCGACCGAGCTCGCCGCGTCCGGCCTCGTCCCTCGCCGCGCGGTCTGCGTGCACGTGGCCGGCGCGCAGGGGCCGGAGGCGCTCGCCCCGCTGCGCGCGGTGTGCGCGGGCGTCGCCCAAATGCACCCGATGATCGCGTTCGCCACGCCCGACACCTCGCCCACCCTCGCGCGGGGCCAGCTGCACGTCGACGGCGACGAGGCCGCCGTCCGCGCCGCGCGCCAGCTCGGGAAGCTGCTCGGGATGACCCCACGCACCCTCCCGGACATGGACAAGATGCTTTACCATGCGTCCGCGGGCCTGGTCGCGAACGGGGCCGCGGCGCTCGCGGCGCTCGGCGCCGAGCTGCTCACCGTGGCGGGCGTCCCCCGGGCGGTGGCCCCTCGGATGCTCGGTCCCTTGCTGCGCAGCGTGGCGGACAACGTCGAGACGCTCGGCTTCCCCGCGGCGCTGACCGGGCCGGTGCGCCGGGGGGACGCGGCCACGGTCGTGAAGCAGGCGGCGCTGCTCGAGGAGAAGCTCCCGTCGCTGCTCGGCTTCTACCTGGAGAGCGTCGCGGCCCAGCTTCCCCTCGCGCGCGCGCTCGGCGAGGCCGCCCCGGAGGCGTTCGACGCGATCGACGCCGAGCTGCAGCGGCGGCGCCACCCCCGCTGAACGCGCGCTCTCGCGTGGGCATTTCGGCCGTGGCGGCCTTGCTCACGGGGCGCGATGCGGTAACTTGGAGCGGTTGGTCACTTCGCTCGCATCGCCGTTCTCTGCAGCCGAGGTCTCCGTCCCGCGGGGCGGAGGGTTCCTCGAGCTCGACGCGCGCGTCGAGTCCGGCTCGCCAGGGCACGTCGCGGTCGTCGTGGGTCGCGACGCGACGAACAGCCTGATCGAGCACCTCGCGCGCCGGGCGGCGCTGGCCGGCCACGCCGTCGCCGGCTGCCTCGCCAGCCCGGGGTTTCCATCGTTCCACCAGGCCGCGCTCGCGCTTGGCCTGGCCACCGCCGACCGCCCGGCGGATCCGCAGGCGCTCGCGGAGGGGCTCGTCGCCGCCGCCGCCCGGGAGCCCCGCCGGCTCGTCGTGATCGCGCCGCTGCCCCCCGAGGGCTCATGGGACCACGCGGTGATGACGGAGCTGCTCGGCGCCCCGCGCGCGCTGCTGCTCGTCGTGGTGAGCGAGCGGGGGGCCCCGC